>CAZGFR010000139.1:0-7270 GCA_964524485.1 uncultured Anaerolineaceae bacterium | reverse complement strand
TGGAGGATGTCTTCATCCACCTGACGGGCAAGGCCCTGCGCGATTAAACGGAGGCAGGCATGAGGTCCCAACCGATTGTTTCCGCCCCATTGGGGCGATCCACTTCTTTGAATGAGATGCGCGCCCTCGCGGCCGTCATCCGCCGCGAGTGGACCATCTTCATCCGCTATCCCTCGTGGATCATTTCTCTGCTCATCTGGCCGATCATCTTCCCAATGGGCTATATCCTCACCGCGCGCGCCCTCTCGGGCGTGGACGGCAGCGGCCTGACGCAATTCCAGATCAACACAGGCCTGACCGAATACGTCGGTTACATGGCGGTCGGCACGATGATCTGGATGTGGCAAAACGTGGTGTTGTGGAATGTGGGCGGCGCGCTGCGCAATGAGCAGATGCGCGGTACGCTCGAGTCGAACTGGCTTTCCCCCACCTGGCGTTTTGCCTACCTGCTGGGAGCCAGCGTCCCGCAATTGATCTCGATGCTGACCATGCTACTCGTCTCGGGCTTGGAATACGCGCTCCTCTTTGGCGTGAGATTCCAGGGCAGCCTGCCCCTGACCATGTTGGTGATCCTGGTCTCGGTGCCCGCCGTCTATGGGCTGGGATTCGCCTTCGCCAGCCTGGTCATCACCATGAAGGAGTCCAACGCCTTCGTCTTTTTGGTGCGCGGCATCGTGATGGTCTTCTGCGGCGTGACCTATCCGCTGGCGATCCAGCCGCAATGGATGCAGAATGTCGCCGCCTGGCTGCCGCAGACTTACATCATCCACGCCGTGCGCAGTGCGGCTCTGAGCACCGACGGTTTCAGCGGCATTGCCCACGACCTGCAAATGCTACTCCTCTTCGGCGCCTTCTGGCTGGCCCTCGGCATGGCCGTCTTCGCCTGGATGGAACGCCGCGCCCGCCAGACGGGTGCGATCGGGCAGTATTAGCATGTCGCTGCGACCTTCGGGAAGCAGCCTCCTCATAAAACGGGAGATTGCTTCGCCGCCTGAAGGCGGCTCGCAATGACATATTAAGGAATCACCATGCAAACTTTATCCGAACCCACTCTCGCCTCCCACCTGCGTGCACTGTTTGCGCTCATCCGCAAGGACTGGAAACAGTATTGGCGCTACCCGCTCAATGCGATCTCATCTGTATTCCATCCGCTGGTGTGGATTGCGCCCGTCTACTTCATGGGACTGGCCTTCAGCCACAACGGCAAGGCGCTGGGCTTCGCCCAATACAGCGGCACCACCGACTTCATGTCCTTCATCCTGCTGGGCACCATGCTGGAGAACTTCATCAACGCCGTCTTCTGGGGCATGGGGTATGCCCTGAAGAACGACATGGACTCGGGCGTGATGGAATCCAACTGGTTGACGCCCATCCCGCGCCTGCTGATCCTGATCGGCCACTCGGTCACCAACCTGGTCGTGACGGCCATCACCTCGACGGGGATGCTGCTCTTTGGCGGGCTGATCTTCGGCTTCCACCCCACAGGCGACGTGCTGGCTGCCCTGCTGCCCATCCTCCCAATGATGATCGGGCTGTACGGCTTCGGGTTTGCCTTCGCTGCGCTGGTCATGCTGATGCGCGAGGCCAACACCTTGGTGGACTTGAGCAGTTTCCTGGTGCAGATCTTCTCGGGCTCGAACTTCCCCGTCAACGCCCTGCCGCGTTACCTGCTGCCCGTGGCCCTGGCCCTGCCCCTCACCTACGGCCTGGACAGCGTCCGCGCGCGGCTGATCGGCACCACCCCGCTCGTCCCATTGAACCTGGAAATGGTCCTGCTGGTCGTCTTCATGTTCGTCATGCTGTGGGTTGGTACGGCCGCCTTCCGCGCACTCGAACGGCGGGTGCGGATGCTTGGCACACTAGGCCAACACTAGGCGAGCAAAATCCATTAATCTGGCACTGGTCAAATCAGAACATGCGTGCTATGATGGATTTTTCCTCGAAAGGCCAATCATGATCGGTAAAATACTCAACTGGTTCGTCACATCCTTCAAAAAGATACCCGAAACCATCATGGAATTCCCCCGCAAGTTTTGGTTCGTGGTTGGGGTGTCGTTCATCGACCGCATCGGCGGCACGCTGCTGTTCCCGTTCTTCACGCTCTACATCACCCAGAAATTCCACGTGGGCATGACCGAAGCGGGCACCGTGCTGGGGACCTTCTCGCTCTTTGGCATGTTCGGCAGCATGGTCGGCGGCGCGTTGACTGACCGCCTTGGCCGTCGCCGCTTGATCCTTTTTGGACTGGTCTTCAGTGCCGTCAGCACGCTGGCGCTGGGCTCCGTCAACACGCTGACCATGCTATATCCGCTGGCGGTGTTGATCGGTCTGTTGTCCGATGTGGCGGGTCCCGCCCACTCGGCCATGATCGCCGACATCCTGCCCGAGGAAAAGCGTCAGGAGGGCTTCGGCATCCTGCGCGTGGTGGCCAACGTCTCTTGGATGATCGGCCCCATCATCGGCGGATTCCTCGCCAACCGCTCCTACTTCGCGCTGTTCGTCACGGACGCGGTCATCAGCTGCATCGTGGCGGTGCTGTTCTACCTCTTCATGCCCGAGACCAAACCCCAGGTCCAGACCCTGCCCCACGAAGAAGTCCAACACGAAACTATGCTACAGACCTTCGTTGGCTACATCAAGGTGCTGCGCGACGGCCCGTACGTGGCCTTCCTGGGCGCGTCCATCCTGATGGGTCTTGTCTATCAGCAGATGTACAACTCGCTCTCGTATTACCTGAATAAATTCCACGGTGTCGAACCTTCAGGCTATGGCTTCCTGATGACTTCCAGCGCCATCACGGTGGTACTCTTCCAATTCCTGGTGACCTATCTGATCAAGAAGCGACCGCCCTTCCTGACCATGGCGGTCGGCGTGTTGTTCTACGTGCTGGGATTTACGATGTTCGGGTTCGTCTCGGCCTACTGGCTGTTCGTGACCGCCATCGTGGTCATCACCATCGGAGAGATGATCATCATGCCGGTCAGTTCCGCGCTGACGGCCAATTTTGCCCCCGCAGATATGCGCGGCCGCTACATGGCGATCTACGGGATCTCGTGGGGACTGCCCGCCATCATCGGTCCCACTGCCGCAGGGCTGATCATCGACGGCCCTAACCCGAACCTGATCTGGTTCCTGGGCGGCGTGCTGACCCTGATCTCGGCGGCCAGTTTCTACTTCCTCCACCTGACCCTTGGCAGACAGGAGCGCTTCATTCCGCACGAAGAGGCGGCCCAGGCCCTTTCCGCCGCCACCGACTAAAATCAAAGTCCCGCCTTTCGGCGGGACTTCTTCATTCTAGTGGTGATGTCCAGCTTCGTGGACGTGGCCGTGTTCCAACTCTTCAGCGTTCGGTTCGCGCAAGGCCACCACCTTGACCTTGAACTTCAGTTCCTGGCCCGCCAGCGGATGGTTAAAATCCAGGCGGACGGATTCATCGCCGACCTCGTCGATGCGGGCGTAGTGGGCATGACCCTCGTCATCGTTGACGCTCAATTCGAGGCCCTCCTCGAGGGCCATGTCGGCGGGAAATTCCTTGCGCGGAACATCCATGAAGGCGGCCTCGTCGTATTCGCCGTAGCCGTCAGCAGGGGTCACGGTCACTTCCTTCTCGTCGCCGATCTTCATGCCCATCATTTCCTGCTCCAGGCCCGGGATGATGTTCCCGTAGCCCGCCAGGAATTGTAGCGGACCCTGTCCATCCGAAGTATCCAGTACTTCGCCGGCGACCCACAGGGTGTATTCCATCGAAACGACCTGGCCGTTGGTGACTGTATTCTCGCTCATGGTTATCCTTTCAAGTGTGACCAAATAAGACGTATTTTGAAAAAGTCAACCCGCCTTTCGGCGGGTCAGAGTGCCGAGGGTGAGATTTGAACTCACGACCAAGGGCTTATGAGTCCCCTGCTCTGCCACTGAGCTACCTCGGCGTTGTGGAAAGAGCGCGGCAAATATACTATGGGTGTATGCATTTGTCAACCGCGCGGCAAATTTGACCTTCCACGGTTATAATTCGGGGCCAAAGGAACAGGCCATGCGAATCCTTGTCCTCAACAACGACCCCGGCGAACGCGCCACCATCCTGCAGGTACTGCAAAGCCGCAAGCACGAGGCCTTGATCTGCGCCGACAGCCAGTCGGCCTGGGAACTCCTCCTCTCGAGCCGCGTGCGTTACGTCATCGCCAACCGCACCAACACCGACATGGACGAGAAACACTTCGTGGAGCACATCCGCGCGGGGGGCCTGCCTGCCCCGATTTACATCCTGCTCATCACGGACCGAGCCTATGACCCCGAAACCCAGCCGGCCCGTCCCGATGACATCCTGTACAAACCCGTCTCGGCAGCGGAGTTGCGCTCGCGAGTGACCATCGGCGAACGCATCCTCAGCCTGGGCGACAACCTCCTGCAAGCCAAGGACCAACTCGAAAACCTGGCCATCTTCGACCCGTTAACGGGCCTGATGAACCAGAAGGCCTTCCTTGCCACGGCCCCCGGCGAACTGGAGCGCGCCCGCCGCAGCCAGGCTCCCATGAGTCTCATCATGCTCGACGTGGACAACTTCAAATTGCTGAATGCCCAATACGGCACGCGCATCGGCGATGAGGTCCTCAAACTGGTGGCGCAGGTCATCCGCGAGAAGAGCCGACCCTACGACTGCATCGGACGCTGGCACGCGGACGAGTTCATCGCCGCCCTGCCCGGGCTGATCGGCGCAGATGCCGAAAAAGTGGCCGAACGCATCATCAACGGCGTGCGCGCCATCCTGTTGACGGCTGGCAAGGAGGGCCCGCGTCTGAACCTGCAGGTCAGCGCGGGGGTGGCCACGCTCATGCACGTCAGCCCGACCGTGGAATTGCCGTCCCTGGTGGGACAGGCGCAAAACGCCCTGCTGCGCGCCAAAGAAGCGGGGGGCAACCAGGTCTTCCTCTCGTACGTGTAATTCAACGAATCACGAATTGCATCACCAGCAAAGCCGCCATCCCAGCCAGGATGGTCAGCAGGGTATTTTTCGTCCACCAGGCGACCAGCACCGCCACCAGTCCCGCCAACAGGCGGTCATTGCCGAGGGTCAGAGCCAGCTTCCCGTCGTGGAGCAGGATCTCGGGGAAGATGATCGCCGAAAGCACCGCAGGGGGGACATAATGCAGGGCGCGGCGCAGCGTCTCAGGAATGTGGAAACGTCCGAACAAATAGATGAACGAGAAACGCATCCCGAACGTGATCAGCCCGCCGAACAACATCACCAGCCAGATGTTCACAGCGTCCTCCTTGAGGATTTCCGACCCTCCAGCATGGTCCCGACAAAAATGCCCGTCAGCGCCGCCAGGATCAGTCCCAACTTGTAAGGCAGACTAACCGCAAGCAGCGCCACCAATCCTGCGCTGAGCGCCGCTGCGATGGCAGGGCGATTTTTCAGCGCGGGCATGACCAGCGCGATGAAGGTCAACGGCAGGGCGAAGTCCAGTGGCCAGTTCTGAGGGATGGCCGCTCCAAGGAAGATACCCAGCCCCGTACTGACCTGCCAGGCGAACCATAAGGCCAGCCCCGCCCCAAACAGGAACCAATGCCCGAGCGGGGTGGTCCCTTCGCGCTCAAACTTCAAGGCTGTTGGGGCGTAGGCTTCATCTGTCAACAAGTAGGCCAGCAGAACCTTCCAACGGATGGGCAATTTCTCCAGATACGGCGCGAGCGACGCGCTGTACAACATATGCCGCAGGTTGACCACTGCAATGGTCAGCACGATCACCAGCCCAGGCGCGGCGTCGTGAACCAGTTGCGCCGCAATGAACTGCGATGAACCCGCGAACACGATGGACGACATCGTCTGCGACGCCGCCAGGCTCAAGCCCGCGTTGAGCGCCAGCGCCCCGTAGATCATCCCGAACGGGAACACCCCCACCAGCAGCGGGACCTCCTCCCGCACCCCCGACCAAAACACGGACATCTTATCGTTCATAACACCTCTCAATAGCGGACTATTTTACTCGTGAAGAAGCCACTTGAGCATCGGAGTGCAATCATGGTTTAATAGAACGACATCAGCAAATCTCAGGTGACATTTTCATGAAAAAACGAGTCCACATTATCTACACAGGCGGGACCATCGGCATGCAGCCCACACCCGAAGGCTACGCGCCCGCGCCTGGCTACCTGGCGGAGCAAATCCTATCCATGTCAGAGCTAAAAAGTGACTCAATGCCCGAGGTGGACATTCAAGAATATAATCCGCTGCTTGATTCAGCCAACATGACACCAGAAGATTGGCACAAGATTGCCTACGACGTTGGAGCGCATTACCACGATTACGACGGCTTTATCATCCTACACGGCACAGACACGATGGCATATACCGCCTCTGCCCTGCCGTTCATGTTGCAAGGATTGGGAAAACCTGTGGTACTGACAGGCTCGCAAATCCCGTTATGCGAGGTCCGCAATGACGCGCGCGCCAACATCATCACCGCCCTGACTATCGCCGCTAATTTCGATATTCCTGAGGTTTGCCTATGTTTTGGTAATCAACTGCTGCGAGGCTGCCGCGCGGTCAAGGTTAGCACCGATGGTTTGGATGCATTCGCCTCCCCCAACCTGCCGCCGCTCGGCGATATCGGCGTGGACATCCGCATTCACCGCGAGCAGGTGCTGCCTGCCCCACCTGCAGGAAGCTCGCTACAAGTGCAGGAACTGAAACAGGTCAACGTGGGAGCGCTGCCCTTGTGGCCTGGCATCCCCGCGCAGATTGTCCGAAATTTTTTACGACCCCCATTACAGGGGTTGATTCTGAGAGCCTACGGCGTGGGTAATGGTCCCACCAACAATGCAGATTTTCTCGCCGCGGTGGAAGAAGCTACCGCACGGGGCGTGGTCATCGTGGATTGCACACAGTGCTTGAAAGGCAGCGTCCATCTTGGAGATTATGCGACTGGATCTGCCTTAGCCCGGGCTGGAGTTATCAGCGGCTTCGACATGACCGCCGAAGCCGCGCTGGCAAAACTATCCTATCTATTCAGCCAAAATCTGCCTGTAGACGAAATTAAACGGTTGATGCAGACCAACCTACGCGGGGAACTCACCGCCTGACCTATTTCTTCAACATAGACAAAGCGCCTCTGAACTCCGCCGCAAACTGCTTCGCCGTTTCAACAGGCATTTGGCTACTCCCAATCATTTTCACACACGCCGAGCCGACAATGACTCCATCCGCGAGTTGACCGACCTGTTCGGCTTGTTCTGGCGTGCCGATTCCAAATCCCACACACACCGGCGCGGA
>CAZGFR010000138.1:0-7278 GCA_964524485.1 uncultured Anaerolineaceae bacterium | reverse complement strand
TTATACCCATACACGATCAATCCGCGTTCGTCGCCGTCGTTGCGCATCTTGCGGGTGACCATCTCCACGGGCATGCCGATTTCGACGGGCTGTTCGCCCAGGTCGGTCAGTTGGGCGGTGACCATGGGTCCCTCTTCGAGTTTGACCAGGGCCACGGTATACGGGGCATTGCTGTCGAAGCCGCTCGGGGCTTCGTAGATGGTGGTGTAGGAAAAGACTTCGCCTTTACCGCTAAAAGTATACAGGGTTTTGGCCTCGTCGCCGCAGTTCGGGCAGACGTCGCGGGGCGGGAAGATCTTGGCATCGCAATGCGGACAAACTTCTCCGACCAGACCGTATCGTTGCTGTTTGAGACGCCAGTGGCGCGGAATTTCCATGGGGGTATCTCCTTTTTTTCTTTCGTCTGAGCGTATTCTATCCGTGCCGGCTATCAAGAACTATCAGGAAGGCAAAAAAGACCCTGTAAAAACCTATCAGCCGGGGGGATGGTAGCTTGACCAGAGGGGCAAGCAAGGCTTAGGAGGCGGAACCAGCCCTAAATCCAGAGAAATGACTAGACAAGCTATAAATCACCCAATCGGTTGTCTAAACATTCATGACATTATACAGAATTGTAACGATAATTGAAATGTTGTACAACATTATTTGACAATCGGATATCGCCTACCTATTTTCAAAGGAGGCCACATGCAGACTCTGGACCAGGAGCGCGCCTCAGCGCCCCCCAAGCAGATCGAGGATCTCTCGCTACTTGGCGAAGTCTCTCACCGAACCGCAGGTGTTTCGCGGTTGGAGATGTGTATCCAATGCGGATCATGCGGCGGGTCCTGCCCCTCTGAAGCGGACATGGACCACACGCCGCGCATGTTGTTCGCCATGCTCCGGGCGGGGATGCGCCATGCCGCGCTGATGAGCAACACACCATGGATCTGCGTCTCCTGCTACCACTGCGTGGTGCGCTGTCCTCAGAATGTGCACATCGCCGATGTGATGTACACCCTAAAAAGTATGGCCATCGAAGCCAAGCTCTACCAGGACTCGACTGCGCCCGACTTCTCTCAGACCTTCGTGGATATGGTTGAGGAGTTTGGGCGCAGTTTTGAATTGGGGCTGGCCACGCGTCATTACCTTAAGCATTTCCCGCTGCGCCTGCCGAACATGGCCCCGATGGGCGTGGGAATGTTGAGCAAACAGCGCATGAGCATGATCCCCAAGCGCATCAAGGGCATGGCGCAGCTCAAGGCCATCCTCAAGCGGGCCAAGGAAGTGGAGGCGGCCTCATGAACCGTTACATCCTCTACCCTGGCTGCGCCATGGAATCCAGTGCCCGCGCCTACTACGATTCGCTCAAGGCCATCACCGATATCATCGGTCTGGACCTGCAGGAGATCGAAGACTGGAACTGCTGCGGTGCGACGGAATACCTCGGCATCAAACTGACTCCCGCCTACGCGTTGATCTCGCGCAACCTGGCGCTGGCCGCCCAGCAGGCGGATGGCACGCGGACGGTCGTCGCGCCGTGCTCGGCCTGCTATCTCAACCTGGCCAAAGCCGATTATTACATGCAAGAGCAGCCCGTCCTTGGACAGCATGTCAACGAGGCGTTGGCGGCTGGCGGACTCTCCTACACGCCCGGCTCGCTCGACATCCGCCACCTGCTCGACGTGCTGGTCTATGACGTGGGGCTGGATACCATTAAAAGCAAGGTGGTCCGCCCGCTGACGGGGTTGCGCGTGGCGCCCTACCTCGGCTGCATGGTGCCGCGTCCCGATTACGAGCATCGCTGGTCAGACCACGAATATCCCGTGGAATTAGACCTGCTGCTCAACGCCCTCGGCGCGGATGTGATCGAGTTCCCGCTCAAGACCGAATGCTGCGGCGGGCACATGACGCAGATCAGCCCCGACACAGCCTTCGAGCTGATCCGCCGCCTGGTCTCTGCCGCCGACGCGCATCAGGCCGACCTGATGGCCACGCTCTGCCCGATGTGCCAGATGAACCTGGACGCATATCAAAGCGAGACCAATAAATACTTCGGCACCAGCTACCGCATGCCCGTCATCTTCTTCACCCAATTGATGGGGCTGGCCTTCGGGCTGGAAGCCAAAGACCTTGGCTTCGGGCTGGAGTTGGTCAGCGCGCGTAATGCACTGGCAAAGATCGGCATCGAGCATCCTGCTGAAGTCCCCGCGGGGACGGCCAAACCGAAGAAGGACGGCAGCCTGCCGATGCCCGCTCCCCTGCCGCCGCGCAACATGCCTGCCGAGAAGGGTAAGGTGGTGAAATGACTCAACATGGCGGGACCAACCCAAAGCTTGCCCTGAGCGAGTCGAAGGGCGAAGAAAGAATCGGCGTGTACGTCTGCCATTGCGGCACAAACATTGCAGGCGTGGTGGACGTCCAGGAGGTGGCGGAGTGGGCTGCCAGTCAACTGGAACATCGCGGAGTGGTGATCGGGCGGGATTACAAGTTCATGTGCTCCAGCCTCGGTCAGGAGTTGATCGAGAAGGATATCAAAGAATTGGGGCTGACGCGTGTGGTGGTGGCGGCCTGTTCGCCGCACTTGCACGAAGCGACCTTCCGTACGGCCTGCAAGAACGCGGGATTGAACCCGTACCTGTGCGAGCTGGTTTCGATCCGCGAGCAGGTCTCGTGGGTGCATACCGATAAAGCGGCGGCCACGGCCAAGTCGAAGGCGGTGGTCTCGGGCGGCGTGGAACGCGTCATTCGCCACGTGCCGCTGGAACCGCTGCGCGTGCCGATCCACCCTGATACGCTGGTGGTGGGCGGCGGCATTGCGGGCATTCAATCAGCGCTGGAGATCGCGGACGCGGGCTATCACGTCTACCTCGTCGAGCGCGAACCGTCGATCGGCGGGCACATGGCCCAGTTCGACAAGACCTTCCCCACGCTGGATTGCTCGGCCTGCATCCTGACCCCCAAGATGGTGCAGGTGGGCACGCATCCCAACATCACGATGCTGACCTGGAGTGAAGTGGAAAAGGTGGATGGCTTCGTGGGCAACTTCACCGTGACCGTGCGCAAGAAAGCACGCAAGGTGATCGAGGACCTGTGTACGGGCTGCGGCATCTGCCAGGAGAAATGCCCGAAGAAGGTCATTGACGACGTGTACGAGGCAGGCCTGGGCTATCGCAAGGCGGTGTACACGCCCTTCCCGCAAGCCGTGCCCAAGTATCCCGTGATGGACGTGGAGAATTGCACGTATTTCCAGAAGGGTACCTGCAAGGCCTGCGAAAAATTCTGCCCGACCAACGCCATCGATTTCAAACAGCAGGATGAGATTCTGACTCTGCAAGTGGGGAACATTGTGCTGGCGACAGGCTACGACCTGTTCGATGCGCGGCGCGTGACCAATTACGGCTACGGACGCCTGCCGAACGTGTTCACCAGCCTGGAATTCGAGCGACTCAGCAACGCGGCGGGACCCACCAACGGCAACATTGTGCTGCGCGACGGCAAGACCACGCCCAAGGCGGTCGGCATCGTGCATTGCGTCGGTTCGCGCGACCGCAACTTCAACAACTACTGCTCGGTCATCTGCTGTATGCAAGGCCTCAAGTTCGCGCACCTCGTCCACGAGCGGACAGGCGCCATTGTCTACAACTTCTACATCGACATGCGCACGGCCTACAAAGCCTACGACGAGTTCTATCAGCGTGTGCTCGATGAAGGGACTCTCTTCGTGCGCGGCAAGGTGGCCGAGATCACCGACGTCCCGCGCCGGCCCGACGAGGACGGCCATCTCATCGTTCAGGTGGAGGATACGCTGGCAGGCAAGCAGCGCCGCATCCCTGTGGACATGGTCATCCTGTCGACGGGCCTGCAGCCGCGCTATGACGCCAAGGAAACGGCCAAACGCTTCGGCCTGTCCTGCTCGGCCGACGGCTGGTTCATCGAGAAGCACCCGAAGCTCGATCCGATCTCGACCATGACGGAGGGCATCTACATCGCGGGCTGCGTGCAAGGCCCCAAGGATATCCCCTCCAGCGTGGCCCAGGGAGCGGCGGCGGCGGCGCGCGTGCTGGGCAAGATCCAGCAAAGGGAAATTGCCATCGAGCCCGTGCGCGCCAGCGTCAACCAGGACCAATGCTCGGGCTGCCGCATCTGCAACAGCCTGTGTCCGTACAACGCCATCAGCTTCGTCGAGGAGCGGGGCGTGAGCCAGGTCAACGCGGCGCTGTGTCAGGGCTGCGGCACCTGCGTGGCAGCCTGCCCTGCGGGCGCCATCAGCGGAACAGCCTTCAGCAACGACCAGATCCTCTCGCAGATCGAAGGCCTGTTGCTGCTCAACGTCGATGAGCCTGTGACGGCGTAGGAGGAGACATGACCGACACATTCGAACCCACCATCATCGGCTTCACCTGTAACTGGTGCTCCTACCGCGCCGCCGACCTGGCTGGCACGGCCCGCATCAAGTATCCGCCCAACGTGCGGCTGGTGCGGCTGATGTGCTCGGGCCGCCTCGACCCGACCTTCGTCTTCAAGGCCCTCTCCAGCGGCGCAGACGGCGTCATCATCACGGGCTGTCACCCTGGAGAATGTCACTACCTCGAACAGAATTACAAAGCCCTGCGCCGCTTCCAACTCATGCGGCGGACCCTGGTCGGCTTGGGGCTGGAGCCTGGTCGCGTTAAATTGATCTGGGCCAGCGCCGCAGAGGGAGCCAGATTCGCCAGCGAGATCAACATCTTCGTCGAAGAGATTCGCGCACTCGGTCCGCTGCACTGGGGAATACCAGACGATGGACCGAAGACCGTGGACCGTGAAGAACCGTCCACCGTCCATGGTCGACCGTCCACAATGGAGGTGCCCGCATGAGCGACAAGCCGAAATTTGCCATGTACTGGGCGGCCTCCTGCGGCGGCTGTGAGATCGCGGTGCTCAACACCAACGAGAAGATCCTGGATGTGGACGCCAACTTCGACGTGGTCTTCTGGCCCGTGGCGATGGACGCCAAGTACAAGGACGTGGAAGCCATGGAAGACGGCTCGATCCTGCTGACGCTTTTCAACGGCGGCATTCGTACCGATGAGAATGAGCACATCGCCAACCTGCTGCGTCAGAAATCGAAGATCCTGGTGGCCTTTGGCTCGTGCGCCAACGAAGGCTGTGTGCCTGGGCTGGCGAACTTCTCGTCGATCAAGGAAATGGTCGACACAGCCTACTCGACCGTCAGCACCGACAACCCGACAGGCATCCGCCCCGTTACCGCGTACGACATGCCCGAAGGGACCATCCGCCTGCCCGCCCTGAACCCGGTCCTCAAGACCCTCGATCAGGTGGTGGACGTGGATTACTACATGCCTGGCTGCCCGCCCGAGAGTCACCAGATCGCAGCGGTGATCGACCTGGTCATTCAAGTGCTGCAGGGCAGGGCCGAACTGCCGCCCAAGGGATCGGTCATCGGCGCGGGCAATTCCACCGTGTGCGACGAGTGCAAGCGCACGCGCAACGTCAAGACCATCACCTCCTTCAAGCGCATCTTCGGGCAGGAGATCGACCCCGTGTTATGCCTGCTCGAACAGGGCATCCCCTGCAACGGTGTGGCCACACGCTCGGGCTGCAATGCGCGCTGCCCGTCGGCGGGAGCGCAGTGCATCGGCTGTTACGGTCCCGCGGAAGGCGTCGTCGATTACGGCGCGCGCCTGATCTCGGCCTTTGCCTCGGTCATCGACGCGAAAGAGCCCGACGAGATCGACCGCATCCTGGACGGCATCCCCGACCCCGCGGGTCAGTTCTATCGCTTCAACCTGGCGGGGTCGCTGCTGCGGGCCAACAAATCCGCCTGGGAGAAGGAGAAGGCATAATGGCACAACAGATTACCATCGACCCCATCACCCGCCTCGAAGGTCACGGCAAGATCGAGATCTTCCTCAACGACGAAGGCGATGTGGCCAATACCTACTTCCAGATCCCCGAGTTGCGTGGATTCGAACGCTTCTGCGTCGGCCGTCCCGTGGAGGAGATGCCGCTGCTGACCAACCGCATCTGCGGCGTGTGCCCCGAGGCGCATCACATGGCCGCCGCCAAGGCCGCGGATATGGTCTACCATGTCGACCCGCCGCGCACGGCCAAACTGCTGCGCGAACTGCTCTACATGGCCTTCTACTGCACCGACCACACCACCCACTTCTACGCGCTGGGCGGCCCCGACTTCGTCATGGGACCCGACGCGCCCGTCGCCGAGAGGAACATTCTGGGCGTCATCCACAAGGTTGGGCTGGAGATCGGCGGCAAGGTCATCCAGATGCGCAAGTTCGGCCACGACACGGTCGAGATCATCGGCGGGCGCAAAGTCCATCCCTGCACATCCATCCCTGGCGGCCTGACCAAGGGCATCACCGCCGAGCAGCGCGACCGCATCGAAGAGATGGGCCAGTACGCCGTCGAGTTCGCGCAGTTCTCGCTCAAGTTGTTTACCGACTTCGTGCTGGGCAACAAGCAGTACGTCGACCTGATCCTGGGTGACGTGTACAACCACAAGACCTATTACATGGGTCTGGTGGACGAGAACAACAAGGTCAACTTCTACGATGGCAAGGTGCGCGTGGTCGACCCCGAGGGCAGGGAATTCGTCAAGTATGCGCCCAGGGACTACGCCGAGCACATCGCCGAGCACGTCGAGCCGTGGACCTACCTCAAGTTCCCGTACCTCAAGAAGGTCGGCTGGAAGGGCTTCGTCGACGGCATGGATTCGGGCGTCTACATGGCCACCCCGCTCTCGCGCCTGAACGCTGCCGACGGCATGGCCACCCCGCTCGCGCAGGAAGAGTACGAACGCTTCTTCGGCACGCTGGACGGAAAACCCGTCCATCAGCGGCTGGCCATCCACTGGGCGCGGTTGGTCGAGCTGCTCTACGCCGCCGAGCACTGGCTGGAACTGGTGCGCGATCCCGAGATCACCTCGCCGCACGTTCACGCCATCCCCACCGAGACTCCCACCGAGGGCATCGGCATCGTCGAAGCCCCGCGCGGGACGCTCACCCATCACTACATCACCGACGAGCGCGGCCTGCTCAAGAAGGTCAACCTGATCGTCGGCACCACCAACAACTACGCGCCCATCAGCATGTCGATCAACAAAGCCGCGCGCAGCCTGATCCACAAAGGAACCGTGGTCACCGAACCGATGCTCAACATGGTCGAGATGGCCTTCCGCGCCTACGACCCATGCTTCGGCTGCGCCACCCACGCCCTGCCTGGCCAGATGCCGCTGCAAGTGACCATTCACGACGCCAAGGGCGAGATCGTGGATGT
>CAZGFR010000137.1:0-7309 GCA_964524485.1 uncultured Anaerolineaceae bacterium | reverse complement strand
TATCGCGCCTTGCGGATCTCCTCCATCGCCTCGGGGTTGACCAGCGAGGACGTGTCGCCCAACTCCAGCCCAAGGTAGGCCGCGCGGATCATGCGCCGCATGACCTTGGCGTTGCGCGTCTTGGGCAGGTCGCTGACGAATAATACGGCCTTGGGCGCGAGCGGTTTACCCATCTCAGCCACGACCAGATCATGCAACGCGCGGCGCAGCTCCTCGGTCGGCTGGGCGGATTTCTTGAGCACGACGAACAGCACCAACTCACTGCCCTTGACCTCGTGCGGGACGCCGATGGCGGCCGCCTCGACCACGGCGGGATTCCGCACAAGGATCGACTCCACCTCGGCGGGACCCAGCCGTTTGCCTGCGATCTTGATCGTGTCATCAGAACGGCCGAGGATGTACCACAAGCCGTCCTCGTCGATGGCGGCGAAATCGCCGTGGACCCACACGTTCTCCCAGCGCGACCAGTAGGTGTCGAGATACCGTTGACGGTCGCGCCAGAATCCGCGCGTCATGCCGATCCACGGGGCCTTGATCACCAACTCCCCCACCGCGTTGCGCAGTGGACGGCCCTCCTCGTCGAACACGTCGGCGTCCATGCCTGGGCAGGGCGCGGAAAAGGCGCACGGCTTGAGCGGCAGCAGCGGATTGCCCATCACGATCCCGCCGCTGATCTCGGTCCCGCCCGAGTAGTTGATGATCGGCCGCCTGCCCTCGCCGACCTTCTCGAACAGCCACTTCCACGGCTCGGGATTCCACGGCTCGCCCGTCGAGGCGAAACAACGCAGGGCAGAGAGGTCCTGACCTTTGAATTGCTCCTCGCCGTGATGCATCAGCGAGCGGATCAAGGTCGGTGAGACGCCCAATTGTGTGACCCTGTGTGTGGCGGTCAACTCCCACAATCGGTCGGGGCCAGGGAAGTCGGGCGCGCCATCGTAGAGCAACAGGGTCGCGCCCAACGTCAGCGCGCCAAAGACCAGCCACGGTCCCATCATCCAGCCCATGTCGGTCATCCAGTAGATGACGTCCCCCGCGTGGACGTCGGTGCCAAAGGCCATGTCTTGCGCGGCCTTGACGGGGAATCCGCAATGCGTGTGCAGCGCGCCCTTGGGCCGTCCCGTGGTGCCCGACGTGTAGATGATCATCAACGGGTCCTCGGCGGACGTGACCTCGGTCTCGGCCTGCGGCGATTGAATCTGAATCAACTCGTGCCACCAATGGTCGCGTCCCGCCGACATGGATATTGGCTGACCTGTGCGCTGGAGCACGATCATGTGCTGGAGAGTCGGCACCTGCGCAGCGGCCTCGTCGGCGATGGATTTCATGTCCACGGGCTTGCCGCGGCGGAAGGTCCCGTCTGCGGCGAAAAGGGCTTTGGCCTCGGCGTCGTTCAGGCGCGAGACGATTGCGCCCGCACCGTACCCCGAGAACAACGGCAGGATGATCCCCCCGATCTTGGCAATCGCCAGCAAGGCGATCACGATCTCGGGCGTCATCGGCATGAACAGACCGACCGCGTCGCCCTTGCCCAATCCGAGCGAGCGCAGCGCGTTGGCCGTCTTGTTGACCATGGCATACAATTCGCGATACGTGAAATTGCGGATGACGTGTTCCTCCCCCTCCCAAACCATCGCCAGGCGATCCGCCGTCCCGCTGGACTGATACTTATCCAGCAGGTTGTGGACGATGTTCATGTTGCCATCCACACACCATTTGGGAAACTGGATGCCCCCGCTCAGGTCCACGACTTGCGAATACGGCTGGTAGAACTGGATGTCGAGATACCTCAAGACCGCATCTGTAAACCAGGCCACATCCTGCGTGGAACGCTGCATCAGCTCGTTAAAATCGGCGATCCCATGCTGACGCATGAACGCGGTCAGGTGCGCGCGCTCGACGTCCGCAGGCGTGGGACGCCAGACGATCTCGCCTCCAAAATTTGCACTGAGCGCGGTCGAAGTGTCGAACAACTCGGACATGGTTTCTCCTTTGGCAAGGAAACAATAAATTTTTTGTTACAAGTCGTATTTTACTGTCAAAGCCCAAAAGTACAACAGTCCGCTGATGATCACGGCGGGAATGAAGATGAGCGGTCCGAACCAGCCGCGCGGGAGGAAAAAGAAAGCGGCACCGCCCAGCATCACGCCCAGGCCATTGACCAGGGCAGAGGCCAGGGCGGGCGAGTTCGGCATCCACCTGGACATGGCCGCCATCGAGAGCGGAGTCAGCGACTGAAGCAAAGCCACACCGACCATCACCGCCGCTGCCCAATCCGCGCCAAAGGCCAGCAACCCCAGCGCTCCCGCCAGCGCCAGCATGGACCAGGTCCGCCAGCCGAGACGGTCGGAGAGGAACCCGCCCAACAGCTTGCCCGTCCCTGCCGCGAGGGCCAACTCGAATGCAGAGACGACCTGCTGGCTGGTCTGCATCCCCGTCCAGGCCAGGGATCGGGCGGCAACCGCCGCCACCAGCACGGCAGCCGCCGTCCACGCGGTGGAGCCGAACGGATCGGCAGTCGCGGGATGAGAGTCAGCCAGGAGGCGCGGCTTCCAAAACCAAACCAGCCCTGCCACAGTCAGCAAGGCCAGGACAAATAAGGTCACGGTCTTGAGGGAGAAGACAGCCGAAGCCAGAGTCCCCAACGCCAGACCGACCACGCCGAAGGCGGCAAACAAGCCGATCTGCGCCGCACGCCCGGGCCGCGCCCGGATGGCAACCGCCCCGCCGCCCGCATGCAGAAAGGCGGAGCCGATCCCCATCAGCAGTGCGCCGAGCGCAAGAACATGCAGGCTGGCAAACAGTCCCAGTGCTGTACACAATAGTCCAAGCGCAGCGCCCCGCCTGGGCTGGTTCCACGCGTCGAGGGCCAGGCCCGCCACGGGCTGGAGGCCGAAGGCGATCCCGTTGTAAAGCAAAACAAGAAGCGCCCCGTTCGGCAGGTTCGAACTCAAGAGGAGGCCCACCAGCAATCCCGCCGAAGCATCCGAGACGCCGTGCGCCAGCCCGAGCAGGAGCGGCAGGAGCCAGTTCATTTAGCGGAAGATCAAGACCGCAGGCAGGAGGATCAGCAAATAGCTGACCGCATTGGCCGTCAGGGCAGCAACCCAATTCTTGCGGACTGTCTCGCGGTTGAAGAGCATTAGCACGCCGCCCTCGATCAGCACCGAGAGGAGGAAATCCACCAGCAAGCCCAGGTAGATGTTCGAGAGCAGGAAGATCAACCCGCCGCCGATCAAGGTTGTGACCAGGTTCATCACCAGGGCAGCCAGCAGGCTGCGCTTGAACGTCCCCCACTTGAGGAAGAACAAAACAGCCGTCTCGACCGCAACGATCAACGCGGTCAGAATACACAGAGCCAGCAGTCCCATTCCAGCCACAAAAAGGACCACCCCAGGGCCCGCCACATCAAAGACGGGAATCGCAAACATTCTGCCTCCTATTTTTGTAAACAGGCGATCAAGTTTTTCAACGCACCCTGCGGCTCGGATGGCGTAATAGCCAGCACAGGCACAGTTCCGACCGAATAAATGAAGCGCGGACTACCCGCCAGCCAGTGGCGTGGCAGGATGCCGACCGCATTCGACTGGGCGTTCAATACATCGGACATTTCCTGCGGCGACGAGGCCAGCCGCGCAAAAGAGGTAACGGGACGTCCCGTCATTACCGCCTGATCGAAGGCTTCTTGCACATCCTCACCCGACGCATAGACCCACACCTGCACGGACGGGTCGCCGTTCGTGAAGAGGCTTTGCACTTGTTCGAGCGTCATGTTTTGCAGCGGACTCTCGCGATGCGTAACAACCAGAATTTCTTCCGTGTCGATTTGGAAGGCAGGCGTGGAGAGTGCAGCGGGTTCACCGATGCGCAAGACCAGATCCGCCTGGGCGGGGTCATGGATTACGTTCAAGACAAGGTTCGAGTCCGAGGCACAGGCAAAGGCCTCCGTCAGCCAGGGATCTGCCGCGGCCGAGGCGTAGATGTCCGCTTGGGAGACGGGAGCCGCCGTCGGCGTGGGAGCGCAGGCAGCGATCCACAACAACAGGAAGGCGATCAGAGTCCGTCGTAGTTTCAAGGTCACCAGTTCTGAATCAACACAGAGAGGAGTCTGGCGCGCTCTTCCAGGCTGGCGGCATGGATGAACTCGCGTTCGGAGTGGTAGCCCTCACCCACCGCGCCCAACCCATCCAGCACGGGCAGGCCGAGGGCCGCCACGAAGTTCGCGTCCGAGACACCGCCTGTGCCACCCGATTGGACGTCCAAACCGAGGCCCGCGGCAATGGCCTGGACCTTGGCAAAGACAGTTTTCGTCGTTTCAGTGACAGGCATGGGCCCGCGATTGAGGAAGCCCGTCGCGGTGATGGTGGTTCCATCCAGCGCGGGCCGCAAGGAGCGTATGGCAGCCTCCAAACGGGACCACTCCTCAGGTTGAAGGATGCGCACATCCACTTCGATGAAGGCCTCCTCGGGCACCACGTTCGAGACCGTGCCGCCTTGGATGACGCCCACACTGACGGTCGTGCCTTTGTCATAATCGGTCAACTTCTGGATGGCAATGACCTGATGCGCCATTTCCTCGATGGCATTCCGCCCATTCTTGTGGTCGCCGCCCGCATGCGCCGCGCGCCCCCTGACGTGGACCTTGAACTCGCCCACGCCTTTGCGCCAGATCTTGAGCGCGCCATTGGGCATGGCGCCTTCGAGCACGAAGGTCATCGCGGACTCGCGCGCCAGGCGTTCGATCAACGCGCGCGAGGTGCGACTGCCCGTTTCTTCATCGGAGGTGCACAGCAGGGTGACAGGATGCTTCAGTCCATGCGCCTGCGCAGATTCGACCGCCGCCAGGGCGATGACGATGCCCGCCTTCATGTCGAGTACGCCTGGACCGTAGAACTTGCCTTCGGCTTCTCGGAAGGGCATCCGCTCGAGCGTGCCCAGTGGGAAGACCGTGTCCATGTGACAGAGCAGCAGGATGCCGCCTTGGGTACGGCCGTCGACGGACGGGAAACGCGAGATGACATGGTCGCCCGTCTCAGCATTGGGCACAACCTCGACCTGCGCGCCCAGCCTGCGGGCTTCTTCAGCCACCCGCGCGCCGACGTGGTCCACGGCGGCCTTGTCGCTGGAGGGAGATTCGATTTCGACCAATTGTCGGAGCAGGGATTTCATGTCCATAAGAGACTCAAATCAGCGGATGAGATAGGCGGCGAAGCAGATGACGCCCAGCACCAGACAATAGGCCGCGAACGGGTAGAGCGAGCGTTTGCTGACGTAATTCACCAGCCAGCGGATGGAGTACCAGCCCGAGATGCCCGCCGCGACCAACCCGACCAGGATGACGGGTAGAAAGGACAGGGTCTCGTGCGTGAGCGCGCCCAGCCCTTCATAGATCCCCGCCGCGGACATGATCGGCACGGACATGAGAAAGGCAAAGCGCGTCGCAGACGAACGGTCGAGGCCGCGCGACATGCCGCCCAAAATGGCCGCCCCCGAACGGGAGGAGCCAGGCAGGATCGTCAGCACCTGCACCACGCCGATCCACAAGGCATCGAGCCAGGTGATCCCCGTCAGCGGACGCTGGGCCTTGTAGAGCAGTTCGGCGGTGGTCAGGATGGCGGTCGTCATCAGAAGGCGCAGGCCCGCACTAGCCAGAGGATCCGCGAATAAGTCCGTGACCAGCTCATGCGTGAGGTATCCGATCGCCAATGTGGGGATGCTGGCCAGGATCACCAGCCACGCCAGCCTGGACTCGAAGTCCTCGAACGGCTTGCGGGTGCGGATTCCCTTGAGGAAGGCCAGCAGCAGGGACCACAGGTCGCTCCAGAAGTACAACACCAGGGCGGCGATGGCGCCCAACTGCACCAGCACCGTAAAAATGAACGCCGTCTGATCGGCAGGAACGCCCAATAGCTTCTCGGTGAGCAGGATATGGGCAGTGCTCGAAACGGGAAGAAACTCGGTCAGCCCCTCGATCACCCCCAAAATCAATGCCTGCAATATCGTCATGAAATGTTCCTTGAGCTTCGTAGTATGTCCCCGATTATACCCATAGGCGGATTAATTTCCGCTGACAGGCGGAATGAGAAATGCTGTTGCGAGAAACGACGACATCAAAATCATTCCTTCTTGTGACGCGCGGCGTTGCCCTGCCACTGGCGCAGCAAGTCAGGGACGCGTTCCTCGAAGGAGCCGTCGGCAATGTAGACGCGGATATCCTCCATCAGGCGGATGAGCGCGCGCAGGTTGTGGATGGAAAGCAGCGTGCCCGCCAACAGTTCCTTGGCGACGATCAGGTGGCGGATGTAGGCGCGGGTGAAGGTCTTGCAGGCGTAGCAGTCGCAAGCCTCGTCGATGGGACGCTCGTCGCGGGCGAAGGTGGCGTTCATCATGTTGAGACGGCCTTCGGGCACGAACGCGGAGTGGTGACGGGCCAGCCGCGTGGGCAGGACGCAGTCGAAGATGTCCACGCCGCGCGCCACGCCGTTGATCAGGTCCTCGGGGGTGCCGACGCCCATCAGATAGCGCGGCTTGCCCTCGGGCAGCAGCGGCGTGACCACGTCCAGCGTGTCGTGCATCTGTTGTTTGGTCTCGCCCACCGACAGGCCGCCAATGGCGATGCCAGGCGTATCGAGAGAAGCGATAAATTGAGCGGATTCCGCTCTCAGGTCCGCTTGGACGCCGCCCTGCACGATGCCGAACAGGGCCTGGTCGGCGCGGCGTTTGGCCTTGAGCGAGCGCTCGGCCCAACGGTGGGTGCGGTCCATCGCAATTTTGCTGTAGGCCACGTCATTCGGGTCGGAGCATTCGTCGAAGGCCATGATGATGTCGGCGCCGAGGTTCTCCTGAATGCGGATGGAACGCTCGGGCGTGAAGCGGTGCGTGGACCCGTCGATGTGACTCTTGAAGGTCACGCCGTCGTCGTCGATCTTGCGCGTGTCCGAGAGCGAGAAGACCTGGAAGCCGCCCGAATCGGTCAGCATGGGATTGGGCCAACGCATGAAACGGTGCAGCCCGCCCAACTCGGCCACCAGGTCATCGCCTGGGCGTAGATAAAGATGGTAGGTGTTGCTGAGGACCAGCGAGGCCTTGATGCTCTTGAGGTGCTCGGGCGTGAGGGTCTTGACCGTTGCCTGCGTGCCGACAGGCGCGAAGACAGGCGTGAGCAGGTCGCCGTGCGGGGTGCTGAATACCCCCGTACGGGCGCGATGGTTGCGGGCGGTGATGTTGAATTCAAACATAAGGGTGATTATACGATATGTCAGACCTCCGAGGTCTTTTTCTCCCAGGAGAGGCTTTAAATCCTGTTAAGACT
>CAZGFR010000136.1:1469-7431 GCA_964524485.1 uncultured Anaerolineaceae bacterium | reverse complement strand
CGAACATCCCTTCCCGCTGCCGACCCTCTCGCGGACGGAGCCGCATTTGGCGGTCAAGCCACATGCGGCGATGGGGAACGATTTGGAGAAGAAGATTTCCAACTACGAGGAGATTCGCCCCAAACGCCAAAAGAGCGAAGCGCCTTTGGTGGCGTTCACGCTTTTGGTTCAAATGGCGGTTGGCATGTTTTGGGCGGCACAGTGGATGACCGACTCCATTCTGTCAATTCCATATTTATTGATCGGGGCATGCTTGGGGCTGGGCGGATTTTTTTCGTTTGCTCATCTTGGCGCGAAGCGCAATGCGTGGCGCGCGCCGTTCCATTTGAAAAAATCCTGGCTGAGCCGTGAGATTTTGTCCGCGGGGCTGTTCGGCGCAAGCTGGCTGGCAGGCTTTGTCCTGCCTGACATGATGTGGATTACTTCCCTGCTTGGCGTGGGATTGATCTACAGCATGGCAAAGGTTTACCAGTTGCGACCCATCCCAGCGTGGAATACCTGGCGCACCATGGTGGGATTTTTCGTCACGGCAGCGTTGTTGGGGCATGCGGCGATGCTGATCGTTTTCGGCGCGAAGTCGGGAGGTTTTGCAGTCCTGGCGCTGCTGGTTGCCGAATTGGCGCTGATGCTTTCAGCGAAATCCGAATCTCGATGGTCAGTCACCAGCCTGCGGGCGGGGTTGATCCTGACAGCGCTTGGGACGGGGATTCTGCTCCTCGCGTCGAATCCGCCCGGTGTGTGGATCAGTCCTGTTCTTTTCCTCCTGATCGCGGCGGAAGAAATTGTTGGGCGTGTTCTGTTTTACACAGTGCTGGAAGAGAGGCCGCTCTAGCAAGCGGCCTTCTCGTTTTTATCCAGTGATCAGGGGATCGGGGAGATGATCGGTTCGATTCAGATAGGAGATGATGACTTCGTCCTGGATGAAATCGAAGCGGCTGATCGAGCAATTGTTGAGCAGGAACCACGAGCGCAGGTCGAGCGCGGCCTGCCGCCAGGGGAGCTTGAGGATGGCGCACATCAGGTGCATGAAGAATCCGCCGTGGCTGACGATGGCCACCCGCTCGACGGGCTGACCTTCGCGGTCGCCATGACGGGCTAGCAGGTCGGCCAGGAATTGATTTGCGCGGGGCTGGCGCTCGTCGTCGGTTTCGAAGGGACGGTTCCACCAGCCCGAGCCGTCCAGGTCGGCGGGCAGGCTTAGGGCCGGGAAATGCTGCTCGAAGTAGAAACGCGGCTTGCCAGGCAGGCCCATGGGGTTGGCTTTGTCTTCACGGCTGAAGATTCCGCCCGTTTCGTGAATCTCCTTCCACACGGCAAATGGAATTCCGAGCGCCTGGGCGGTGGGCGCGGCGGTGTGGGCGGCCCGTTCCATCAGGCTGGTGTAGAGGCGGGTCAGCCCGAAGCCGTGACGGTTGTGTGAGTTCCAGCCCATGTGTTCCTGAACGGGCTGATTCCTGGCCAGGAAGTCGGCCAGGCACTGGGCCTGCTGTCGCCCGATCTCGGTGAGAGGCGGGTCAGGATTTTCGCGATAATTCGGGTCTCCCCAGCCTGCGTTGTTGACGGATTGTCCGTGACGAATGAAGTAGAGTTCCATGTGGAGATGCCTTTGCGCCCGATTATATGATGTTTGCGTGGTAATGAAAAAGGCCCGAGCGGAAACCGTCGGGCCTTCGTGTTGATCGAATTTCCTACTCGACGATATTGATCGGCAGGGCGTTGTCCTTGCTGAGCGCCGCCACGCTGACCTTGGCCGCCACATTCTGGGCGATGCCGCGCAGGGCGGTTGCCACTTTCGAGTCAGGGCTGGTGGCCATGATCGGGCGGCCGCTGTCGGAGCCGATGCGCACGTTCGGGTCCATGGGGACGCCGCCCAGGAAGGGCGTGCCCGTCGCGGCGGCCAGCTTCTCGCCGCCGCCCGCGCCGAAGATGTCCATGCGCGTGCCGTCGGGCAGTTCGAGGTACGACATGTTCTCGATCACGCCCAGGATCGGCACTTCGAGGGTCTTGAACATGTTCAGGCCGCGTTCCGCGTCTTCGAGCGAGACCATCTGCGGCAGGGTCACGATGATCGCGCCGCTCAGGGGCAGGGCCTGGGCCAGCGAAAGGGCCGCGTCGCCCGTGCCAGGCGGCAGGTCTACGATCAGGTAGTCGAGCTCGCCCCATTCCACGTCGCCGAGGAACTGGCGGATGGCGGAGTTGAGCATGGGTCCGCGCCAGATGAGCGGCTGACCCGGCTTGACCAACAGGCCCATCGAGATCATCTTGATGCCGTAGGCTTCGGCGGGGATCAGCTTGGGGCCGTTGGGCGGCGGGAGTTTATCCACGCCGAGCATGGTAGGGATATTCGGACCGTAGATGTCGGCGTCCAACAGGCCGACGCGCGCGCCGCTTTGGGCGAGCGCCACCGCCACGTTGACCGAGACCGTCGACTTGCCCACGCCGCCCTTGCCTGAGCCGATGGCGATGGCGTTGCGGATGGGCATGTTGACCAACCCACGCATGCGGCCGTCATTGGGGACGTCTGAGTCGAGCTTGACCTCCACCTTGCCCACGCCGGGGACGGCCATCACCGCCTGGCGCGATTCCTTCTCGATCTGTCCGCGCAGGGGGCAGGCGGGGGTGGTGAGCATCACGGTGAACGAGACCTTGTCGCCCTCGATCTCCAGGTTGCGGATCATGTTGAGGGTGACCAGGTCGTTGTGAAGTTCAGGTTCCTGCACCTTGCCGAGCGCGGCTAATACTGCTTCTTTTGTGATTTGGGTCATGTTATACCAGTCAATTCTTTGTTGTATGTCATTGCAAGGAGCCGAAGGTAGCGGAGCAATCTCCTGTTTATTAGCAACATGAGATTGCTTCGGGCTTCGCTCTCGCAATGACGGTGTTTACTAGGCAGCCTCGGCCTTGGCGGCTTTGGCGGCTTCCTTGGCCTTGCGGGCTTCGTTCTCGCGGGTCGCGTTCAACGGGCGGATCGACTCGTAGTACGAGGCGGGCTTCAACAGCTTGTCGAGGTTGAAGACGTTACGGCCGTACGAAGCGATCTCGAAATCGTGGTCCATCTTGATCGCGTCGAAGGGACAGTACTCGGCGCAGAAACCGCAGTTCATGCAGATGTCGGCGTCGATGTAGAACTCCGCGGGCTGGGGCACGGGACGGCCCGTGACGGGGTCATTGGTGCGCACGATCCAGATACACTGCGGCGGGCAGACCTTGGCGCAGATGCCGCACGAGGTGCAGCGGATTTCCTTTTTGCCGTCGGCCTCATCGTACACGAGGAAGGGCACGTAGCGGAATTCCTCGGGGATGATCAACTTCTCCTCAGGGTACTGCACCGTGAAGATGCCCCTGGTATCCTTGCTGGCGCGCGCCTTCACGCCGTCTTCATTGAAGTAGCGTTTCTTGCCGCTGAAGAACCAGCGGATATCCTCGGTGTACGTGCTCCAGAAGCGGTTCCAGGTGACGCTCAGTCCTTTAAAGATGCCTTTTCCATCCATGTTCATACTCCTTTAGCGGTCCAGTTCGCCGAGCACGATGTCGATCACGCCCAGGATGGCGATGAAGTCCGCGATCTTGGCTCCCACGCACATCTTTTCGAGCGCCGTGATGTTGACAAACGAAGCCGGGCGCACGTGATAGCGGAATGGGTTGGGCTTGCCGTTCGAGACGACGTAAAAGGCCAACTCGCCCTTGGGGGATTCCACACGGCCATACGACTCGCCTGCGGGGACGCGCACCTGATACTGCGGCTTGCCTGTCATCACGGGGCCCTCGGGGATCTGCTTGACGGCCTGCTGCAGGATGCGCAGCGACTGGCGGATCTCGTCGAGGCGCAGCAGGTAGTTGTCCATCAGGTCGCCGTTCGGGCGGGTGGGGATGTCGAAGTCGAAGCGGTCGTAGATCGAGTACGGGTCGGCGCGGCGGATGTCGTAGGGCACGCCAGCGGCGCGCAGCACGGGACCCGTGATCGAGTAGCGGATGGCGTCCTCGGCGTTGATGACCTTGATGCCCTTCATGCGCGCCACAAAGACTTCGTTATCGGTCAACATGCGGTCGAGTTCGTCGGCTTTGACGGGCAGGCGCTCGAAGACCAGGCCCTTGATCTTGTCCAGCACGCCTTCGGGCAGGTCGCGGACGACGCCGCCGAAGCGGAAGTAGTTGCACATCATGCGGGAACCAGCCGCCGCCTCGAAGATGTCGAGGATCAATTCGCGTTCTTCGAAGGCATACAGGGCGGGGGTGTACATCATGCCCAGGTCGTTGCCGAGCATGCCGATGAAGACGAGGTGGTTCTGGATGCGGCTGAGTTCCGCCATGATGACGCGGATGTATTCGGCGCGTTCGGCCACCTGGATGTTCATCAGCTTTTCGACCGCCACCGCGTACCCGAAGTTGTTGCTCATCGAGTTGAAGTAGTCGAGGCGGTCGGTGAAGGGCATATTTTGCAGGAAGGTGTTGCGCTCGCCGATCTTGTCATGGTTGCGGTGCAGGTAGCCCATGACAGGTTTCAGGCTGACGACGGTCTCGCCATCCACGGTGACGGCTGCGCGGAACACGCCGTGCGTGGACGGGTGCTGCGGGCCCATGTTGATGACGATGTGGTCGGTCTTCAGGCTGCCTTCCTGGACCTGGTACCTGGCCAGCGCGCCGTACAGGGCGGCCTCCCCTTCAGGGACCCACTGCTCGGGGTCGAAATCCTTGGGGAAGTTGATGTTGTCCTTGAAGGGATTCTTCTCTTCGGCCATGACGTGCCTGCCCTCGGGCCAGCGGCTCTTGAAGGGCTTGGCGTCTTCTTCGTAGAAGGCTTCCTTCCAATCCTTGCGCAGCGGGTGGCCTTCGAAGCCTTCCCACAACAGGATGCGGCGCAGGTCGGGGTGGTTTGTGAACTTGATGCCCAACAGGTCCCAGGCTTCGCGCTCCTGGAATTCGGCGCCAGGCCAGATGGGCGTGACCGAGGGGACTTCCACGGGGTCGACGCGCGGTACCTGCACCTTGAAGGTCAGCACGGGGCCGCCCGTGGTCTTGAAGGCGTGATAGACAACTTCCATCTTGCCTTCGGGCAGATAGTCCACGCCGGTGACGGCGGTCAGGTGGTCGTAGCCGAACTCGTCGCGGATGGCGGTGGCCACTTCGATGAGCTTGTCTTTTTCGACGATCCAGCCCTTGTAGCCGGGGCGGGCGTCAGCAGTGACGGCGCCCGGGAATCGGGCAGCCAGGTCGAGGGTCGCGGTGGGGGTGGGAGTAGCCATGTGCTTATCCTTCCTTCGCGGCGGCAATGGCCTTGATTTCGGCGAAGCGGCGCGGGTCCATCAGGTCGGGACCCAGCACGGGCACGGGGATGTAGACGGAGTCTTCCTTCTTCTTGTCGTACCAGCGCACCTTGCTGAGGGATTCCTTGTCGATCTTTTCCTGCAGCTTGATCATGCCCGCGATCAGGGCCTGCGGGGTGGGCGGGCAGCCCGGGATGTAGACATCCACGGGCAGGAACTTGTCGATGCCTGCCACCACGTTGTAGCCTTCCTTGAAGGGACCGCCGCCCGAGGCGCAGGCGCCCATGGCCACCACGTACTTGGGCTCGGGCATCTGGTTGTACAGGCGTACGATCAGCGGGACCATCTTCTTGGTGACGGTGCCCGAGACCAGCATCATGTCGGCCTGGCGCGGGGTGGGGCGCATGACCTCCATGCCGAAGCGGGCCATGTCGTAGCGGGAGGCCTGCGCGGCGATCATTTCGATGGCGCAGCAGGCCAGGCCGAACATCAACGGCCAGACCGAGGAACGGCGGCCCCAGTTGTAGATGCGGTCGAGCGTGGTAATGGACACCACGTTCTTCAGCTCGTCGGGGATGTCGTAACCCGGTGAATTGAGTTGTTCATTGTCCATGAATTGTCTCCTCGAACCAGTCTTGAAAGATTGCAGCCAGGATGTCGTCGTTGCACAGCGACGGGTCATCCTCGAATTCCTGAAG
>CAZGFR010000136.1:0-1369 GCA_964524485.1 uncultured Anaerolineaceae bacterium | reverse complement strand
GTGAGTATAATCACAGCATGGCTATGACAACCGCCCGGCAGAAAGTGCTGGCCTACCTCAAAAAAAATCGCCTGGCTTCGGCGCAGGAGATCGCACGCGCCCTGCATGTGACCCCTGCCAACGCCCGCCATCATCTGCGCATCCTGGCGGCGGACGGGCGCGTGACGGTTGTCAGTGCGGGCGGCGAGGGGCGCGGGCGGCCTGTCAAGCGCTATGGATTGTCGGCGGCGCTGGCGGGCGATCAACTGCCCGCCTTGTTGGGCGCGGTGCTGGACGAATGGCTGGGCGGGCTGTCGCCATCGAAACGGGAGCAAGCCCTCAGGTCCCTGGCGGAGCGGATGGGCGGGACGCCTCAGGTGGAGTCCGCGCCGCTGATGCGACGGCTGGCTTCGGCGGTCGAGCGACTGAATCAGCTTCGTTATCCGTCGCGCTGGGAGGCGGGTGCCGAAGGTCCGCGCCTGCTGTTCGAGCGCTGCCCGTACGCAAAGGTGATAGCCGCGCATCCCGAGTTGTGTACAATGGACACAGCCCTGCTGGAGCTTTTGCTGGAGCGGCCCATCCTGCAAGTGCAGAGGAATGAAACCGCGCTGCAGGGATTGTGTCCGTTTGTGTTTCAGGTTGGTTGATCCTGGTAGCCTCGGTGGTCGAGTAGGTGGTGTTCGTCCGCTGTATCAAGACCACCAATAAGCAAAGTGATTTTTCTACCGTACATTTTAAAAATAGGACACAGACGAGCGCAGAAAACGCGGAAAAATCCTCAAAAAATCGGCGTCCATCCGCGTTAATCCGCGTCCCATGAGGCCTTGTACGGTAGAGAAAAGTGATTTTAGTTTCGGAATTATGTGATCTCGATACCGCACTTGCGTTCGGTGCAAGTGTACGTTCCTCGCTGCGCTCGGAACTACTCGACCACCATTAGATTCAGAAGTAAAGGAGGAAGAATGCCTGTTCGTTTGACCCGTTTGGGATTTGTCCTGACCCTCGGCCTGATCCTGGTCCTCTCGGCCTGTAACCTGCCTGGCGCGGGGACGGGCGGCCCGACCCCCGTCGCGCCCGAGGCGCTTGCGCAGACAGCCGTGGCGGCGACCATGTCCGCTTTCCAGACCGCGGAGGCGCTGGCCCCCACCGCGACGGTGGCCCCGCAGGAGCCGACCGCCACGCCGACCGTGGCCTTTACCTTCACCCCGTTTCCCACGCCGCAGAATCCGCTGGTGGTGAAAGACGCCCTGTGCTGGCTGGGACCTGGCCCCGTGTACGAGGTGTCCAGCTCGGTGAAGACGGGCATCCGCGTGAAACTGCTCGGACGCGGCAGCGTGGGCGCCTGGTGGATCATCGACAACCCGCGCTATCACGAGCCCTGCTGGCTGCA
>CAZGFR010000135.1:0-7519 GCA_964524485.1 uncultured Anaerolineaceae bacterium | reverse complement strand
TTATTTTTCAAGCCCGGGTTTGGTTGTATAATTTGCCACAATCAACTTCTTTGGAGGAAGAATGAAAATTAATTTTGCCATGTGGCGCAAGGCCTCCTGGGAGCTCATCAAGATGGATAGCAAGCAGGAATGGGAGTCCCTTGATGTCGTTTCCAAATGGCTGATTGCCACTCGTTCCGCGGTGACCACGGTCACCATTTATTCATGCATCATCGCGGGATTGCTGGCCTGGCGTGACGGATATTTCTCCTGGCTGCCGTGGATTATCCTGACCTTGGGCCTGTTCATCGCCCACGGGACGAACAACCTGCTCAACGACTACACCGACTTCTCGCGCGGCGTGGACAAGGATAATTATTTCCGCACGCAATACGGTGTCCACCCGCTCGTGCAGGGCTTCTGGACCAAGCCCCAGCAGATTCAGTGGTTCCTGGTCAGCGGCGTGATCGCCTTCCTGTCGGGAGTCTTCGCGCTGTTCTATACCAGTTTCAATCCCATGGTCATCGGCCTGTTTGCATTCGGTGCGCTGGTGCTGTTGTTCTACACCTGGCCGCTCAAGTATTGGGCGCTGGGCGAACTGGCCATCTTCCTGATCTGGGGACCGATCATGATCGCAGGCGTGTACTTCGTGCTGGCCCTCGGACATAACGGCAGCTTCGAGAATATCTGGAATGTGGCGCTGGCGGGCATCCCCTTCGGCTTGAGCGTGGCCAGCATCAACATCGGCAAGCACATCGACAAGATGATCCCCGACAAGCAGAAGGGCGTGGGCACTTTCCCCGTGCGCGTCGGTCAGACCTTTGCGCGCTACGTCAACATCGCCTCCATCGTCATCGCCTATGCGGTCGTGATCTACCTGGTTGCGACGGGGTATTTCTCCACCTTCATGCTGCTGGTGCTCTTTGCGGTCAAGCGTGCGTTCTACGCGGTGGCCGTGCTGTCCAAGCCGCGCCCTGAGGGTCCGCCCGCGGGCTTTGAAGCCTTCTGGCCCACTTGGTTCTCGGGCTTTTGCTTCTATCATAACCGCATGTTCGGCGGCCTGTTCATCCTGGGTGTATTGCTGGATGTGGCCGCGCGCCTGTTCGAGAAGAGCCTGCCGCTCTCGCTCAATTGGATGGGTGTCATCGCCCTGGGCGTGGCCGCAGCTTATGCCGTGGTCAACATGTGGCTGGATAGGTCCAAGAAAGCCAAGGCTGCGTAATTCTTGGTAATACCAGACCCTAAAGGTATCAAAAACCTTTAGGGTCTTTTTATTTCCAAACCTTCAATCTCCAGCCAGGCCTCTGGATGCGCCAACACCCCAAACGAGAGCTTTCCCTCGGGCGTGAAGGCCGCGAACTGATTGTCGATCCACAGGATCAACCCCAGCGGCGGATGCGGACTCACGGACGTTTCCATCACGAGGACGTTATCCACTTCGAAGGTGACACTGTCCTCCCGCCACTTCAACCTGTATCCGTGCCATTGGGTGACGTCCATGCGGATGGCGGTGGAGTCCTCGGCGATGACCTGACTCAATTGCCGTCGCGCTGCGACGCGCGAGAAGGGCAAGGCCAGCCCTGCGCCCAGTAAGGGCGGGGTCACCCCGCCCCGCGCCTGAAACGTCTGCGCGAGAAAACCCTGAGCAGGTTTATCATCGGTGAACGAAAGATAATTGTGCGGCGAGGCATAGAAGAACCAGGCGGCGTTCGGCAGCGCGGGCAGGCGGAAGGGACCTCCACCGAAGCCCAGGCTCAGCCCGAACGGATCGTTCCACAGGCCGAAGCCCCAAGTCCCAGGTGTGGATTCGGCTGAGGCGCGGGCGCGCAGGCTCAGGTCCAGGGAGCGGTGGGGGAAGGCCCGTCGCGTGAGGCCCGTGTAATCGTCCAGTTGGGCGTCGTCATAACGGGACCCATCCGAGGCGGGGATCGTCAGGCGGAAACCGTTTGGGGTCGAATCGACGGCTGCGCCTTTCGTCTGCCTGGCGGATAATCCCAAATCCATGCTAGGCCCTTTGCAGTTGATAAGGTAGGACGATCGGGTCGGGGCGCTCGGGGTAGCCGTCGAGATGATAGGCGTAGACGTAGCCTGTGTAGCGCTCCACCGCGAACGGCCAGGGCGTGGCGCGGATGACGCCATTTTCGACGGTATATTCCACTTTGACCGTTTGATCGCTCCCGTTGCGCGGGAAGACCTCGACCGAGCCGCTGGCGGGGACGTCAAAGCAGAAGTTGAAGGAGAGCCTGTCGGTCAGGTCGGTGATGCGGTCGATGCGGTCGAACAGTTCGCGCGAAAGGTGGTGCTCCTCCAATTGTGCGTCGATGCCCGCTGTGAACTCCCTGGCGAGGGTCTGCCGCTCGGGCAGGGGATTGGACGCGGCCAGCCGTCGGACGTGATATTTGACGATGGTATCGGCCACGGCATCCGAGTTGTGCATGCGGAAACCGCGCCTTGCGATGCCGTGCCAGGTCTCCTCGCGCATCTCGCCGATGGCATCGTTGTCGAGCACGCCATAGCCGCGGTCGTGCAGACTCATGCCTGCGATCATCGAATTGTGATTGACGGGGGGAAGGTCGAACTCGGCATTGCCCCATAACAGGGCCAGCGCGCCCACCAGCCTGAGATGCTCGGACTGAGGCACGACGATCGGTCTGCGTTTGGATTTGAACATGGCGGCTCCTTCACCGATAAAACGGAAACAACAGTCTCATTTTAATCCATTTGCATACACTATAATTCGGCCCATGTGGATTGGAACCCGAAGACGCGCGTTTGCACTGACGGCGATCCTGGCCGTGACGTTGGCCTGCTCGGCCGTCGACTCGCTGCTGCCCCAGCCGACAGCCACGCTGTACGTGGCCTCCACGTTGACGCCCGTCCCGACCCAGACCGCGACGCCGACGGTCACGCCCCTGCCGCCCACGCGCATCGTCCCGCCGCCGCCCGCCTGGGTGGCGGACTTTTCCGACCCGATCCTGGCGGCGCTAGTGGGTGTTCCGCCCGCCTTCAAGGATGATTTTTCAGGCTACAACCTGGGCTGGTTCTACGTCAAGCGCGACAGCGCGGACGGTCCCTTCTATGCGCCCATCCAAGAGGAGGCCCTGCCTTTGCGCATCCCCACAGGCCGGGAGTACAGGGATTTCTTCGTCTATAACCCCTATCTACGCCGCGCGGACTTCGTGCTGACTCTGGACTTCAAGTTCGGCAAGACCCAGCCGTTCGACGTGCTGCGCTTCCAATTCAACCAATCCGCCGACCAGAGCGTGCAACTCGACCTCTCGAAGCACGAGGATTGGAGCTTCGACTGGAGCCTGCACAGTCCGCTGCAGACCGCCTCGGGCACGTATCAGTATTTCTCGCCCGAGTTCATCCGCGTGACGGTCATCATGCGTGGACAGGAATGTGCCTTCTACGTCAACGACGATCCGCTTGGGTATTTGAGTCAGTGCAGGGCGGAGGCTGTGGTGGAGAAGTCGCCGCGCGCTGTGTCATTCCACCTGCTGTCCACCACGGGGCAGGCGGCGCTGGTGACAGTCGACAACGTCAGGTTATGGGATTTGGATAAAATTCCCGGGCTGCGTTGATGATTCAGCCCGGGAATTAAGGTACGGAGCCAGGCGGGACACTATTGGTATGTCACCTGTACCGAGACCCAATCCAACGAGAAATCGCGCGAGGTGGAGTTGGAGACATCGATCACGCGCACGATAAAGGCCGTATTACCAAGCTGATCAGTCGTCCACGTGTGACCCCAGATATCGGTTGGGCCGCCGAGCAGGTAGGCCGCTTCGGCGGTGGTCAACGTGGCGGTGGACTTGGCGCTCGTCCAGGTGGTGCCGCCATCCCAGGACAATTGGACGCACAACTTGGGCGAACCGCTGGCGCTGTCGGCTTTGGCGTGAAGTTGGACCTGGATGCCTTTCACGGTTGCACCGTTCGGCAGAACAATGTTGTAATTGGAGAAGCGATGCTTATCCTTGCCGCTGTTGGTGCAGGAGGTGCTGGTACTGGTGCCGCTGTTGTTATCCACGGCGAACAGGCCATCGTCTGCGTAAGCATTGGCCGCGTTGACTTCATAGCCGTTTCCGTCTCCGCCCGTCTGAGCCGCGTTCTGTGACGGGCTGAGGAAGCCCGTATTCAGGGTGACAGCCGTGGAGGTAGGTGTGTTGCTCGAAGTTGCAGGGGGTGTCAAGGTGTTGGTCGGGGTGAGCGTGGATGTGCTGCTCGACACTATGGTGGGCGTAGAAGTGCTGGTCAAGGTCGGCGTGGAGGATGGAAGGGCGGTTGGGGTCGGGGTGAGGGTCGTTGTGGCCGTCTCCGTTGTGCTCGGCGTTGCGGGAACGGTCAGCGTGGAGGTGGGGGGCAGGGACGTCAGCGTGCCGCCGCCGAAATTGTCGTAGGCACTGGTGGTGCCGCCCCACGAGAGCAGGCCAATGTAGCCGCCGCTGGCGGAATTCGCCCAGGCGCTCACGTTCCGTGTTCCCAGCAGGATGCCGTTCCTATACAGGCTGACCGTTCCATCGGCGGCGGCGCGTGCACCCAATAAGTCCCCGTTCAAGAAGGTGACCGAGATAGCCGCGCCGTACGAGACGTAGCCCTGCGCCTTTGTGTAGGTCTCGACCTGGAGGGTCTTCTTGACAGGGTTATAGTTGATCTCCAGGAAGCTGTCCTTGGCCATGGTTTGCGACTTGAGCAGCAAGTCCATGTTTGTGGTCGCGGAGTCGATATTGGCAAGGGTCACGTAGGCTTCCTGGTCCGCGCCGAAGGAGGCCGCGTTCCAGAAGAGCATGCCGCCAGATGTGGCGACCAGTCGGTTGCCAGAGATCGTAAAACTGGATTTGTCCCCATTCCAACCGCTGCCGATGGCGCCGTTGGCGCGGTCGAACGCATCCAGGATGCCTGTGGCAGGGAAGCCAGCAGCGGGGAGGGTCGCTGTGGCCGTGGCGGTGAAAACGCTCGTGGGCGTGGGCGTTGCAGTGTGGGTGGGAGTATTCGACGCAGCCAGGGTGAGGGTTTGTGTGAAAGTTTCCGCCGCAGTCGGGGTGGGGGAAGGGGTGCGGGTGGGCGTCAAGGTGACGGTGTTGGTGGCAGTCGGCATGGGGGACCCGCTCAGGGTCGCCGTTGGCTGGCCGCTGGAGGCAAAGTTCATCTCGTACATTTTGCCGTCGATGATGTTTGGATCGACGTTGTTGTCGATGCCGCGGTCCAAGATATAGAAATGCCTTTCCCCGGAACCGTCGCTGGCGGGCGCGTAGGCCAACCCTGCGGGCGCCACCGCCCTGCTCGCAGACACATCGATAGTCTGGAGCAGGGCGCCGCTGATGGTGGTCTCGACGATGATGCGGTTGGAGGAACTGCTAAGCACGAACAATGTGCTGCTCTCGGGGTTGAATTCAACGCTTTCGGGGTCCGTTACCCCGTAGGTTGACACGTCAAAATGCGCGACCAGACTTCCCGTCAGCGTGAACTGATAGATCTCGCGGTTGGTCCCGTCCACGACGAATAACTGGTTGTGCCAGGTGTCGAAGGTGATGCCTTCGGGGTCGCCAACGCCGTATGCCAGGGTGTCGAAGCTGGTCCAGGAGTCGTCGGCGGTGCCGTACAGACCGTCGAGCCCTGGGTTCAGGTCGAAGACCTTGTAGGCGTTGTCGTCGGTGAAGTAATAATGTCCGTTGAGCGGATTCCAGGCCGCGCCTGTCGGTTCATCCGTCATGGGCACGGCGGTGGGCGGCACGGGGGAGATATTGGCCGTGCGTACCAGTCCGCCGCTGAGGGTCAGTTCCCACAGGTTCGCGCCCGCAAAGTGGGTGATGCCGCCCACCTTTTCCTCCACTTCTCCATCGGAGATCAACAGCGTATTGCTCAACGGAAGATAGGCCAGGCCCGAGGGGTCGGGGCTGGGCGGAACGAGGGCGGCCAGGTTCACGGTCCGTACCAACGTGGATTGTACGGCATTGGCCGTCACCGCCGCGCTGGTTGGTTCGGTCAGTGAGAATTCGAGGATCTGACCCAGGTCGTTATCTGCCAGGTACAGGCTCGTTTGGGAGGCGTCGTCCGTTTGGTCGCCGCTGGGGGCAAAGACCAGTCCCTGCGGATTGCCCACCTGGAAGGAAGACAGGTCGTGGCCAGCCAGCACCCGTCCGCCTGAATCGACCTCGTACAATTTTTGCTCGGAGGGGCCGACCAGGTAAAAGTGCCCCGTGGCGTTCTCGAACGCCAGTCCACGCGGCCCAGACAATCCGCTTGACCGCAGGCTGATCTCGGAGAGCGATGCATCAGCAAAATCTCCAGCCTGCCCTGGCTGGACACGCACAATGCGGGGCCCCACATCGTCCAGGATGAACAGGGCCCCCGACGGGTCCACAACCATACCTTGCGGGTTCAGCAGGCCAAAGCGGCTGGCATCGTAGCGGACGAGCGTCTGCGGGTCGAGATTCCCGTCCGCGCCTTCGCGCATTTCCAGCAGTTGATTTTCAGGGAATTGCAGCAGCAACAGGCGTCCCGCCTGCTCGTCGTAGGCGATGTTGATCGGGTCCGTGACCTGCGCCTCGATATGGATACTGCCCGCGTTGGACGCGAACGGCGTCAGGTGGACGATATCTGTTCCCGTGGGTTGGGCGGGTCCATCCAGGACGTAGAAGGAATCAGCCTTCGAAGAGAATGCCAGCCCTGTGGGGGAGAGCAGCCCCGTCTTGTCGCTTTCCATGGATCGCAGCCGCTCGAGGACGACCGTACGCCCTCTGGCGGACCCTGCCGACATCCACATTAGGGACAGGCACAGGACCAGTCCCAGCGATAGAAACCAGCTTTTATGGGCTGCAATGTAGTTAGGAACATGGCAAGTGGCTTTCCCAGAGCGGTTATTTCGTTTTCGTATATTCACCTTGCCATCCTTGAGCACGGTTCAGATGCATGAAGAGGTGATTGGCCGCCCGTATTTCATTCTACAACTTCTGATTTGAAATAACAACCAGCGTCTGTGCGTTGGTTTCCCATTCCCATTTATAAGAATGTCGAGGAAGCCGAAGCGGCCTTTTTGGCGTAATTGACTTTGAGTGTAAAACCGCCCTGAAAAAGATTCGGGGCGGTTCTTTTTATGCTGTGGTGAGTGGAGTGGCAACCTGCTGCGGGGGACAAGTTCCATGTTTGGGAAACTGGTAAGAAGGCCAGTTCCATTTGCATCCAATGTGTATCCCATATTGGAGGTAGTATGAGCGATTGGAACCAAAAGATCATCGACGAATTTCGGGCCAACGGCGGCAAGGTTGGCGGATCGTTCGAGGGCAAGTCCCTGCTATTGTTGCACACCGTCGGCGCCAAGAGCGGACAGGAACGCGTCAACCCTGTGGCCTGCATCCGCGACGGCGGAAACCTGGTGGTGATCGCCTCGAAGGGCGGCGCGCCGCATCACCCCGACTGGTATTACAACCTGCTGGCTCACCCCGAGGTGAGCGTGGAAGTGGGCACCGAGACCCTCAAGGTCCGCGCGCAGGTGGCCCCCGAGCCCGAGCGGACCCGCCTGTACGAGAAGATGGTGGAA
>CAZGFR010000134.1:0-7605 GCA_964524485.1 uncultured Anaerolineaceae bacterium | reverse complement strand
CCTCTATTGCCCCACCACCGTCGTCACCCGCGCCCAGATGGCCGTCTTCCTCGTCAGAACCTTCAACCTGCCGTAACCCAGCCTCACAAAACAACCGCCCCTATCTCGACAGGGGCGGTTTTGATTCGGCTATTTAGGCTGGGCGGGTTTGCGGGTGAACCATTTCAGCAGGCCCCAGAGGATCAGGAGAGGCGGGAGGACGATGGGCACAATGACCACAAAGACCCAGATCAGGAAGTCGGTGATGCCCTGGTAGGCGGTGGTCAGGCTTTTGGAGGCCTTGCCGAAGGTCCTGCCCGGGTCCCAGGCTTGCGGCGTGAGGGTCGGCGTGGGTGTGGAGACGATCTCGGGCAGGACCGGCTCGAAGTTGACGGTGATGGTCGAATAGGCGGAGCGGTCCTTCAGATAGTTCATCTGCCCCTTGATCTGCTCGATCTGGCCCTCGATCTCGGAGAGCTGCTGGTTGACGCGCAGGGCCTCATCGACGGTCTTGGCCTGGTCGAGGAAGGACTTGATGCGGTCGCGGGTGGCTTCGAGGTTGGTGATCTGCGATTGCAGGTCCACGTACTGGTCGGTGACGTCCTCGCCCGAGGCGGTCTCGTCGAGCACCGTGACCGAGAGTCCGCGCAGGCGATTGAGCGCGCGCTCGAACTGGTCCACGGGCATGCCGAGGGTCAGGGTGGCGTACTTGAGGTTGTACTTGTCGTAGGGCTGGTACCACGAGCGCGAGCTGATGATATACCCACCCAGGTCGCCGACCATCTGCGTGGTGCGGTCGATGGCCACGTCGGTGTCTTCGACCTGCAGGCGCATATCCGCGTTCTTGATGATCATGCGGCCCAGGCCGGGGTTGGCGGAATTGGCAGCACTGACATCCGCCTGGCCATCGGGGGAGATGGAAACGGTCGGCATGGCCACGGCCTTGGCAGGTGCGGCCATTTCCATGGGAGCTTGGGTGGCGGCCGCTTCCATCAAGGGGGCCTCTGTCGCGGCAGGCGCCAGTGGGCCATCAGAGGCACGGGACCCGCAGGCGCTGAGCAAGAGCAAGGCAACGGTCACAAGAGAAAAAAACAGGGGCAAGGGACGTTTCATGACTTCTCCTCTTCACAGCCGGATTTTCGGCGTGGGGCTGTGTTTGTCCCGAGGACGAAGCCAGACCAGGTTTGGTTCCCCCATTCGCGATCCCTACAAATACTTCTCCCCTTCCGCCCGCCGGCGGATGACACGGGCGGGGACGCCATAGGCCACGCAATGGTCGGGAAGGTCCTCGCGCACCAATGCCCCCGCGCCGACCACGGTATGCGCGCCGACGGTCTTGCCGTGCAGGATGTTCACGCCCAGCGAGACCGCGCTGTACGCGCCGATGGTCACCGTGCCGCCCGTGGTGACCCCAGGTGCAAGACTGGAGCAATCGTCCATGACGCAATCGTGGTCGAGCGAGGCGCGGGTATTGAGGATGCAATGCGCCCCGATGCGGCTGTCGCTGTTGACGACCACGCCCGCCATGAGGACCGACCCCGCGCCGACGCTCACCCCGCGCGCGATCTGCGCCGACGGATGCACCGCCGTGACGAAGACAAAGTCAGCCGCGAGGGAGTGGATCTTTTCCGCCATGCGGCCGCGCGACCAATTGTCGCCGATGGCGATCAGGCCGCCGACGATCTCGCGCCGCTGCCACAAGCCGAGCAGGGCCTCTTCCGCGCCCAACACGGGATAGCCAAAGAACGCTCCGCCCGCAGGCTTATACGAGTCAATCCAACCGAGGATGGCGTATCTGCCCTCGCGCTCGACCACATCGGCCACCACCTTGCCGTGGCCCGAAGCGCCGACAATGACGATCTTGTCCATCACGACTTCCTTTCAGCGGTCATGGCTTCCAGCATCTTCAACAGATTCGCGGCCATCGTCTCGCGGTTGAAATGCGCTTCGAGATAGGCGCGTCCGCGCAGGCCCATGACGCGGCTGTGCTGGCGGTCGCGCGCAAGCTGACGGATGGCCTCCGCCAGCGCGGACGGATTCCCGGGCGCGGCGAACAGGCCGCAGTCCGCGGCTTCGACCACTTCGCGGATCACGCCGTCGATGGCGAGCGCCACGGGGCGTCCCGCCGCCATGTAATCGAAGACCTTGTTCGGGTAGGTCCACTTGTACTCTTCGAGCGGCTTGAGGATGGCGAGGCAGGCATCGGCAGCGGCCAGCGCCCCGGCCATGCCCGTCTTCGGCACGGACGGCAGGAAGGTCACGTTGGGCAGGCTCATGGCCGCCGCGCGCGCCATCAGCGCGGACTTCTCCTTGCCGTCGCCCACCAGCACGATCTCGACCTCGGGCGTATCCTCCGCCAGTTGGCGCGCAGCTTCCAACACGACTTCCAGATCGTTCGACATGCCGTGCGCACCCGCATACATGACCACGAACTTCCCGGTGAGATGATGCGCCTGACGAAAGTCCACACCATCGGCGGCGGGATCGAACATGGACGGGTCCGCGCCGTTGGGGATCAACTCCACCTCACGCGCACCGCGTTCCTTGACGTAACTGACGTACGCGGGGCTGTTGACCATCACCCGAGCAGCCGAGCGATAGAGCGTACGCTCCAGCCACTCCGAAGCGCGGATCAGCCAGACATTGCGCAGCACGCCCACGGCGATGGCGAAACGCGGCCACAGGTCGCGGACCTCGAACAGGAACTTCGCGCCTTTGAGCCGCGCCAGCACCCAGGCTGTAACACCCTGAAAGATCGGCGGCGATGTGCCCCAGACCACGTCCACGTTCTTGACCCCCAGCCCGATCCAGAACGAGGACAGCATGAACGAGAGGAAGGCCAGCACGCGGTGGAGGAAGGATTTGTGATGGGCCGAGTAGACCGAGGCGCGCAGGATCGTAAGAGCCCCCCCCTCTTTCTCTCCCTCCATTTTCTCCGAAAATGGGGGGAGACGGAGGGGGGTCCCCGTGAGGTAACTGACAGGCGACGCGATGACCGTCACGCGATGGCCGCGCGCGGTGAGGACCTGCGCCAGCTCGTGGTGACGCGTGCCGCCCGGCTCGCTGATGGAGGCAAAGGCTTGATGGATGATGAGGATATGCATGTTAGACGGTGGACGGTGGACGGTAGACCGCAGCGCATCGTCCACGGTCCACTGTCCACGGTCTATTTCTCTTGTTCAAAGATTATAACTGGCTTCTCAGGCCAGGCATCGGGGTGGGACTGGACCAGCAGTAAGGCCATCTCGACAGGCAGGATGGGATGTTGCAGCAGGTCAGCGACGGGCATCATCATCGGTTGATAGGTGCCATGTTCGGGGCGGAAGTCGCCATACTCCTCGCCCTGACCCGTGCCAAATTCACCGTCGATCTTGTGGACCAAAAAATATTCCTGGCGATTGCCGCGAAACCAGATCTCGGCCACTTTGCGGTCAACGCCTACACGCAAGCCAAGTTCCTCCTCGGCCTCGCGGACGACAGCCTGCTCGACCGTTTCGCCCGCGTCCACGCCGCCGCCTGGGAAGGTGAAGTAGTGACGTCCCATGCGGTGACGTTCGATCACGGCGACCTGGTTATCTTCGATCAGGATGGCAACAGCACGGATTCTCATTTTGGGAAAATAAACTCCGTCGAAAAGTGAGTGATCAGTTCTGAAGGACTCGTCACCGAGAAGGAAAGTGCGGGTAATTTCGTTCCATAGGTTGGCGAGACCCAGCCATCGATGGGAGACACATCAGTGTTTCCCCAGACCAGTTCGCCCGCGCGCACCAGGCCAAATTTGAACTGGTCGGGAGCATCCTCGTACAGGGAAAGGTCCGCCATCATGCGAACGGTAATCGGCCCATGCGGAGAAAGCAGGCGCAGGTCATAACCAAAGGCGTCAATGCCTTGGGGCAGGTCGGCGATCTCCCACGACCAATCGGGCAGCAGCCAGTGGACACGATAGCAGTGTCGCTCCCTGTTGTGGATGCTCAAGGGCTGGGCAGACAGCTTATCATTGACCACCCAGCGTTCATCGCGGAACACCACCACAGACCGTTCATGCCAGACCGAGCGATATCCTTTGAAGATGGCCTTCACCTGTTGGAGCACGTTCTCGTCTGAAGCGATTTCGCTCTTCGAATAGGCGTTGACCCAATCGAGCACCATGAAGCGGCCCGCGCGCGTCATCTGCTCGCGGCTGTCGACCGTCACCGTGTTGTGCACGCGCGTGGTAACCAGCGCGTTGTCCCACGGGGCGGGCGCGTTGTAGAGATAGGTGCCCGCGTCTTGCGCGATGTTCAGTCCGCGCCACCACAGGTCGAGGTGCAACTGGTCCATGTGCGAGAGGCGCGAAGGGAAACGCGAGGCGCGCAGGTAAGCCCACGAATTGGGTCCGCGCAGGTTGTCGGTCATGTAATGTTCGGAGGTGTAGGTCTTTTGCGCGGGCGCGAATCCCAGCCAGAGCGACATCTCATCCCAGACGCCCGCGGGCATCTGCGTCTTGAGGAAGGCACGCGCGGCAGCCTGCACGGTCGGGCGGAAGTCGTTAAACGGAGTCACGCTGAGGGGCAGGATCAAGGCCCCGTCATTGGAGCCCAGATTCGGCACCCGTCCCGAAGTGGAATCCAACATCGAGAACAGGAAATGCGTCGTGCGACCGAGCGCCTGCTTCGAGGCCATCGGCCAATCCTCATCCCGAACCGCTTCCGCCAAAAGCGCGGCCTGCAACATCACGCGCTGATAATTGGTGGAGTGCTGAATGTACTCGCCGTAACCGCTGATCTGATTCTGGAGGGCCCAGTTGAGCCACTTCCAGCCCAGGTCGCGCCACTGGCGATTCTTTAACGTTCGGCCCGCCACGTACAGCGCCGCCGCCTCGGTGACGAGGTGATTGTTGTTCTGCGACTGCGCGTACACCAGCGTGGGCGGGATGCGCGCCGCATGCTGCGTAATGGACACGACGAGACTCGTCTTGCGTTTTTCGTCCTGCGCCTCAAAGACCTGCGCTGCCCAGATCAACGCCATCAAGCGGACGGCCACCTCCTGTCCGTTCATCCAGTGCGGGCCAAGGTTGGCGGGGTTGGACGCGGCGAAGGTTTCGAAATATTTCCAGAAGGCCTCGGCATACTTTGCATCCTGCGTGAGATGATACGCGCGTCCGAGGACAAAGGCCCAGCCGAAGCGGGCGGGTTCCCAAAGGAATTTGATATCGTCGTGTGGAACGTGAAATGCTGAAAGAAGTTTGTGATTGGTTTCGTAGGCTGTCCAGTGCTGGAGAGGTTGAGGCAATGTGAGTTGAATCTCAGTCAGCTCATCGCCGAACCTGCGGAACTTGCCTGCGACGATCTCGTCCGCTTCGGCGAGCAGGGCGACTTTGCCATCTTCGCCGAGTGTTTGAGAAAGTTGCTCGCAAGATGGGAGAGGGAACAGACCGTGGACGGTGGACGGTGGACGGTCTACGGTCTGCGGTCTACGGTCCAACCGTCGATAATGCCCCGTCAGCAGCCCAAACTTATACAACGCCAGCAATGCCAGCGGACGCGGTCCAAACTGACGCAGGTATTTCAGCGCGGCGGAGATTCGCGAAGCCATCAGCGGATGCGGTCCAGGTGGAGCAGCGCCTGATACAGTCCCGCCACTTGCAGGGCGTGCAGGAATTCCCCACGACGCGACATGGCAATCAGCTCGTCCAACGGGACAAGATGGACTTCGATATCCTCGGCCTCATCGAGGTGCTGACCGCCGACTTTCTCAGCATCCAAAGCAAGGAAGAAATAAATACTGTTGGTCTGGATGGCAGGATTGGGATACAGCCGTCCGACCTGGATGAACTCAGTCGCGGTAAAACCTGTTTCCTCGAGCAGTTCGCGCCGCACACCCTCGATGGGCTGCTCGCCGTCCTCCACCACCCCGCCCGGGAATTCATACAACACCTCCTGCACGCCGTGACGATACTGACGCACCAGCACCACCTGACGGTCGCGCGTCAGCACCATGACGTTGGCCCACGAGCGGAACTCAAAGATGGTCGGCTCAAAGACCTTTCCGTTCGGCAACTCGACCTTGTCGGTACGAAAACGCGGACGAAAGTATTGGGATTCAAGGATTTTCCACGAGGTGATGGCCATAATTCTCCGCTGAATCAAAAATGGGAGGCAGCGCTGTGATTATACAGTGTCGCCTCCCATTTTTTACGGCTCAGTTTTGAGGTTCTGAGGAATTACCGTGATTAAACTTCGTGGACACGGATTCCACGGACGGACACGGTTTGACACGGATTTTTAAAAATTCGCCGTGAGTATCCGTGAAATCTGTGGCATCCGTGTACAGAATCTCAGTACGACAATGACCCAGGCGTGGGATGTCAAAACCGCTCCGCCCTGAGTGGACTCAGGTCAAAGGCAGGCTTCCGCCCTGTGAGCAGCTCCGCCACGACCTGGCCTGTACCCGGCCCGAGCGACAGTCCCAGCATGGCGTGACCCGTGGCGAGGACCAGGTTTGGATAACGCGGTGAGCGACCGATGATTGGCATCCCGTCTGGCGTGGTGGGACGCAGCCCTGCCCAGGTCTCTTGGATGTCGAGTTTGTCGTCGAGCTGGATGTACTCGCGCACTGCCGCCTCGATCTGGCGGATCCAGCGCGGCTCGGGCTCGGCGCCGAACTGGCCGACTTCGAGTCGGCCCGTGAAGCGCAGCAGGTCGCCCATCGGCGTGACGGCCACGCGGCGCTCGCCCAACAGTAGCGCCTGGGCAGGCATCTGCTTCGTCGCGGACATGGTCAGGCTGAACCCGCGCGCAGGCTGGACGGGGATGTTCAGGCGCAGGTCGCGCGCCACCCCCGAGGTCCACGCGCCCGCCGCCAGGATGACCTCGTCCGCTTCGAAGTCGCCCGCACCCGTCTTCACCGCGCGGACTCTTCCCTCGGCCACGTCGAAGCCTGTGACGGGCGTATGCTCGTACAACTCCGCGCCCAGCGCGAGGACACGTTCCTTCAGCAGTTGCAAAAAGCGCGCGGGGTCAAGGAAGGAGTCACCTGTGAAGTGGACTCCGCCCACCACATCGGCGCGCGCCATCGGTTCGCGCGCATGGACGGCGGCCTGATCGAGCACGTCGGTGGGGATGCCATGTTTGTTCATCTCCTCGGCTTCGTGACGTCCGCCCGCGAAGGCTTCGGCAGACTTGTAGAGGAAGAGCAGTCCCTTCTCGCGATAGTGACAATCGAAATTCTCCTCGGCGATCATCTGCGCGAAGTTGCGCGCGCTCAACTGACCGAGACTGTTCAACGGGGGGATGCCGCGCTGCACGTTGGCGTCATTGCACGCAAAGACGAATTGCAGCAGCCAGGAAATATAACTGGGCTCCAGGCTGATCTTCATGCCGAAGGGCGTATTCTGCGGGTCGAGCATCCACTTGAGCGCGGTGGGCACGATCCCAGGCGCGGCCAGCGGGATAATGTGACTCGGCACGATGTGCCCCGCGTTGCCTGCGGAACTGCCTTTGCCGATCTCCCTGGCGTCCACGATGGTGACTCTCCGCCCCGCTTTGAGAAGGTAATAGGCGCAGTTCAACCCGATCGAACCGCCGCCGATGATTAGAATGTCTGTTTTTGTGGTCATAGGTTACTCCGATGGTCGAGTAGGGCGAG
>CAZGFR010000133.1:1372-7798 GCA_964524485.1 uncultured Anaerolineaceae bacterium | reverse complement strand
TGGGATGCCAGAATGCTCGACCAGGCCAGCCATTTTCCCTCCTTATTGATGGCGATGACGCCGTTCCGAATCTTTACATCCCTGATTTGGGACCACGGCACCAATTCCTTGCCGTTGCTGATGCCCTGCTTGCTGAGTGTCAGTTTACCGAAATTGATAGTCCCGCCAGAGTTCAATGTTTGGATGTACTGTGGCATCAGGCGGCGGGTCACCTCGCGCTGAATGGTTTCCCCCAACCCTTCCACGTTCTTGAAACGGTCATTATTCAGAACCAGTTTCTTTTTGTCTTTGAGCAGAATCGTGTAGATCAATGTACTTGCTGGGCCTTTGGGTCCACGTTTATACGCGGCCTGCCAGACGGCGATCACTTCCTCCCATCGGACAGCGCGTGATTCCATGATCGTGCTGTATTTGAATCCCCGCTCAAAAATGATGATCTCATAGTCACGAAAGGCATTGATGAGTCCTTCCAGGCTGCCCAGGATGAAAAGCCCGCCAGCGATGATTCCGCCAGCACCCAGGCCGCGCAGGTCACTCGGCGGACGGATGGTCAGGATTGCCCAGGCCCCCGCCATCATGCCCGCGATCCCAAGTGCAAACATGATGAGCGCAGCCGTGGCATCGCGTCCCTGATATCTCGCCAGAGCTCTTCCCAAGTCTTGTGTGGTTTGATTTTTTTCATCCATGCCCTTATCTCCTTATAGTACGCAGGTTTTCACAGCAGGGCTGCTGATAGAGCATTAATCGAATGCATACCATTAAGGAAAATTACCTGGACAAAATTATAGCACGGGGGAAATCGGGGATCGTTACTGCGCCGTATTCCCGCCATCCACCAGCAGCAGATGACCTGTCACAAAAGACGAATCATCCGAGGCCAGGAAGAGCACGGCGCGGGCGATCTCCTCAGGGTGGCCGAAGCGTCCCATCGGCAGGTAGGCGCTAGCTTCCTGGATGGCCTCTTCCACCGAGACGGGGTTCGTGCCTTCGAAGTAGCCTTTCTCGATCCAACGGTCCACGAAGGTGTCGCCTGGGCAGACGGCGTTGACGCGGATGTTGTCGCGCGCGAAATCCAGCGCCATCGACTTGGTCATCAGTCCCACCGCGCCCTTGCTGGCGATGTAGGGGAAAGCATCCCTGCCCGCCACCACCGACCAGTCCGAGCCGTTGTTGACGATAACACCGCCGCCCTGTCGTTTCATGTGCGGCAGCACCAACTTGCACATGCGCCAGACTGCCGTCACGTTCAGCGCGAGCGTGGCGCTCCAGGTTTCCTCGTCGGTGGTTTCGGCCGTGCCCTTGGTGACGATGCCTGCGTTATTGAACAGGATGTCGATGCGACCAAACTCTGCCAATGCAGAGTCAACCGCCCGTTGGCAATCCTCGACCTGAGTGTGGTCCGCTTCGACGAACAGACAGCGTACACCCCGCTGCCTGCATTCCGCTTCGACGGCTTTGCCCAACTCGGCGCGGCGGCCCGTCAAAACGAGGTCCGCTCCCTCGCCCGCGAAGAGCAGGGCGGTGGCTTTGCCGATGCCCGAGGTGGCGCCCGTGATCAGCGCGACCTTGCCTTGTAGTTTTTTCATCCTTGCCTCAGGGCAGGCGGATGCCGAATGCGCTGACCGCATAGGTGGCGCTGACCAGCAGTCCGCTGAACACGATGTACCACACCACCCAGGCTCCAAAGCCGAGGCCAATGGCGGTCAATCCGCTCTCGGGCAGGGACGTCCTCCCTGTGGATTCGAAGCGCTTCAAGATGGCGCGGCTGACGAGGTAGAAGCAGCCCGCCGAGACCAGGTTCAGGACGACCAGGTACCAGCCCAACAGTGGAAGATATAATCCCGCGCCGACCAGGGCCAAAGTGACGAGAATCCACGACCCGATCAGGATGCCGTACGTGCGCCGATCTCCAACGCGCTTGAGGTTGGCGAGCGAGAGGGCAAAGCCCAGGGGAATCCCCCCGAAGAGGGCCAGCAGGCCGACGGTGCGCGGCATGAACAGGGGCAGGGGCTTGTCAGGGGTGGCGGGAGGGGTCATGAGAATATCCTTTCACGGAAAATGTCAACGCTTCGATTCTACCCTCCTTCGCGGCAGGTTCGGTTACAGAGTCAACAGGGTGATGGCCACAAAGGCCAGCAGGATGCCGAAGGTTTGCGAGCGCGAGATGTGTTCCTTGAGCACCAGCCAGGCCAATAGGACGGTCAATGCAGGGTAGAGCGCCCCAAGGACGGCGGCCACATCCAGCCGACCCGTCTGCGAGGCGAGCACGTAGAAGACGTTCCCGCCCACGTCGAGGACGCCCGCCAGCAGGGCCAGCCGCCAGGACTCGCGCCTGGGCAGGATCGGACCGCGTAGGGCCAACCCGTAGCCAAGCATTACCAACGTTCCCACCAGACGCGCGTTCACCAACGGCCAGAAATAGGCCTCCTTGGTGGCTTGATGGATCAGGACAAAGTAGGAGCCGAAGAAAATGCCCGAGAGCAGGGGCAGGCGCAGGTCCCGCAATGAAACACGCAGGTCCGCTGCCGAGCCATCGCGGGAGATGATCCACACTGCGGCCAGAGCCAGGACGAATCCCGCGCCCGTGAGCAGGTCGGGCAGGCCCTCGGTCAGCGTGCCGAAGATGACAGGCACGACCGCTGCCAGCAGCGCGGAGACGGGGGCGGCGATGGTCATGCGTCCTTCAGCAAAGGCGCGATACAGGATGAGCATTCCGAAGGTGCCAACCGTGCTGGCCAGCGCGCTCCAAACCCAGGCGGAAAACGGCGGGATGGGATCACGGGCGAGCAGGGCCAGGATCGCCAAAGGAATCAGCCCTGCCAACTCGGACAGGAACAGCACCTGGTAGGCGCTGGACTTTCGACTGGCCAACCCGCCCGAAAAGTCCGCCGCGCCCCAGCCCAGGGCTGAGATGAGGCCATAGATAATGGAGAGCAAAATCAGAAATCCTTTTGGAGCGCGGACTTTAGTCCGCAGTCCTGATTTCTCATTTGCCCGCCGCCTTTGCGCGGTCCAGTACCTTTTGCGCGTTCTTGAGCAGCGGCATGTCGATCATCTTGCCGTCCAGCGCATAAGCGCCCTTGCCTTCCTTCTGGTTGGCCTCGAAGGTCTCGACCACACGGCGGGCGTAGGCGATGGCTTCGTCGCTGGGGGTGAAGGCCGCCTGGACGGGGCCGACCTGCGCGGGGTGGATGATCTGCTTGCCTGTAAAACCCAGGCGCGCGCCCGCTTCGGATTCGGCGCGCAGGGCATCGAGGTCTTTGAAGTCGATGGCCACGATGTCGATGGCCTGCAGGTCGTAGGCAGCGCAGGCGGTGACCACAACTTCGCGCGCGTAGAGCAGTTCGAGCGCGTCCTTCGTGCGCGTCGCGCCGACGCTGGCCGCGAAGTCCTCGCCGCCGAAGATGATCGCATCCAGACGTTTGTCGGCGTCCGCGATCTCTTTCAGGTGGAGGATGCCTTTGGCCGTTTCGACCCCGATCAACATGCGGATTCCGCCCAGCGGCAGCCCGTGAGCCAGTTCATACGACTCGATCCGCCCGCTGACCCAGGTGACATGCTCGGGCGTCTCCACTTTTGGGACGACGATCGTATCGGGACGGGCGTCCAGCGCCGCGGCGAGATCGTCCGCCTCCCAGCCCGAGCCGATGCTGTTGATGCGGATGCAGCGTTCGGCAGCGCCGAAGTCCAGATCATGCATGGCCTGTGCAATGACGGCGCGCGCCTCAGTCTTCCTGTTGATGGCGGTGCCGTCTTCGAGGTCCATGCAGATGCTGTCCACGCCGAGGGTGGCGGCTTTTTCGATCTTTCGGCGGTCATCGCCAGGCATGTATAAAAGGGCGCGTCGGGAATGCATAAGTTATCTCCAATTATTTGACAACGACTTTTATTTAGAACCAGCGCCGGTGGGTCTGGGCTGCGGCATTGCGACGCTCCTCGAGGCGCGGAGGCATATATAGATCCAGCTTTAGATTTTGGAAGTCTGCTTCTGTGAGGGGCGGCTTGAACACCACCAGGTGAATGAGGAACTGTTCGCACACGTTCATGTATTTTTGACGGGCGGACCGCTGTCTGGCAGGGGAAAGTCCCCAGTATTTCTGAAAATAAAAAAATTCCATGCGGACGCAGCGCAGATCCAGGCCAGGATTGCTATGGTCACTGCGACTCATGCCCCAAATCTGGCCGTAGGGAGGTTGATGATATTCCAGCGGGTCAACACCTGAGGTGGGCGAGTCCGTCCAGAAGCGTGGGGTATGTTCATTAAATACCTGCTTATGATAAGGATTGGCAAGGTTCAATCCTTGAGCATAGTAGGGGGCAACAATACACACCTGCGCCCCGGGTTTCGCAATGCGCCAGATTTCGCGCATGGTGAACATGATGTCTTTTACATGTTCAAGGGAGTGATAGGCCAGGATCATGTCCACGGAACTCGTTGCAAAGGGGAAGGGGCAATCCAAATCAACCAGAGCAGACACTCCCTGCATGGGAAAACGGTCTACACCCACAAAGTCAGGTGGCGTCTGGGTCCCACAACCAAGTTCTAATTTCATGGAAAATACCTTTTTGTTAGTGAGAATTAGACTGTTGAGCTTGCATGTTGACAGTCCGTGCAAATTTGACCCTAATTGTACCGCCTGTTCTGTGGATGATTTTATGCGCCGATTCTGGCCGATTATATGGTTGTGGGCGGCTGCTTCGACGGGAGAGCGCCGTCTCGCAGCGACATTTTAATTGGGCTTCTTCAAGAACATCGCAGTCCGCTCGAACTGGACCACTATTGTACCGTCTGGTTTGCGGCCTGTGCATTGGATGCGGACAATGCCCGCGTTGGGCCGTGACTTGGACTCGCGTTTCTCGATGATCTCGCTTTCGGCGTAGATGGTGTCGCCGTGGAAGACGGGGTTGGGATGCACGACCCGGTCATAGCCGAGGTTGGCGACGATGGTGCCCTCGGTCAGCTCGGCCACGGTCAGGCCGACCACCAGCCCGAAGGTGAACACGCCATTGACCAGCCGCTGGCCGAACTCGGTCTTCGCGGCAAAGTCCTCGTTGACGTGCAGGGGCTGGGTGTTCATCGTCAGCGCGGAGAAGAGCACGTTGTCCATTTCGGTGACGGTGCGCCCGCCGTGTTTGAATTTCATGCCGACTTCGAGTTCATCGAAATATTTGCCTGTCATAAGAACTCCGTTTGAAAGTTTACAGGTTGGAAGGTTTGAACGTTCAAACCTGTTAACCTGCCAACGTGTCCACGATCTCGACCAGGACCTGTTCGCGTTCCACGGTCTGACCTTGCTGGACGAATAATTTCCCGACCACGCCATCCCTAGGCGCGGAGACGCGGATCTCCATCTTCATGGCTTCCAGCACGAGCAGGGTCTGGCTTTTGGTCACGGACTCGCCCTCCGTCACATTCACCGTGCGGACCTGGCCTGGCATGGGCGCGGTCAACTCGTTTTGGGCATGATGCCCGTGCTGGGCGCGGCGCGTGCCTGCCGTGGACTTGGTCAAGGCGAAGGTCTGTCCGCCGATGGTCACCCAGCGTTTCGCGCCGTCGGACGAGACGTACGCCGTCACGCGCTGGCCGTCGAGGGACAGGTCGAGATGTCCGTTTTCGGAGTGCAGGATTTGGACCGAGACGGTTTTGTCGCCGATGACGATTTGATAACCCTGGCCATCGGGAGTCAACTCAAGAGTGGTTTCATTAAGATTGATCTTCATCAGTTTCTAAACCCACTTGCCACTTTCCAGGGGCTATACGTCTCCCCTGACACCTGAGACGTGGAACCTGGAACTCTATCCTCCGCCACCGCCGCCGCTACCAGCGCCTCCATAGTCGGCTCGGACACTTGCCAGTTGAACTTCGTCTCGACCCAGCGCGTGGTGACCTGTCCGTTGTGGAAATCCTCGTGCGCCAGCAAAGATTGCATGAAGTCGATGTTGGTGGTCACGCCGTGGACGACGAACTCGCGCAGCGCAGCCCCCATGCGTCGAATGGCCGCCTCGCGGTCCTCGGCATGGACGATCAGCTTGGCCAGCATCGGGTCGTAGAAGTGCGTCACCTCGTCGCCTGCGCGGAAGCCCGCGTCCACGCGGATGCCTGGTCCGCGCGGCTCGATGAATTGCAGCAGCCGCCCCGTGCTGGGCAGGAATCCGCCCGCGGGGTCTTCGGCGTAGACGCGGCACTCGATGGCATGTCCGCGCTGCTGGAAGTCGCTTTGCGTGAAGAGGAACGGCTCGCCCGCCGCGATGCGCAGTTGCCATTGGACAAGGTCGAGTCCCGCCACGAGCTCGGTCACAGGATGCTCGACCTGCAGGCGGGTGTTCATTTCGAGGAAATAGAATTTCAGCGTGTCAGGGTCGACGATGAATTCGATGGTGCCCGCGTTGAAATAGTCCACGGCCTGGGCCGCCGCGACCGCCGCT
>CAZGFR010000133.1:0-1272 GCA_964524485.1 uncultured Anaerolineaceae bacterium | reverse complement strand
TCCGTCAAATCGGCTTCGCTCTCGACCACGCGCATGCCCTTGCCCCCGCCGCCCGCCGCCGCCTTGACCAGTACAGGGTACCCGATCTCCTGCGCGGCCCGGCGGAACTCGTCCGCGCTCTCCAGCCCTTCGAAGCCTGGGACGGTCGGTACACCTGCCGCCTTCATGCGGATCTTCGACTCGGCTTTGTCGCCCATCGCGCGGATCGAGTCCGCTGAGGGGCCGATAAAAGTTAATTTGGCGGAATCCACTGCGGCGGCGAAAGAGGCATTCTCCGAGAGGAATCCATAGCCTGGGTGGACGGCATCCGCTTTTGTGTCGAGCGCCGCCTGGATGATGCGGTCCGCGTTCAAATAGGATTCGCGCGGCGCGGCCCCGCCCAGCAGCACGGCCTCGTCGGCCATCTGCACGTGCAGCGCGTTCTTGTCGGCCTCGGAGTAGACGGCCACGCTTTTCACGCCCAACTCGCGGCAGGCGCGAAGGATGCGGACGGCGATCTCGCCGCGATTGGCGATCAGGACTTTTTTGAACATCGGCTGAATCCCTGGCGAATGGTATCGGCTTGCTGCCCCATTTTATCGCGAATGCGGCCATGAAAAAACGGGAACCGCCAGCGGCTCCCGTTTTTCATTCTAAACGGCTATGAACTCTTCACTTCGGGCTTGGGCAATTGCGGGATGATCCAGTTGATCAGCGCCTGCGGGGAGCGGGTCTGCATATAGATCGTGCCGGGGCCCGTCAGCTCGACCACCAGGCCTTCGCCGCTGAACAGCGTGGACTTGAATCCGCCCACGGTTTTGGGCTGCACGTTCATGCTGCCCGTGAAGGCCACCAGGTGCGAGGTATCCACGATGTACTTTTCGCCCGCGCCGATGGTGCGCTCGAAGATCGCGCCGTACGAGGAGACCAGCAGTTTGCCCGCGCCCGTGGCTTCCAGCATGGAGATGCCCTCCGCCGACATGAAGGCCTTCATGCTGATCTTGGCCGTCAACTCCACGCCGTTCTCCGAGGCGACGTATGAGCCCGATTGCAGCATCATCTTCTCGCCCTTCATCTCGATCAGCATCATGTCGCCGGGCAGTTCGGGAGCCAGGGTCACTTCGCCGCCCGAGGCCGCGGCCTGGAAGAAGTTCTGAAAGAAGGATTCCCCACCCAGGACGGCGCGCCCGAGCGATTTGAGGAGTCCGCCCTCGGCCTTGGTCTCGATGCTGACGCCTTCGCTCATGCTGACCATTGCGCCCGCCTCAGCGCGGATGCGTTCGTTCGGCTGCA
>CAZGFR010000132.1:0-7801 GCA_964524485.1 uncultured Anaerolineaceae bacterium | reverse complement strand
GCGAAGGGCGCGGCCAGCATCAGCAGGAACAACATCCACAACAGCGGATGAAAGTCCACGCGGTGGAAATCGGGCGAGAGCCATTCCTGAATCTGCAGCGAGACGTTCACCTGCTGGAAGGGCAGCCGCCAGAGGGCCAGTCCGTTCGGGTTCAGGCCGACGGCCAGGGCAGAGAGGGCGGTCCAGCCCAGCAGGTGCAAGGCCTGCCGCCAAAGCGGAATCCGCTCTTCGGGTTGGAACAGCGATTGGATGAAGAGTCCCGCGATGTGCGCCGCCAGCAGCAGGAAGCCCCAGATCCAGCCGCCGTGCAGGTTGGCCCACAGCGCAAAGAACGGAACCAGCATCCACTGCCTGCGCGGAGAGCGAATCAGCCACAAATCTAGCAGGGCCACGAGGAAGAAGGAAAGAATCTGCGGGCGCGGACCCCAGATGGGCGCGGCGGTGACGACGGCCAGCAGCAGGAGGAAGCTATCGACAAAGGGATTGCCCTTGAGGTTTTTCGCAACGACGTGGAAAGTCAGCGCGCCGAGCAGGGCCACGAAGGCGGCCAGTGCGAAATACCTGCCCAGGCTGTAAAGCCCATATAATAGGAGTTCGGACAGCCAGAAGGCATTGACCCACGGCGCACCCGCGCGCGTGTAACTGAAGATGTCGGTCAGCAGGATGCTTTTCTGCGCCCACATCTCCTGGCCCGCGCGCAGATGCCACCACAGGTCGGCGTCGATGGGCGTGCGGCTGAGCAGGAAGGCCGTGAGCAGAAAGGTGAGTGCGGTCAGCAAGCGTTGGATGTCTGATTTCATGGAGGCCTGTTGAAAGAATTTTCCCGTACACAAAAGTTGAGTTGGATCGCGGCCCTGGGCGCGGCGCTGGGCTTGATTGTAGCGTCTTTCCGCCTGCCTGGGGGCGATGACCTGTATCGGTATTACCTGCCCTTCACGCAGGGTTGTTTCGACTGCGGTTACGTGCCGTACTTCGCGCAATGGGTTCTGGCGCCGCTGCACCTGCTGCCCGACTATCCGCTGGCCTGGCCGATCTGGACGGCGTTCAGCGTGGCGGGCTTTCTGGCGCTGGCCTACGTCACCGAGGTCAACCCGTTCCTGCTGATGATCTCTTTCCCGATGTTGGGTCAGGTCTGGCTGGGTCAGGTGGACGTGCTGGTGGCGCTGGGTTTGGCCATCTTCCTGTTCGGGAAGAATCCGTACCTGCGCGGGATCGGCCTGATTCTAGCACTGACCAAGCCGCAGTTGACAGGCCTGCCGATCCTGTTTGGCCTGCTGTTGGAATCCCCGCGCCTGTGGCCTCGACTGTTGGCTGCTCCCGTTTTGACGGCGCTGCTCAGCCTGTTCGTCTACGGCTTCGACTGGCCCCTGCGCTGGATCGCAGCCTCCACGGCGGGACTGCCCGTCCACGTCTGGCGGCTGGCGGGCATGGACGTCTGGCGCTTTGGCGTCTTCCTTGCGCCGCTGCCGCTGCTCTTCCGCGAGAAACGCCAGCGGATGCTTTCAGGGCTGTTGGTCTCTGCGCTGGCGACCCCATTCTATGGCGTGTATTCGTACGTGCTCTTCCTGCTGTTCGAGGTCAAATGGTGGACGGTGCTGCTCTCTTATGCCTGGCTGCTGGGATTCTTCTTCTGGCGCGAGGAAGCCATGCGTCTGGCCTGGGTGCTGCCCGTGGGGATGTTGATCCGAATGCTTCTGTCCTTGCGAGCCGCCGAAGGCGGCGACACTTGCGCCTGAACAAATCGCAGGTGCAGTTCAGGCGCAAGTGTCGGGTGCTCTGCACCCTCGCAATGACATGATAAAAAAGTGGCGCGGAAGTATTCCGCGCCACAGGTGTTTTTATTCGGTTTTACTCACCCAGGTAATCGCGCAGTTTCCTGCGGATGGAGGGGTGACGCAGGCGGCTGAGCGCCTGGGCTTCGATCTGGCGCACGCGTTCGCGCGTGACGCCCATCTTGCGGCCGACCTCTTCGAGCGTGTAGGCCTGTCCATCGAGCAGGCCATAGCGGAGCTGCAGGATGCGCACTTCACGCGGGGGCAGGCCATTCAGCACTTCGCCGAGATGTTCGCGCAGCAGGTTATAGGTGGCCGAGTCATCGGGCGGGGGAGCCTCATCGTCTTCGATGAAGTCGCCGAGGACCGAATCCTCTTCGTCGTCGGTGGGCGTCTCCAGCGAGAGCGGACGACGCGCCACCTGAATCATGTTCTCGACCTTCTTGGGCGGGACATCCAGCGCGACAGCCAACTCCTCGACGGAAGGTTCGCGGCCGAGACGTTGGGTCAACTGGTGCTGAACGCGCAGCAACTTGTTGATCTGGTCGCCCATGTGGACGGGCACACGGATCGTGCGTCCCTGGTCGGCGATGGCGCGGGTCACAGCCTGGCGGATCCACCAGGTGGCATACGTGGAGAACTTGTGTCCACGGCGATAGTCAAATTTCTTGGTGGCGCGAATCAGACCGATGTTACCTTCCTGAATCAGGTCGAGGAAGGGCACGCCGCGTCCCATGTATTTCTTGGCCACGGAGATGACGAGGCGCGAGTTGGCCGTGATGAGATGTTCGCGGGCGGCCCAGCCGTCTTCGATCAACTTGCGGAGTTCGGTGCGGCGGCGCGGGTTGACGTTGCCATGCGCAAGCTCCTCGCGGGCCATGCGTCCGCGCTCGATGCGCTGGGCCAGGGCCACTTCTTCCGAGGCGGTCAACAACGGCACGCGGCTGACCTCTTTGAGGTACAGGCCGATGGTGTCGTCGGTGTCGATGTTGGCGAGGTAATCGTCGAGGCTGAGGTCGGGTTCGGGTTCGGCTTCGATCTCTTCCACCGCGACCAACTCGTCCTCGGTGGGTTCGTTGGTGAGGGTATCTTCCACGAAGGGGATGCCCGCGCTCAGGAGCGCGGAGAAAGCCTCCTCCAACTGCTCCACGTCCTGTTCAGCCTCGGGAAAGAAGTGCAGGATATCGTCCAGCGTTACAAAGGACTTTTGCCGCCCCAGTTCGATCAGTCGCGCAATGGCGGAAAACTCTTCTTCTTCATCCACGATAAGTATTTTATCTACATCCATTCTGCCATCCAAACTTTGAATTTGTTTTCAGAATACACAGTTTAAGGGCAAAAAGCAATACCCTTACAAAACTCTCGATGATTTGTAATGCGATTGTTTTACGCACCCGCATCAAGGATACGGAGTGACTGCCTCGGGGGTGGACGTCACTGGAAGCGGCGACGGCGTAGGCGTGACCTGGTAGGGCGGATTGCCAGCCAGCAGGGTCAGGCCTTCGATGGAAGACAGGTCCGCCACCAGCAGGCGCTTCCCATCGAGGCGGGCGTAGTATCCCGACTCGGAAGGCGTCTTGTCGCCGATCTCGAGGACGTGCTTCCCGCCGCTTTTCAGGATGACCGTCAGCACGTAGGCGGGCGGTTCCAACCCGAGGTCGGAGGGAGTCAGCCCTTCGACCTCCTTGACGGAGCGCAGGGTCGTCAACGTGGTGAGCAGCGCCCCAACGTTGCCCTGGCTGGCCAGCCCGCCGAAGGGCAGGACCACCTCCCACTGTCCCTGCATGTTGAGCGCCACTTCCACAACCCCGCCCGTGGCGGCGGTCTCCAGGCGGATGCGGTTGGGCTCGCCCTCGGCAGGGTCGAACAGGTAGCGGGTGGGCAGGGTCGGGAAGGTTTTTGCCTCTTCCCTGACGGCTTTCTCATCCTGCCGCAGGTAGACGATCATGCCCGCGACCAGCGCCACCAGGATCAGCGCCACCCAGGCAGAGCGACGCATGCCTAGCCCCTCCTGCGGCGCGCGAACCAGCTCACGGCGCCCGCGATCACGATCAGGCCAGGCAGAATGAAGACCGACACGAACAGGATCAACAGCCAGGCGGCGGGGCTGACCACCTTGAGGGTGCGCTCCGTGCTGTTGTAGGGGGTGAGGGTGACCTGGTTTTCCTGCGCAGCGGCCCAATCCACGGCGTTGATGAAGAAATCGCCGTTGCCGTACTTGTCGAAGTTGATATCGAGGAAGAAGGACGAGTTGCCAAAGACGACCACGCGTCCGCGGTTGGCGGTGGTCTCGCCCGCCATGCCCAGGCTGAGCGGGCCGAGCAGGTCGGCGCCCTGGTCGAACTGGACGCGCGTTCCCTGCAAGTTGGCGAAGTCGGTCTCGCCCCACGAGTCAGCGGTGGTCTGCGCCAGCGAAGTGACGGTCACGCCTTCGGGGGCTGCGCCCAGGGACAGGCTGCGCGTGTTGGGCAGGATGGCCACCTGGTTCATGCTGCGCATGCCGAGCGTGATGGGATGGTTCGTCGAGAGACGCGTGACCGCATTCAGCTCGTTGCCGCTGTTGGTCAGGTCGATGACGATGTCGTTGTCGAGCACGATGCCCCAGTCGGTCTTGAGATAGTCGGCCAGGGGATCGGGGGAATTCCCGAACTGGGTGATCGGGGTCGGGTCCTCGGCAATGACCAGCCCGCCGCCCTTGGCGACGAACTTCTTGAGCAGGTCCACTTCCTGCGCCGAGATGGGCTTGAGCGGCCCCGCGATGATGATGGCCAGCGCGTCGTCGGGAATCTTGTTGTCGGTCAACAGGTTGAGCGATTGAACCGTGTAATTCTTGCCTTCGAGCGCGGCCTTGGCCACGCTCAGGGCGGCATCGCCTGTGGCGGTGATATCGGCTTCGCCGTGCCCGCTCAGGAAGTACACCACGCGCGCGCCCGGGTGGACCAGGCGGTTCAGCGCGCGCACCAGTTCGGTCTCCTCGGCATAGGAGGCCACTTCCTTGCGGTCGCCCATGGTGAGCAGAATCTTGCCATCGCCCGTGATGCCCGCTTCACGGACCGTGACGGGGTCCGAGTCGGGGTCGGCAAAACGGAAGTCGAATTTGCCGTCACTCTTCGATTTGAAGTTGGTCAGCAGTTCATTGGCCTGCGTGGTGGAACTATTGGCGGTGAAATAGGCTGTGGCGTTCACCTTCTCAGGCAGGCTGGCCAGCAATTGGATGGTCTCGGGCGCGAGCGTGTGAGCCTTGCTCGCAGTCATATCCGCCACGGTGACGGGGTTGTTGAATGCAAGCATGTTGACCATCACGATGATGCCGAGCAGGGCAACCAGCAGAATCAGCGAGTTCGAGCCATAGCGCGCCTGGCGTCCCGAGAGGAAGCGGCGGACCTGGTCAGGCTGAAGGATGCCATACAGACTGATGCCGATGATGATGAAAGCCACGCTGAACCAGAGACCCTGCTTCCACGGTCCGATGTTCTTCGGCGTGAACCAACCGAGGGCGTTCAATCCCAACAGCAGGGCGATGACCACGGCGGCGACACAGGCCACCAAGGCCACGCCCACCGCGATCAGGGCATAGGTGCGGACGTTCTTCTTGTCGGCCATTAGCGCCACCTCCGCATCTCGACCGCCGCAGTGCCCACGAACAGGCCCAGCACGGTCAGGCTCAGGTAGTACACGATGTCAGCCAGCATGATCTTGCCGATGTTGAAGGTTTCGTAAAAGTGGGACTGCATGTCCAGATACTTGAAGATGTTCGTCTGGCCCTGGAGGAGTCCCGCGGGGAAACCGATCATCCACCACATGAAGATGAAGGCCGCCATGGTCAGGAAGAAGGCCGCGATCTGGTTGCTGAACAGCGACGAGATGCCGACGCCCATGCCGAGGAAGGCCGCCGCCACGAACATGATGCCCAGGTAGGAAGAGATCAACTGCTTCGGGTCCAGGCCGTTGTCGATCTGGAAGGTCAGCATGAGGGGGAAGACCAGGGTCAGGGCCATGAGGGTGAGGATGAACAGGAAGGCGCCCAGCCACTTGCCCACGATCAATTCCCAATCGCGGACGGGGGCGGTCAGCAGCAACTCCATGGTGCCCATACGGGTCTCGTCCGAGACCAGGCGCATGGTCAGCGCGGGGATGGAGAAGACCAGCAGGAAGGCCAGGTTGCCCGTGATGGGCGAGTTATCGGGGGCGGTCGAGGGCGCGCCAAAGGCCTGCATCTGCATGGCCTGTTCCATGGCGCCGCGGAAATAGATGACGAAGATGATGCCCAACACCAGCATGATCATGAACATGACCACGTAGGCGATGGGACTGTTGAAATACTGGTTATATTCGCGCTTGGCGATGGTCCATATGGTTTTCATTTGGCACCTTGCTCGGGGTTGCGCTCGGTATTGGTCAACTCAAGGAAGATCTCCTCCAGGCTCATGCCCAGCGGACGCATTTCCAGCAGGTCGTAGCCTTCGCTGATGACGGCCTTGGCCACCTCGGGGCGGATATCCTGCCCGGGCGCAAACTGGAACTCGACCAGGCCCTCCTCTTTGACGTCCACGCTTTGCACGCCCTTGACCTTCTCGATGACGAAGGGCAGGTCGTCGGTCTCGCCGCGCACGCGCAGCATCACGCGTTCCGCGCCCAGCAGGCGGGCTTGCAGATTCTCGGGCGTATCCTCGGCCACGATGCGGCCTTTGTTAATGATGAGCACGCGGTCGCAGATGTTCTGAGCCTCGCCCAGGATGTGCGTGGAGAGCAGCACGGTGCGCTCCTTGCCGATCTCGCGAATCAGTTTGCGGACCTCCACCACCTGGCCCGGGTCGAGGCCGATGGTCGGCTCGTCGAGGATCAGGACCTCGGGGCGGTGCAGCAACGCCTGGGCCAGGCCCACGCGCTGACGCATGCCCTTCGACAGGTTGTGGACCATGCCGTCGGCGCGGTCGGTCAGCCCGACCTTTTCCAGCACCTCGTCCACGCGGTCTTCCACATCGGGCAGGTGACGCAGGTCGCCCATGTACTTGAGATATTCGAAGACCGACATGTCGGTATACAGCGGGACGGTTTCGGGGAGGTATCCCACGCGGCGGCGTACTTCGAGGGATTCCTCGACCACGTCATAGCCCGCCACGATGGCTTCGCCTTCGGTAGGGGGCATATAACCCGTCAGAATGCGCATGGTGGTGGTTTTGCCTGCACCGTTCGGCCCAAGGAACCCGAGAATTTCTCCCTGTTGGGCGTCGAAGGTGATCCGATCCACCGCCCGTCGGCTTCCGTAATCCTTGGTGAGACCGTTGACTCGAATCATTGGCTCTCCTTGAGTAAGAAGATATTGACACAAAAACGGCACACCAGCCAAGGGCGGGCCGTGCCGTAGGTTAGACCGAAAAATACTATACAAAATTTGTGACGTGAAGTCAAGCAGGTTGTGAAATTCTAATCAAACGCTAATCTCAAGAAGACGCGGTTCATTTCATCTGAGTCGACAGGAACCACACGGCCAATGCACCCAGGCAGAGCAGGACCAGCAGGACCACGGCCAGGATGCCGAAGCGGAAGCCCGTCTGCTCGGGCTCGAGGTTGGGCGCGGAAGGGGAAACGGGGATGGCCGTAGGCTGGGAAAAGGTCGGTTCGGACGGGGGCAGGCTGGAGGTCGAGGCAGGCGCGGAGGGCAGGCCCATTGTCGCGATCCGCTCGGCGAAGTCGGGGATGCCGTTGTGGTCCTTGTCCCATTGGCCCATGACCTTTTCGTATTTTTCGCGCGCCTCGGGCGGCAGTTGGTCGAGGTGTTCGTAGACCTGGCCGTTGAAGACGATGCGGGCGCGCGCTGCCTGGGCGTTGACCGCGCCTTCGAACAGGTCGGGTACGCCGTTCTGGTTCTTGTCGGCCAGCACCTGCATGACCGACTCGTAGGCCTGGCGGATGTCGGGCGGCATCTGCTCCAGGCTGTCATAGGTCTTGCCGTTGAAGGTGATCTTTTGCTGCATGGGGTCCTCACTTGGTCAGGTGAATTTTACCGCTGGTTGTGCGACTATAAT
>CAZGFR010000131.1:0-7923 GCA_964524485.1 uncultured Anaerolineaceae bacterium | reverse complement strand
ATGAAAACCGTTCTCTTTCATCAACATGGCGGACCCGAGGTCCTCCAGTACACGGATTTCCCCACACCCGAGCCCAAGCCAGGCGAGGCGCTGGTGCGCCTGCGTGCGGCCTCCCTCAACCGCATGGACATCTTCGTCCGCAACGGCTGGCCAGGCCTCAAATTGGAGCTCCCCCACATCAACGGCGCCGACGGCGCAGGAGAGATTGTGGCACTCGGTTCCCCTCTCCCAATGGGAGAGGGGTCAGGGGTGAGGGCAGAGCTAACAGTCGGCGACCCCGTGGTCATCAATGCCAACCTGGGATGCGGCGCCTGCGAAGCCTGTCAGCGCGGACAGGATAACCTGTGCAGCAACTGGCATCTGCTCGGCGAGACGGTACGCGGCACCTATGCGGAATATGTCTGCGTGCCCGTACGCCAACTCTATCGCCTGCCCGCAGGCTTCGACTTCCATACCGCGGCCGCGGCGGCGCTGGTCTTCCAGACCGCCTGGCATTCACTGGTCACGCGCGGCGGAGTACAGGCGAACGAGACGGTGGTCATCGTCGGTGCGGGCGGCGGGGTCAACACCGCCAGCGTGCAGATCGCGAAACACCTCGGAGCGCAGGTCATCGTCATCGGCTCGGACGCAAAGAAACTGGACCAGGTCCAGGCCCTGGGCGCAGACATCCTGATCGACCGCTCGCAGGAAGCCGACTGGGCCAAAGCGGTCTATCTCGCCACCCAAAAGCGCGGCGCAGACGTGGTGGTGGACAACGTCGGCGCCACCTTCCCGCTGAGCCTGAAGGTCCTGCGCAAAGGCGGCCGCCTGCTGACGGTCGGCAACAGCGGCGGACCGAAGTTCGAGATCGACAACCGCTTCGTCTTCGCCAAGCACCTCAGCATCCTAGGCTCCACCATGAGCACGCGCGCCGAGTTCACCCAGGTCATGGACCTGGTCACCTCGGGTAAAATCCACCCCGCGCTGGATCAGACCTTCGACTTGAAGGATGCCGCCGCCGCCCAAACCCGCCTCGAGCGCGGGGAAAATTTCGGAAAGATCACACTACATATCTGATGTCCTTACGAGCCCGCGAACGCGGGCGAAGCAATCTCCCGATAATGAGGTCGCTTCCCGCCGAAGCAGCACACACCATCAGAATAACGTCATCCTCACAATGACATGATACGGAGACTTTTTTGTTGAAGAAGATCACCCTGTCCACCTGGTACGAGATCCTGCTCATCACCGCCGTGTTGGGCGTGCACCTGTACGCCGCCACGTCCGACGCCTTCAACTTCCCTGCCAGTTGGTTCACCCGCGACGACGCCTATTATTACTTCAAGGTCGCACAGAACATCACCGAAGGGCACGGCATCACCTTCGACGGGGTCAACCCGACCAACGGCTATCACCCGCTGTGGATGCTGGTCAACCTCCCCATCTTTGCGCTGGCCCGCTTCGACCTGATCCTGCCGCTGCGCATCCTGCTGATGGTGCAAGCCGCCCTTAGCGCCGCGACGGGGGTGCTGCTCTTCCGCATGGTCAAAGGCACGGTCTCGCCTGTGCTGGGTGTACTGGCCTCCGCCTGGTGGGTCACGGACCTGTACCTGCACTCCGCCATGTACGAGTTCGGCCTGGAGACGGGGCTGGCCGCCTTCACGGTGACGCTCCTGCTCTACCAGTTGTGGAAGTTCGAGCGGACCTGGCGGACGGAGGGCGTGTCCCTGCGGCGTGTGGCGGGGCTGGCGGTCTTCGCCATGCTGGCCATGTTCAGCCGCCTCGACCTGGTCTTTCTGGCCGTGCTGGCGGGCGCATGGATCCTCCTGCGCGGCACCCGTCTGCGCTCCCTGCTCCCGCTGGACCTCCTGCTGGCCGCCGTCAGCGTGCCTGCCAGCTTCATCTACAGGCTGGGACTGCCCGATTACTACCTGTACAAGAACGCGGCGGTCGTCATGCTGGCGCTTTCGGTGGGGAGCAAATTCCTGGCGTATTTCTTCTTCGGCCTGTATCAGCCGCCTGCGACCGAGTCGCTCGGGCAGACGCTGAAGAAGGTCGCCCTGGCGGTGACCGCCAGCAGTCTTTTCGTCGTGGCCGTCATGCTGGCAGCGGCTCCCCTGCTGGGAAGTTTCCCGCGCATCACCCTGGTCTATGACTGGGTCCTCAACCTCGCGGGGCTGGTCCTGCTGCGACTGCTGGCGCGCGCCTTCAGCCAAAACACGGACCACGCCGCGCTCTCCCCCGTGGAATTGTTCCAAGCCAATTGGCGGACCTGGCTCAAGGAAGGCCTGACTTTCTACGGCGTCCTGGGCGGGGCGCTGCTGGCGTACATGGCTTTCAACAAGATCGTCATCGGAAGCGCCATGCCCGTCAGCGGCGAGATCAAGCGCTGGTGGGGCACCTTCGGCTCCAAGGTCTACGGCGGCACAGCCCGCAGTCCGCTCTCGTTCTGGGCCGTCAACTTCGAAGGGGATTTCAATGCCTGGCGTCCGTTCACGGGCTGGGTCGAACGCGCGGCCAGGTTCTTCGCCAACCTGCGCGGAGACTATCGCATCGACGACTATTACATCGCCCTGCTGGCCGCCACCGTCATCCTGTTCGTGCTCACGCTGGCCTTCCACCGCCGCGAGGCCGTGCGCGGCGCGGCGCACTTCGGGCTGCCCATCCTGCTGACGGCTTCCTTCATCCAGGTGTTGTCCTACAATCTGATGGGCTACGCGGCCCTGAAGGAATGGTACTGGATCATGCAGCCGATCCTGGCCGTACTGGCTTTTTCGCTCGCGGCGGGAATCCTCGTCCGCCCGCTGATGAAGTTCGAGGTGGCGCAACTGGTCCTCTGGCTGCTCGTGGCGGGGGTGTTCTTCTCCAGGTTCTGGCTGCTCGGCGTAACCACCGTGGAACGCATGCCGCACGGGTTGTACGGTCCCAACCTGCCGTATCTCGACTCGGTGCGTTTCCTCGAAGAGCGCACCCCGCCTGGCGCGATGATCGGCATGACGGGCGGCGGCAACGTAGCCTACTATATCAAGGACCGCGTCATCGTCAACATGGACGGGCTGATCAACAGCCCCGCCTACTTCGAGGCGCTCCAGGCAGGCCAGGCCAACGCCTACCTGGATTCCATCGGGCTGGATTACGTCTTCGCCAACCCTGGCATGCTCGAAGGCGTGCCCTACCGTGCCCAATATGCCCTGGGCCGCACCATCGCGCGCTATGGCGGCAAGTCGCTGATGGAATTCAGCCCGTGAAAACCCGCCCGCCTTTCCGTGTAACCCTCTTATCCCTCGCGGTGTTAACCCTGACAGTGTGGAACCTCTTCCGCGCCTGGACGGGCTTTGCCTGGTGGGGCATCCTGGCTGAGTTCGCCCCCAAGCCAGGTCCGCTCTACATCGGGCTGACGGGCGTCCTGTGGTCCGCGTTGGGACTGGTCCTCGTCTGGGGGCTGGATGGCGGAAGAGCCTGGGCCCCGCGCCTCGCCCTCGGAGCGGGTCCCGTTTACACAATTTGGTACTGGACCGACCGCCTGGTCCTGCAAACGGAACGGGCCAACTGGCCCTTCATCCTCTTCGTTAACCTGCTTGTGTTCGTCCTGATCTATCTTAGTTACAAGTCGGACTTTTTTCAGAGAGAGGCTTATGAGCGACAACCCGAAAATCAAGCAATTGAGTGAGCGCAAAGCGCGCACCCGTCTCGGCGGCGGCGCGGACCGTATCGACGCCCAGCACAAAAAGGGACGCCTGACCACCCGTGAACGCCTGGACATTCTGCTCGACCGCGGCTCCTTCCGCGAGGTGGACGCTTTCGTCGTCCACCGCACCAGCGACTTTGGCCTGGACCAGCAGAAGACGCCGAGCGACTCGGTCGTCACGGGCTGGGGCACCATCGAAGGCCGCCTGGTATATGTGTACTCACAAGACTTCACCGTCCTGGGCGGCAGCCTGGGCGAGGTCCACGCCGGGAAGATCTGCAAGATCATGGACATGGCCATGAAGAACGGCGCGCCCGTCATCGGCCTGAACGACTCGGGCGGCGCGCGCATCCAGGAAGGCGTAGTGGCCCTGGCGGGTTACGCGGATATCTTCCTGCGCAACACCCTGGCCTCGGGCGTGGTCCCGCAGATCTCCGCCATCATGGGACCCTGCGCGGGCGGCGCGGTCTACTCCCCCGCCCTGACCGACTTCATCTTCATGGTCAAGAATTCCTCCTATATGTTCGTCACGGGCCCGGACGTGGTCAAGGCCGTGACCCACGAGGAGGTCTCGTTCGAGGACCTGGGCGGCGCGAGCATCCACGCCGAGAAATCGGGCGTGTGTCACGTGGCCGCCGACAGCGAAGCCGATACGCTCTACCTGATCCGCAAGCTGCTCGGCTACCTGCCGCAGAACAACATGGAAGACGCGCCCTTCGTACAGAGCGACGATCCGCTGCGCATGAACGACGAGTTGAACTCCATCGTGCCCGAGGATCCCAACAAACCCTACGATATCAAGGACGTCATCCGCCCCATCGTGGACGGCGGCGAGTTCTTCGAGATCCACGAGAGTTATGCGCCGAACATCGTGGTCGGTTTTGCGCGCCTGGGCGGGCACTCGGTCGGCATCGTGGCAAACCAGCCTGCCGTCCTGGCGGGTGTGCTCGACATCGACGCCAGCGAAAAGGGTGCGCGCTTCGTGCGCTTCTGCGACTCGTTCAACATCCCGATCATCACCTTCGAGGACGTGCCTGGCTTCCTGCCTGGCACCTTCCAGGAACATCACGGCATCATCCGCTCGGGCGCGAAACTGCTCTACGCCTACTGCGAAGCGACCGTCCCCAAGCTGACCATCATCACGCGCAAGGCATACGGCGGCGCATACTGCGTCATGTCGTCCAAGCACATCCGCAGCGACGTGAACCTGGCCTGGCCCACCGCCGAGATCGCGGTCATGGGACCCGACGGCGCGGTGAGCATCGTCTTCCGCAAGGAACTGGAGAAGGCCGCCGACCCCCTCCAGCGCAAGGCTGAACTGGTGGCGGAGTACAAGGAAAAATTCGCCAGCCCCTACGTGGCGGCCGAGCGCGGCTACGTGGACGATGTGATCGAGCCCAAGGAGACCCGCCCACGCCTGATCAACGCGTTGGAAATGCTCAGCAACAAGCGCGACTCCAATCCCGCCAAGAAACATGGCAACATTCCCCTTTAGTGATTTGTAGGGGCGGGGTTCCCCGCCCATTAAGAGGACCTGATGTTCAAAAAAGTATTGGTTGCCAACCGAGGTGAGATCGCCGTCCGCATCATCCGCGCCTGCCGCGAGCTCGGCATCGAGACCGTGGCCGTCTACTCCGAGGCGGACCGTCACGCCCTGCACGTGCGCTATGCGGACGAGGCCTATTTGCTCGGCCCCGCCCCGTCGCGCGAATCCTACCTGCGCGCCGACAAGATCCTGGACGTGATCCGCAAGTCGGGCGCGGACGCCGTCCACCCTGGCTACGGCTTTCTGGCCGAGCGCGAAGACTTCGCCGCGGCCTGCCTGGACCTGGGCATTGCCTTTATCGGACCCAAGCCCTCGTCCATTGCAGCCATGGGCGACAAGGCCGAGGCGCGCGCCACGGTCATCAAGGCGGGTGTGCCCGTTGTGCCTGGCACCGAGGACGTCGGCAACCTGACCGACGATGACTTGCTGCGCATCGCCCCCAAGATCGGCTTCCCGCTGCTCATCAAGGCGACGGCGGGCGGCGGCGGCAAGGGCATGCGCGAGGTCAAGAACCTTGAGGAGATGCCGCTGTTGTTGCAGTCGGCTCGACGGGAAGCGGAATCCGCTTTCGGCGACGGGGATGTCTACCTCGAAAAGCTGGTCGAGGGCGCGCGCCACATCGAGTTCCAGATCATGGCCGATACGCACGGCAACGTCATCCACCTGGGCGAACGCGAATGTTCCATCCAGCGCCGCCACCAGAAGTTGATCGAGGAAGCGCCCTCGCCCTTCCTGGACGACGAACTGCGCGCGAAGATGGGCGCGGTGGCCGTCAAATCTGCCCAGGCCGTGGATTACGTCAACGCGGGCACCATCGAGTTCCTGGTGGACAAGGACCGCAATTTCTACTTCCTTGAGATGAACACGCGCCTGCAGGTGGAGCATCCCATCACCGAGATGACCACAGGCGTGGACATCGTGGCCGAGCAGATTCGCGTGGCGCGCGGACGCCAGCTCAGCTACACCCAGGAGCAGATCCAGTTCAACGGGCATGCCATCGAATGCCGCATCAACGCCGAGGACCCGTACAATAACTTCATGCCCTCCACGGGACGCATCACCCACAGCCTGCTGCCCACGGGACCAGGCGTCCGCGTGGACACGGGCGTATATCCTGGCTTCGAGATCACGCCCTACTATGACCCGATGATCGCCAAGCTGATCGTGTGGGGCGAGACGCGCGCCCAGGCCATCCTGCGCATGCGCCGCGCGCTGGAGGAATATCGCATCGTGGGCGTGCGCACCAACATCCCCTTCCACCAGACCATGATGGACTCGCACCGCTTCATGGGCGGGCAGTACGATACCCGCTTCGTGGAGGAACGCTTCTCGATGGATACCGAGCGCCAGGGCGACGACGTCCACGCCGAGATCGCGGCCGTGTTCGCCACGCTGGCCGCCCACCAGGAGACCGAGCGCTCGGCGCAGATCGTCCGCCGCGGCGCGCGCGACGCCAGCAACTGGAAGTGGGTCGGCCGCTGGGAACGCATGCATCGGTGATGCAGGAGGAGAGACGCGATGAAATACGTAACCAGTGTTGAAGACAAGGATTTCGAGATCGAGATCCTCGATGAAAAGCACATCCGCATCGGCGAGCGCCTGCTGGAGGTGAACTTCGAGTCGGTCAGCGGGCAGCCCGTCTATTCGCTGATCGTGGACGGCAAGTCTTATGAGGCCTTCGTCTACCCGAGCGAGGAAGGCTGGCAGGTGCTCCTGCATGGGCAGCAATATCCCGTCAAGGTGGTGGACGAGCGCGAGCGACGGCTGCGCACGGCGGCAGGCGGCGGCGCGGAGGGCGGCGGCGAGTTCCAACTCAAGGCGCCCATGCCAGGCTTGATTGTGTCCATCCTCGTGGGCGAGGAACAACAGGTCGAGAAGGGACAGGTGCTGGTGGTGCTCGAGTCGATGAAGATGCAGAACGAGCTCAAGGCTCCGCGCGCGGGCATCGTGCGACACATCCGCGTCAAGGCGGGTGAGAGCGTGGAGCAGCGCCAGGTGTTGCTGGCATTGCACTAGTATTTCGGGGCGCGGACTTAAGTCCGCATTCCGTTTTTAAGCGAGATAAGATGAACGACCAGGAAACCGAAGTCAAGTTCTTCGTGCGCGACCTGAAGAGAATCGAAGCGGGCCTTCTCGAAAGGAAGGCCCGTCTGATTCAGGCGCGCGTCTTCGAGCGCAACCTGCGCTTCGACCTGCCCGACAGCGGCCTGCGCGCCAAAGGGGAAGTCCTGCGCCTGCGGCAGGATACCGAGTCCCGTTTGACCTTCAAGGGCGCGAGCCAGATCGTGGAGGGGATCATTACCCGCCCTGAATTGGAATTCACCGTCGGCGATTTCGAAACCGCGCGGAAATTCCTAGAAGCGCTCGACTATCGGCAGGTGGCCGTGTACGAAAAATATCGCACCGTGTACGAACTCGGCGCCTGTCACATCATGCTGGATGAAATGCCCTATGGCGACTTCGCCGAGATCGAGGGCCCCAGCCCAGCGGACATCCGCTCGGCGGCTGAAACCCTCGGGCTGGACATGGCCGCCGCCGTCAAGGACAGTTATCTCGGCCTGTACGAGAAGCTGGCGAGACTCCTGGAGCTGCCTGAAGGTCAGTTGACCTTCGAGATTGCCCGCGGGTGGACCTTTCCGCTCGAGCGGGTGAACGTCCGTCCAGCCGATCTGTAACAACGAACAGGCCATGCGTATGCATGGCCTGTTGC
>CAZGFR010000130.1:3825-8235 GCA_964524485.1 uncultured Anaerolineaceae bacterium | reverse complement strand
TGGCAGGCGTTGCGGGCGGCGGAGTCCACGCCAGCGGATTCGGTGCCGTCCATCGCCAATAACGGAGACTTGCCGAAGCCGCCGATGACCAGACGGGCGCGGCCCGAGGGCCACAGGGCCAGCGCGGCGCTGACGATGGGCTTGTCCGCGGGGGTGCGGGAGGTGTATTCAAAGGCAAATTTGGTCTGAGCGGGCAGGGTGATGGCGGTGATGAGTCCCTGCGGGCGCAGGGGCAGGAATTCGCCCATGCCCATGACGCTCGCCGATGTAGCGTGGACCGTAATCTTCGCGTCCAGGGCGAGGAGCGCGGCGGCGAAGGGCGAGCGGCCGTCGCTGGAGACGAGAGTCCCAGCCAGGGTGGCGGAGTTGCGCAGGTTGAGCGGGGCTTCGAGTTTGATGGCGGTCTTGAGCGATTCTGGGCAATGCTCCGATTCGAGCAATTGCTGCAGGGTGACGGTGGCGCCCAATTCCAGGTCATTGCCTTTGCGGGCGATGGTGTTCAGGCCGAGGGCTTGCAAATCCACTACCGAAACGGGATCAGGCGTCGGGCGGGAGAGCAGAGTCCCGCCGCCGAGGGGCAGGGTGTTGGGCTGGGCCAGCAGGGCCAGGGCCTCGTCGAGGGTATGGGGACGGTGATAGGTGGTGATCATGGGGAAGCTCCATTCTGGAGAAGATGTCTGACAATATTATACTCTTGAAAAAAGTACCCCCACCCAAACCTCCCCCAAAATCAAGAACCGATTTTGGGGGAGGAGAAGTGTAGGTTGAGTTGATGACCCTTTATCCTGGCGGCTGAACCGTCTGAATGACGGGCGAGAGGAACTCATCCTTCAGCGCCTGGACGAGGAACTCGAACTCGTCGCCGTTGCTGTAGTGACCGTAGAAGCGCCACATCGGCTGGACGTAGGCGGGGCTGGAGGAGGCCCCCGTCGCAGGGTAACGCGGGTCGGTGATGTAATAGACCAACTCAACCTTCTCGATGGTCATGGTGGGCGGGACGTTGGTGATCGGATCCTCCATGACATAGACCTGATCGGCGGTCACCTGTAATTCGATGGGCTGGCCGCTCGGGTCCAGGGCGGGCGCTTTGCTAAAGGTGCAGACAGCGGAGTAGCCGCCCCAGGTCTGGTTCGGAATGGCCAACGCCTCGATCTGTATGGCGGATTGCTCAGCGCTGAGCGCCGATTCAACCCCAGCGGGGCTGTTGCAGTCCGAGTTGAGTTCGAGGAAGGTCTGGCCGTCTTCGGTCGTGAAGAGTAAGACCGATTGGCCCTCGACTTCCGTGATTTTCTCCGTTCCCTTCAGAATCTGGAAGTTCAGGTCGGGGAAGGGAATTTCGAACCTGTCGACCTTCACGACGAGTGCGAATTGAGAAGCATCCATCTCAAGCGCGCCCCATACATCCACGGGGCGGTTGCGGTAGCCTTTGAGTGCGTCCAGTCCATCGCCTTCCAATACCACGTATGGGTAGTCGGGGCTGGCGGTGACCAGAGCATACTCCATGCGCTGACTGCCATCGGGGCGGTTGTACTGGTTGACCATCAACATACCGCGCAGCCCTTCGACGGTTTTGGGCAGGCTGGGTGACGGCAATTGGATGGTGAGGGTCTGGTCGACCTGCAGGGTGGAGCAATCCACGGGCTGGCCATCCGCCGCGACCAGGTCCTTGACAGATACCTTGAAGGCCGTTGCGATGCTCTGGCAGGTATCGCCTGCCACGACGGTGTACATGTAGCCTGATCCACCGCCTCCTCCGCCGCCACCCCCGCCTCCCGTGGACGGTAGGGTCGGGACGGGCGTGGGCAAGGGCATGGGCGTGCCCGACAGGTTGAGTTCGTAGAATCCGCTCCCGCCTCCGCCCCCGCCTCCGCCGTTATTGCCTGGCGGGAAATACTGGATCATGGTCCATTCCATGCGGCCATCCACCAGGAAGCCGCTGACGATCAATTGTTCATTGGGCGGCTGGGTGCCGAGCGGGACATCGGCTGGGATGTCGGCCAGCGGATAGTCCTTCCCATCCGAGAACAGGATGAACCCCCCGCCTTCCGTGCGCAGCGCACCCGTCAGGCTGGTCGACTGGCCTGAGGAATATTTCCACGAGGCGACTTCGAACATGCGGATGCCGTTCTGGACAGTGAATTGTCCGCTGGCCTCGACGAAGACGCCCTCCTGCACGGCTTCCAGGCCCGCGGTGTTGCCCGTCAGCGGGTGTTCCTGAAGCGTAAACAGCGGAGTCCCACCTGCTTCGGCAGGTTGGAAGATGCGCACCTCTCCGTACAACGTGACGGGTTCGTTATCGGGGTACGCGTGCTGCCAGAGTTGTTCGTTCAACATGCCGCCTGAGCGCATGGTCTGCTGTATGCCCACATCCGCGAAACCGATGATCTTCTGGAAGGCCTCCTCGGCCGTGCGGATTCCGTACGTACCGACTTTTTGCGCCTCGATCAACGCGCCATACACGCTCATCACTTCGGCGTTCTCGTCGAGGGTGACGTCGAGGCGGGCGGGCAGGTTGTAATCGTAGCGCAGGGATTGACCTTCCAGCAGCGGGACGACGTAGTACTCGCCGTAGATCTGCGGAGCATGTTCGACGCGGTATTCGAAATCGAATCCGTGCGACTGCATGAACTCTGCGATGGATGCGGCCGCCTGCTCATCGGTCAGGGTTCGGCCGCCGATGAAATTTCCGCCGTACTCGCGGTAGTACGAGAAGTAATTATCCGAGCGGACGTAGATGCGCGGTCCGCCCGCGGTGACCATGTAATCGGTGGTACCTGGCACCTCGCCTGGCGTCTCATAGACCTGACCCTGGATGCCGAAGCGCAAGGCCAGCGCTCGCGCCGACTCGAGCGTGGCGTGCTGGTCGGGCAGGGCAAGGTAGACATTGGCCTTGGTCGGCAGGCTGGGCAGATCCGCGTTGAGGTAGAGCGTGGTCCCGCTATATGGGTAGCCTTGTCCCTGTGGGACGGGCGTTCCCTGTCCGCTCAGGATGCGGGTGGGCGTCGCCAGCGCGGGCGAGGGAGTGGACGTCTCATACCCCGCGGGGACGCGGGTGGGCAGCAGCGAGCGGATGGCCCAACTGAGGAAGACCGCCAACGCGGCCAGCGCCAGCGCCAGCCCCGCAAATTGGACGACGTCCCTGCGGCTGACGTGGAAACTGGCGCGCGGCTGGTGAGCGGCCTTCAACTTCTCGGCCAGGTCAAATTTGAATTGCGCATCGGGCGCGACGTCTTCCGCCAGGGCTTGCAGCGAACGGAACAGCGCGTCGTTTTCGGGCATGATTGGGGTTGGGTTCATCATTCCACCTCCAGGGCAAGGGAGGTCCGCTCGCGCAGGTCTTGCAGTCCGCGCGAGACGAGCATTTTCACCGCGGCCTCGCTCTTGTGCAGCAGGCGCGCGGCCTCGGCATATTTCAATCCGCCGAACGTGGTCAGGATGATGGCTTCGGCGCGCTCGGGACTGATCCGCTTGAGGGCGCGGGAAACGGATTCAAGCTGCAGGCGTTGACCCGCCTCCTGATCGGGGAGCAGGCCTGGGCTGGGAATCTGGTCGGCCGCCTCGATCTGGACCTCGGGCCTGATCCCGCGAAAGAAGAGGGCGCGCTTGCGTGAAGCGATCCCCATCAACCAGGCGGCGAAGGGCGCCTCCCCGCGATACGAGCGGATGCCCTCCAGCGCGGCCATGAAGGTCTGCGAGGTCAGGTCCTCCGCGTCTTTGACGTTTCCCGTGTGCGCCATGTGATAGCGATAGACGCGCGTCACGTGGCGGCGGTACAACTCTGCGAAGGCCTCGGCGCTGCCGATGGCCTTTCGTGCCAGGTGTGCCTCGTCGGGCGGACTTTGGGTTTGTGCGGTCATGGTGAGAGACATAAACCTCCTGTCAGAGATAGGTTGCAGGAGGCGGGGAAAAGGTAACAGGGAAAATTTGGTCGGGGCGACCCGTCGGGTCAATCAGGATATACCTTCCAGCCGAGTTGGTCCAATTTGGACATGTCGAACTGGTCTTCGGGCACGTTGATGTGGACGGCGTCCGCTTCGGCCAGCAGGTCGCCTGTCTCGGCATCGTAGATGCCCGCCCAGCACTCGGCCAGTTTACGGTTGGTCTTGCCCGCCTTGCCGACCAGCTTGAGCGGCTTTCCGATGGGCACGTTCTTGCGGTAGCGGATGGCGAGCTTGCCCGTGAACATGAAGCGCGGATTCTCTCCCGAGCCCATGTGCGAGCGGCTGCTGATCTCGTCGAGGATGGCGGCCACGATCCCGCCGTGCAGCACGCCAGGGTAGCCCTGGAAATGTTCGGGCGCGACGTACCTGCTCTCGACCACGCCAGGCTCGGTCTCATAGATGTGCAGGTGCAGCCCCACGGGATTCTCGACCCCGCAGATGAAACACATTTTGGAATTGGGTTGTTTGA
>CAZGFR010000130.1:2034-3725 GCA_964524485.1 uncultured Anaerolineaceae bacterium | reverse complement strand
GCCTTGAATCCCGCCGCGGCCAGGTGAGCGGCCAGCTTTTCGGCGGTCAGGAAGCCCTCAGTGGTGTCAGGCAGGTAGGTGTAGGCTTCGCGCACGCCCGAGAGCAATCCCCCCAGGGTGGGGATGATGACGTGCATGTGGATCCAGATGAAGGGCGAGAGCAGGTTCTTCTTCGGGCGGGTGGTGTCGAGGATGACGATGCGCCCGCCTGTTTTCAACACGCGGTACTGTTCCTGCAGGGCTTGGTGCACGTCGATGACGTTGCGCATCAGAAAGCCCGAAACGACCGCGTCGAAGGTGGCGTCTTTGAAGGGCAGGCGCAGCGCATCTGCGGTGGAAAAATCCAGCGGGCCGACGGTCTGCGCGCCGACGCGCATCATCTCGTGGGTGAAGTCGGCGGCGGCCACTTTGAGGCCAGGCACCTGGGCGATGGCCTCGCGCGCCAGGTCGCCTGTGCCCGTGCCGAGGTCCAACAGGCGCGATTTCGCATTCAGCCTGGCGAGTTTGATCACCTGCCTGCGCCAGCGGACATCCTGAAAGCCCGTCATCAGGCGGTTCATCAGGTCATAGCGGCTGGCGATCCTGGTGAACATGTTTTGAACGTACGCAGCGCGTTCGTTACCAGTCAATTGGGTCATGGGTCTCCTCGTAAAAACTCGCCCAATTATAAGGGATTGTGGTGATATACTGCGGCGCATTGTTTCAAATGTCGCTGCGAGCGATGGTCGAGCAGCGCGAAGCGCGTATCGAGACCAAAGCGAAGCGGCCTCCTGTTAAAAGGAGATTGCTTTGAGCAGGGTCTCGATACGGGCGAGAAGAACACTCGCCCTACTCGACCACCAACCGTCCTCGCAATGACATTACTTGGAGGCGACCTTGACCCGACAATCAGCGATCAACTGGCAGGCCTGGGGACTGGCGATCCGCCCGCGGACTTTGCCCGCCGCCGCGGCAGGCGTGGTGATGGGCTCCGCGCTGGCCTGGGCCGACGGCTGGTTCCGTCTCGACGCATTCCTGGCCTGCCTGGGCGCGGCCCTGCTGCTACAGATCGGCAGCAACCTCGCCAATGATGTGTTCGACTTCGAGCGCGGCACCGACACGCCCGAGCGTCTCGGGCCGACGCGCGTCACTCAGGCGGGGCTGCTCACACCGAGCCAGGTCAAGGTTGGGATGGGAGTCGTCTTCGGGCTGGCGGCCGTGCTGGGACTGTACCTGGCCTGGCTGGGCAGCTGGCCGATCATCGCTATTGGTGTTGCGTCCATTTTGGCGGCCATCGCCTACACGGGCGGACCGTTCCCGCTCGGTTATCACGGCTTGGGCGACCTGTTCGTCTTTCTCTTCTTCGGCCTGGCCTCCGTGGCGGGGACGTATTACGTGCAGGCGGGTTCCGTCTCCGCTGCCGCGTGGTGGATGACCCTGCCGCCTGGCCTGATCATCACGGCCATCCTGGTGGTCAACAACCTGCGCGACATCGACAACGACCGCAAGGGCGGCAAACACACGCTGGCCGTGCGCCTGGGCGAGCGCGCCACAAAGATCGAGTATGTGATCTGCATGGCGCTGGCTTATCTGGTACTGCCCCTGGCGGCGCTGCTGGGAATCATTCCCTGGCTGTCTTTGTTGGCCTGGCTGTCCCTGCCGCTGGCGTATCAATCCATGCGCGTGGTGTTGACGCAGAAGGGACGTCCGCT
>CAZGFR010000130.1:0-1934 GCA_964524485.1 uncultured Anaerolineaceae bacterium | reverse complement strand
AGCGCATCGGGGATGGCGTCGGCGCCTGCATCGAAGCCTGCGCGGATGCCCGCCAGGGTCTCGTCCCAGAAGTCGCGGGCGGCTTTGAACTTGTCCTGGCGGAAGCGCTCCAGCCAGGCGAGTAGTTCGGGGTCTTTCAGTCCGTCCGCTTCCCATTGGACCAGGAAGCCCATCACCAGATCGATGACGCGTTCGCTTTCCCAGAAGACCAGCTTCTCATCCTCGCGCTCGAAGATGGCGCGCGAGAGATTGAACTGGTGCGCCTTGTAATCGACGTCCAGGTTGTAGTGGGCTTTGAGAATCTCATCCGTGATCAACTCGGACCATTTGCGATGGAAGCGGCAGATGCCGCTGTTCTCGTTGAACAGTTCATAGGTCATGCGCTCGACGTTCTTGCGGCCCAGTTGGTTGGGCGGCAAAAATTCCACGCCGTAGTGGACGAAGTATTTGCCCATCATCGGCATGGGGCTGAGCATGCCTGGCACCCAATACTGGTTCGGGACCATGCAGCCCTGTTCGCCGTGGCTGACAAAGACCGCGCGGTCGATGCTGCGGATGCCGAGCTGCCTGTCCAGTTCGTGCGCGGCGGCGCGGATTCCCTGCTGAAAGATGGCCGCCTGCGGGTCGGACAGGATGGCGCGCACGACCTCCATGGCATACTCAGCGTTGAGCTGGCTGTCAGCGACCACGTCGAACTGGCTGGGATCATCGACGAAGCGGAAGCGCAGCCTGTCCGCGGGGGGAAAGCCAAACGAAACGGGATCGATCAACCCGTCGGAAACGAGTTCCATGATCCAGGCCAGGGTGCCGCCCGTTTGGATCGAGTCAAAGCCCATCGCGTCGACAAAGTCATTCAATACCTCCGCCGCGCGCTGGTCGAAGACGCCAACCTGCGGGCCGAGCGCGTGATACGGCTCATAATCCTTTTTGTAGGGGCCGTTGAGCTTCTTGCAGACCACGGGACAGGGCTCGCCGCAGTGCTGGAACTTCTTGGGCTTGATGGTTTCCTCGTTGAATTGGGCCAGATAATGCTTTAGGATAAAGTTGTCATGCTGACGCAGGCGCGAGTCGACGCTGGCGTAGATCGAGCGGTAGTTGAAGCTGAGGATGCGCTCGTTGAGGTCGCGCATGTTGACGCCGAAGGTGCCGCCCGTTTCGAACTCGGGCACGTAGCGGTATTTCTCGGTGACGGCCAGGTCGGTCTGCATGGCCTTCTTGCCGAAGTGTTCGAGGAAGTAGGTGTCGATCTCCTTCGAGTCGCGCAGGTCGGGGTCCTCCCATTCGCCGCCGAAGACGATGCCGACCACGTTGTGATACTGGAACAGACGGCTGCCCAGCCCGCCGCGCCCCGCCCAATCGACGACGGGCGAGAAGGTCCCGTTGCGAATCGGACTCGACCCGATGGCGCCCTCACGGGTGTACTTGGCAGCGGGCCCGACGGCGCAAATACGGACCTTGCCCGCGGGATATTCCGCGGCGTAACGGTCGAAGATGGCCTGCTGCAAAGCGTAGAATCCCGTCAGCGGCTCGCCGTTGGGATTGGCATAACTGGCCCACAACGCCTCGACGTTAATCGGCTCCAGGCGGACCTGAATCTCGCCCGCCTTGTGGTTGAGCAATACCACGCTCGGCTCGGAGGCGCGGTCGCGCAGGGCCACGTAGTTCACGCCCACGTGATGGAAGGTGTAGGCCGCGCCGCCCATGCTGGAAAGGTAAAAGCCCTCCCATTGCGGACTCCACGCGCTGAAGACCAGCCGCCGCGAGCCAGGGATGGAACTGCCCGCCAGCAGTCCCTCGCCGAAGGTGAAGCTGTCGGGGTAGGTGTTGAAGCGATGCCAGCCATAATCGGCGGGTCCCAGCACCGTCTCGCCGATAGGACGCAGGTACCAGTTGCCGTTGTTGAGGTGAACGGTCAGTTCACGTTGAATGATGGG
>CAZGFR010000129.1:0-8394 GCA_964524485.1 uncultured Anaerolineaceae bacterium | reverse complement strand
TAAGACAAATCGAAACAGGCAAAATCGACCAGGGAGAACGCGCAGGCGTTACCTCTGGGAAAAATATGGATGGATTCATAGACTTGTTGCTTGAAATCGTGCAGGCAAACGGCCTGCATCACGCTGACATCTTCAAAGGGCGCACCTTGCTTACCCTGCCAGGTTATTTCCGTCCCACCAAGCTTTGGGATCTGCTAATCATCTATAAAAGTGAATTGGTGGCAGCTATAGAATTAAAAAGTCAGGTAGGGCCATCGTTTGGAAATAACTTCAACAACAGAACAGAAGAGGCGATTGGAACTGCCCAGGATTTTTGGACTGCATATCGCGAAGGCGCATTCGGCCAGCAGCCCCGTCCTTTCGCAGGATGGTTGATGCTGGTTGAAAACACTCCTACTTCAAAGACACCCGTCAAAGATGTCTCGCCACATTTCCCCATATTCAGTGAATTTAATGGAGCATCCTATATCCAACGATATGACCTTCTTTGTCAAAAGCTTGTTCAGGAACAGCTTTACACTACCGCTTCCCTGATTACATCACCAAGAACTGCCATTAAGACGGGAGCGTTCTTGGATGCCTCTACCATGACAAGCATAAAAACGTTTGTTACCTCATTTGCAGGGCATATTGCTACAACAGCGGCACGACTGGGTTAGACTTTCTGCTTATCTTCCATCATCAAGTGAACGAAAATCTTTCTCATTCCAACAAAGTGGTAAGTTCTTTTTCAAACAAACAGGACTGGCGTCCCATCGCCGGTCCTGTCCTTTTTCCAGTACAATCCGCTCCATCAACCAAGGAGAAACGATTATGGGTGTCATGCTGCAAACTTTTTACTGGGACTGCCCGCGCGAGGACGGGAAGGAATTCCAGTGGTGGAACACCATCCGGGCCCAAATTCCCACGCTGGCCAAAACGGGATTCACGTCCCTGTGGCTGCCGCCCGCGCACAAGGCGGGCAATATCAGCGGACCGTCGATGGGCTACGACCCGTACGATTTCTACGACCTGGGCGAGTTCGACCAGAAGGGCGGGATCCCCACCTGGTTCGGAACCCGCTCGGAACTGGAGGCGCTCATCCGCGAGGCGCACGAGCACAACCTGGGCCTCATCGCCGACATCGTCATCAACCACAACAACGGCGCGGACCAACAGGAGGTCAACCCCATCACGGGCCAGTCGCGCTGGACGCTGTTCCAGCCCAAGAGCGGAAAATTCCCGCGGAACTGGGAAGCCTTCCACCCCAACATGTACGAATCCTGGGACGAGATGTCCTTCGGCGACATGCCCGACCTCTCGCACCGCAATCCCTACGTGTACGCCGAACTGCTCAAGTTCGCGCGCTGGCTGATCGAAGAGGTCGGCTTCGACGGCTTCCGCTACGACTTCGTCAAGGGCTACGGGGCCAACACCATCACCGCCATCCAGGAATATCGCTACATGCGCAAGGGACAGTATTTCCGCCCGTACGGCGTGGCCGAGTTCTGGGACAACGCCCACGCCATCGAAAGCTGGGTGGACCTGGCCAACTTCTCCAACTCCAACCCTGTCGACGCCTTCGACTTTCCGCTGCGCGAGATGCTCAAGGCTTTGTGCGACCAGTACGGTTTCAGCCTGCGCAACCTCGCCACTTGGGAGACCGTCCTGCAAAGACAGCCGCAGACCACCGTCACCTTCGTCGAGAACCACGACCTGCGCGACGAGGGCCGCCCCATCGTCAACGACAAACTGCTGGCCTACAGTTACATCCTCACCCATGAGGGCTATCCCTGCGTTTTCTGGAAGGACTACTTCAACTTCAACCTGGCCCTCGAAGGCACCCCCAACGGGATCGCCGCCCTGGTGGGCGCGCACGAGCAATACGCGGCGGGCGGGACCTCGACCCTGTTCCTGTCCGATGACCTGTACATCATGCAGCGCAGCGGATACGGCTCCGCGCCCGGGCTGATCTACATCCTCAACAACCGCGGTGACAACTGGAACGGGGCCTGGGTCAACACCCAGTGGCGGAACACCTCCTTCCAACCCGTGGCCTGGTGGAGCAAAACCGACCTGAACCGCCCCGTCAATCAATCCACCGGCGCGGACGGTCGCGGCCAGTTCTTCGCCCCCCCGCGTGGATATGTGGTCTACGCGCCGATTTCGCGCTGAGCGAAGTCGAAGCGCACAGATTACAAAACAAATTTGCTTTTAAAAAACAGCGCCCTTCGCAACTGAAGGGCGCTGTTTATGATTACCCAGCCTCTTCCATGGGCGGACCCTCCTCCTCCGCGCCGCCCAGGAAGGATTCCGACTCCTCGATCTCGGCTTCCTCTCCAGCGTGTTCCGCTTCGGCGGCAGCCTCCGCGGCTTCCCCCGCCATGTGGTCGACTTCCGCCTGCGAGTCTTCCATCTCTGCGGATTCTTCCACTTCGGTCTCAGCCTCGCCTGACTCTCCCTCCTCCTTTTCCTCTGATTCTCCTTCACCCTTTTCCTCCCCTTCGCTTTCCGTCTCTTTCTCCTCTTCCTGCTCTTCCTCGCCTTCTTTGTCTTTCTCTTCCCCTTCCTCCTCTTCTTCCTTCTCTTCCTTTTCCTCGTCACGCTCTTCTTCGTCCGACTCCTCTTCCTCGGTCTCTTTTTCTTCCGAATCTTCTTCGGTTTCCTTTTCCTCTTTTTCTACCTCGGATTCCTCCTCAACTTCCTCTTTCTCCTCCTCCGACTTTTCCTCTGGCTCTTCGCTTTCCTCGCCGCCTTCTTCCCCACCCTCCGCGGACTCCTCCCCCGCCTCCCCTTCAACTTCGGAAGATTCCTCCTTCTCCTCCCTGGATTCAGCGCCTTCTTTAGCTTCGGCCTCGACCTCGCTCGCGGAAACCACCGCCTGGATGCGGGCATGCGCGTCCTGCCACGTGGACAGGACCGCCTGATGCACCTCGGGCATCTCCTGGCGCAGACGTTCCATCACCTCCGCGTAACGGGTATAGGTGGAATGGTCACTCTGCGGCTGCTCCAAGTCCGCGTGGATGCTGGAGAGCAGCGCCAACGCCTCGTCTGATCCCAAATCCTTTGCCTCTAGCATGGACTGAAACAGTGACAACTTGTCTGCCGCGCTCGAACTGTGAAACAAGTCGTTATGGTCTTGAGAGATCGGCATGTCGATTTACCTTTTTTGGAAGAGAAGAGAAGATATCAAAAAGTATAGCGAGGCCAGATTAACGCCACATGATGCAAACAGGAATCAAAAACGAGACTCGCCTCACGACGAGTCTCGTTTGCTTTGCGTACCAATTACTTGACCAAATTCCTCAACACCGTGTGCAGGATGCCGCCGTTGCGGTAGTAGTTGACTTCCACGTCCGTGTTGAGCAGCGCGGTGGCCTGAAACTCGATCACGGAGCCGTCCGCCTTCTTCGCCTTCACGGTCAGCTCAGCCTTAGGCTGGATGGTATCGTCCAGGCCTTCGATGTCGAAGACTTCACTGCCATCCAGTCCAAGCGACTCAGCGTTCTGGCCTTCGTGGAAGCGCAGGGGCAGCACACCCATGCCGACCAGATTCGAGCGATGGATGCGCTCGAATGATTCGGCGATGACCGCCTTCACGCCCTGCAGCATGGGTCCCTTGGCGGCCCAGTCGCGGCTGGAGCCGGTGCCGTATTCCTTGCCCGCGATGACGATGCTCGGCACGCCCTCGGCCTGATACTTCATGGCTGCATCGAAGATCGACATAACCTCGCCGCTCGTGTGGTGCCTGGTCCAGTTGCCTTCCTTTGGCGCGACCAGCACATTCTTCAAGCGGATGTTCGCGAAGGTGCCGCGTGCCATCACCTGGTCATTGCCGCGACGCGCGCCGTAGGAGTTGAAGTACGCAGGCGCCACGTCCTTTTCCTGCAGGAACTTGCCAGCCGGGCTATCCACGGCGATGTTACCTGCGGGCGAGATGTGGTCCGTGGTGATCGAGTCGCCGAACATGGCCAGCACGCGCGCGGATTGGATGCCCGCGATGCCGCCGGCCTTGAGCGACAGCGTCTGGAAATACGGCGGGTGATGGATGTAGGTGGAATTCGCGTCCCACTCGTACAAGTCGCCGCCGGTTACTTTGATGTCCTTCCACATGTCCGAGCCGCCGAACACGTCGGCGTATTTCTCCTGGAACATCTCACGCCTGACGCTGGCCTCGACCGCCTCGGCGATCTCCGCCTGAGTCGGCCAGACGTCCTTGAGGTAGACGGGCGAGCCGTCCGCGCCGCTGCCGAGAGGTTCGTTGACCAGGTCGATGTCGACAGTGCCCGCCAGAGCGTAGGCCACCACCAGCGGAGGCGAGGCCAGGAAGTTGGCCTTGACCAGCGGGTGGACGCGTCCCTCGAAGTTGCGATTTCCCGAAATGACGGCCGCCGCTACCAGGTCTGATCCCGTGACCGCTTTCGCCACCTCGCCCGGCAGCGGACCCGAGTTCCCGATGCAGGTCGTGCAGCCATAGGCGATGACGTTGAAGCCAAGTTTGGAAAGCGGCTCGATCAGACCGGCCTTGTTCAGGTACTCGGTCACCACGCGCGAGCCGGGCGCCAGCGAGGTCTTGACGTACGGCTTGACGGTCAGTCCTTTTTCCACGGCCTTCTTCGCCACCAGTCCCGCCGCCACCAGCACGGACGGGTTGCTCGTGTTGGTGCAGGACGTGATGGCCGCAATGACCACCGCGCCGTGCTTCATCTGCATCGAGCCGCCGTTGGTGCCGAAAGTAGCTTCGCGGGTCAATGCCTCAGGTTTGAGTTCGAAGCCGCGTTCCTTGACAGGAGCCACCAGCGCCTTTTCGAAGGTCTCCTTCAACTCGGACATCGGCACGCGGTCCTGCGGGCGCTTGGGCCCCGCCAGCGACGGGACGACCGTGCCCAGGTCCAGTTCGAGCGTGTCGGTGAATTCAGGGGCAGGCGTGGACGCGTCGCGGAAGAGTCCCTGCGCGCGCATGTACGCTTCGGTGCGGGCGATGACCTCCTCGGAGCGGCCGGTCAGGCGCAGGTAGCGCAGCGTCTCGGCATCCACGGGGAAGAAGCCCATGGTCGCGCCGTATTCGGGCGCCATGTTGGCAATGGTGGCGCGGTCAGTGAGGGACATGGTTTCCAGACCGGGGCCGAAGAACTCGACGAACTTGTCCACCACGCCCTTCTTGCGCAGCATCTGCGTGACGGTCAGCACCAGGTCGGTGGCGGTGACGCCCTCGGGCAGTTTGCCATACAGCTTGAAGCCGATCACGTCGGGCAGCAGCATGTCCATCGGCTGGCCAAGCATCACGGCCTCGGCTTCGATGCCGCCCACACCCCAACCCACGACGCCCAAGCCGTTGATCATGGTGGTGTGCGAGTCGGTGCCGACCAATGTGTCGGGGAAGGCCAGGACCTCCGAGGTTTTGGAAACCTCGGAGGTCTCCTTGGTCATCACCACCTCGGCCAGATTTTCGAGGTTGACCTGATGCACGATGCCGGTCATCGGCGGGACGACGCGGAAATTACTGAAGGCCTGCTGGCCCCACTTGAGGAACTCGTAGCGTTCCTTGTTGCGCAAGAATTCCATCTCGGTGTTGCGATTGAGCGCGTCGGCAGTGGCGAAGAAATCCACCTGCACCGAGTGGTCGATGACCAGGTCCACGGGCACGAGCGGATTGATCTTTTTCGGGTCGCCGCCCAGGCGGGCGACGGCGGCGCGCATGGCGGCCAGGTCCACTACGGCGGGCACGCCGGTGAAGTCCTGCATCACCACGCGCGCGGGCAGGAAGGGGATGCCCGGGCGGGCGCCCTTCGGCGTCCACGCGGCGATGTTCTTGACATCGGCCTGGGTGATCTCACGGTCATTGCATTGACGGAGGGCGGCTTCGAGCACAACGCGGATCGAAAACGGGAGCCGCTTCAGGTCCACGAGACCGGCCTTTTCGAGCGCGTCCAGACGATAGATGACGTATTCTTTTCCTCCAACCTTCAATACGTCGCGGGCTTTGAAGAAATCTTGCATGGCTTACTCCTTTGGTGGGTGAGGTGCACCACAAAATCACGAAGGATTCAAAGGAGCGCCTTTACCATCCTTGGGGTTCTTGTGGTGCGGTTTCCAATTTTACTGCGAGTTGGGATTATTTCCAAATCACGGAACGCAAGTCACTTGTGCATGCCCATCAATTCGCCGCGCAGGGACGCAACCAATTGCGCCCGCTCGGCTTCGGGCAGGAAGGCCGCTTCCGCGGCGGTGAGGATGGCCCCCTTCAACACATCGAAAGGAATCTCCAACTCGTCGCAGACCATGTGGTATTCGTGGCTGAGCGTGATACGCGAGACGCTGGGATCGTCGGTGTTGACGGTGCATTTCAAACCCTGGTTGAGCATCGAGGCCAGCGGATGCCTGCCCAGGTTGGGCACCACGCCCGACTGGTAATTGCTGGTGACACACACTTCGAAGACCGTGCCGCGCTCGGCAGCCAGCGCGGTGACCTCGTCCGCTTCGAGCACGCGCACGCCGTGACCGATGCGCTCCGCGCCCAGCACCTCGATGGCCTCGCGGACGTTCGCGGCGGGTCCCCATTCCCCCGCATGGATGGTGACGCGCAGTCCCGCCTGGCGCGCCTCGCGGAAGATGCCTTCGAACGGCGCGGCAGGAAACTCCGCCTCGTTGCCCGCCAGGTCGAGGCCCACCAACCCATCCTTGATGTGTTCCGCGGCCAGCCAGGCCACCTGCTCGGCTAACTCGGCGCTCTCGTGGCGGTTGACCGAGGCGATCAACCCCGCCTGGATGCCGAACTCCTGCGCCGCTTCCCGCGCGCTGCGGATGACCCATTCCATCACATCGTGTAGGGGGAAGCCCTCCGCGCGGCTGAGCGCCACGGGCGTGAAGCGCAGCTCCAGGTAGCGAACGTTATCGCGGGCGGCATCCTCCACCGCCTCGCGCGTGATGCGATGGATCACATCGGGCGAGCGGTAGAACAGCCGCAGGGTTTTGAATTTTTCGAGGAAGTTGCTGAAGGTCAGCGGGTCCTGGTCTTGCACCTGCACCAGTCCGCTCAGGCGCAGCATGCTGGCAGGGATGGTGATGCCGTGCGAGCGCGCAATGTCGAGCATGGTGGTCAGGCGCAAAGAACCCTCCAGGTGGCGGTGTAATTCCACCTTGGGGAGGGCATGATAGACGTTCAATGGCGCGGTATCGGGTTGGACCAAGGGACCTCTAAATGTCGTCCAAAGGAGAGTCGAGACTCACGCTCCGAGATTCATCGTCGACTAGCGTCGGCGGCGTTTACGCTTCCTGCCTTCGCCGTCAGCCTCGGCGGATTCCTCTTCCGTCTCAACGGCCGCGGCTTCGCCCGCTTCCACAGGCGCAATCTCCACGCGGCGCGGCGTGACGTTGAAGATGCGTCCCACCACCTGGCTGCGGATGTCGGTGAGCAATTGCTGGAACAGTTCCGAGGCCTTGCTCTTGTATTGTACCAGCGGGTCGCGCTGGGCATAAGCCTCCAGACCGATGGACACACGCAGCGCCTCGACACGCGTCAGGTAATCGACCCACAACTCGGTGATGGACCCAAGCAGGAGCTGACGATGGACCTCGTTTAGGACGTAGCGCCCGATCTCGTTGACCAGCGTCTGCCGCTCCTCGGACCCGAGGCCTGATACCGTTTCGTTGAGGCGTTCCTCGCCGAACGCATTCTTCGCCGCGGGACCGAAGTCCGCCAGGCGTTGGGCGTTGGCCGCAATGCGGTTGTACTCGCCCTGGCCCCAGGCCAGCTGCAGGGCCTGTTCGGCGGCTTCCAGATGGTCGAGCACTTCGTTGGTCAGGTCTTTGGCTTCGCGGCCGTCCAGCAATTGCGCGGCTACGAAGATGTAGGTGAAGCGGTTGACCACCTGTCTGACCTGGCGATGCGTGCGCTGATCGAAGGCGGTACGCGCGGCCTGCGTCAACGAGAGCAGCAGGCGCATCTCGGAAGTTTCCTTGTCACCCTCGAGGTTGGCCGAAAGCGATTGCACGTCGCGCAGGATCTGCCCGTTCTCGCCGACCAGCCGTTCGCGCTGACGGTCGAGCACGGCCCGCGAAGCAGACAGGATCTGCTCGGCGGCGGCGTCCCAATCCACCGAGTCGAATTTGAGGCCGAGCGATTCACCCAGGCGATTCTCGATGCCCGCCACCAGGCGGGACGCGTAGGCCGAGGTCAACATCGCGCCGACCATGTCGAGGATGTCGTCCTTGACGCTGTTCGGGTCATCGCCCAGGGCGCGCATCAGGTCGTTCGGCAGCTTCAGCGGATTGCGCGCCAGCGCGCTGATCTCTTCGAGCATCTTCTGCGGGCGCGGCATCTCTTCCAGATCGCGCAGGCCCTGGAAGTACGCGTCGATGGCGTCTTCGCGCTCGGAGATCTGGGCATTGAGTCCCTCCTCGGTCTTCTCGACC
>CAZGFR010000128.1:0-8809 GCA_964524485.1 uncultured Anaerolineaceae bacterium | reverse complement strand
TGGCGGATATCAACAATGATGGTACGCCGGACGCCTACTGGGATACCAACCTGACTCTGCGGCGCATGGATGATGCCGGAAGCATCAGCAATCCTCAATATCAGCGTTCCTGGAATTGGGGTGGGATCATCTATTGGGCAGTACGTGAAGGGCAGGGACAGATCGGCTGGCCGGGGCAATAGCTAACCAAAGTATTTTAAAACATACAAACAACGCACCTTTGTAGTGCGTTGTTTGTTAAATAACAGGCAGACTCGAGCCTACGACCTTCGGGTTATGAGTGGCAATCTTCGACCGCAATATTACCAACTACAGGTCGCCATTATTGGGCAGCCCTGCAGTTCTTGATTCAAAAGAGCCAGTAGAACTTAAACGGGGATACTGGGTTCATCCAGACAATCGACCAGATCGAGCAGACCCTTAAAGTCGACTTTGATGGACGACCTGCGACCTTCGAATGGAGTGAAGCCGACCAGCTTGCACCAGCGTACGTAGTTTCGGTTCATAAAGCCCAGGGATCAGAATTCCTAATGGTTGTGATGCCAATCATAACCCGTCATTGCACCATGCTGCAGAACAATCTGTTGTACACCTCCATCAAGCTGACCCGCGAATTGTCGCGTTGGCAGGGAGTCGAAAGGGAATTAGCATAGCTATGCGTAATAATACGATAGCACAGCGTTTTACAACCTTGGAACAACACTTGCGAAATTCCTTGGTGATGTGAAAGGGAATAGCCCCCATTACGTCAACCACATTATCAAACCTGATTTTCTGTTTTACTGGCACGATGAATATGGCGTGTTATCATTTGGCGAGAGAAATCTCGCTTCAGTAGTACGATATATTCATAATCAGAAACAACATCACGCGGACGGGACGTTGTTCGCGGCGATGGAGCGGATGGATGATGTGTAATTCGTGTGGGTGTGATATGTTGCTGGTCATTGCCCGCCGTGTGATAAACCTCACGGCTACTACGGAGGCGGCTTTAGCAGGCTTTGTACGAATAGTACGGTGATTTATCACCGTGCGGGTGAAATCGGGCAACCCTCATCCGTGCGGGTAACGGACAGGCGGCATGAAGTGTTTACGATGGCGGTTTAGCAGGTATGTAATAAAAAGGTGAAACAATGAAAATCACTAAAGTAGAAATTCAAAACTATCGAAACCTGAGCGGACTTACAATTCATTTCGATGAAGACTGTAATTTCATCGTTGGTGAAAATAATATTGGAAAATCAAATTTACTTTGGTTATTAAATTCAGTTTTCGCATCTCGTTCTTTCAATGCTGAAGACTTTAAAGACCAAAGCCAATCAATTGAAGTTGGTTTTCAGTTAAAGCTAGACGATATCGAAATTGGGAATTTTGAAAATTATTTCAGTCAAGAAGATCAGCGTCTTATTAATATAACTGCCAAACAAGAAACAATTGACGACAATATTGAATTTTTCCACAAAGAAACAAACGCTCCAATCCTTGCTTCAAAAATCCGATATATAAATTTTATTCACTACGATTCATTGCGAAACCCAATAACAGAAATTAATTTTGACAAAGGACGAGGAGTAGGTAAATTCCTGAAAAACATAATTACTCGCTATTTGCAAGAAAATGATTTGTCCGAAACAGAGTTTATTGAAAAGGAAAAATTTGAATCTGCAATTAACACGGTGAATGGCAAGATTTCAAAAATAAAGACATTTAAAGATAACAATATCTCTGCTTTTCTTGATGACGATTTTATAAGCCTACTCTCGAAACTAATTATTTTGAAAGACGCCAAAGGCGACAATTTAACCAAGTCGGGTTATGGAATTCAATTTTTAATTCTAGTTACGCTCTCGGTGCTAGAAAAAATTCAATACATCAAGCAACAGCGAAGAGACAAAGCGATTTTCGAGTCAGAAACAAGCGAAAAAGCAATTTCCCTTGTTTTGGGGTTAGATGAACCTGAAATTCACTTACATCCATATATGCAAAGGTCGCTAATAAAATATTTAAAAGCTGTGATAAACAATGAAAATGAGGATTTCAAACAGCTTATCAAAGATTTATTCGATATTGATAAATTTATTGGACAGATTATGGTTGTTACCCATTCCCCGAACATTATTCTTGACGAATATAGCCAAATCATAAGATTTCATATACAAAAATCACAATTGCAAATTAAATGTGGTTCGCAATTCGACAAGCTAAATTCAGATAAAAATATGCGGAAGCACTTAAATTTGCATTTCCCTTTCATCAAAGAAGCATTTTTTTCGCGGTGCGCAATCTTTGTTGAAGGAGACACTGAGTATGCAAGCTTTCCGATCTTGGGGGAGAAAATCTATGAGGATTTTGATGATTTAGGAATTAGTGTGATCCAGGCGCGTGGGGAGTCGGTACCAATACTAATGGAAATAGTTGATTTGTTTGGAATTCCTTCTGTAGGCATAACCGATAAAAATAAAGGAGATTCTTTGCCCATCTTTCCTCAACATTATCAGACTACTCTACGTGATTTTGAAGAAGAGATAGTATCATTTTTATTAATGGGAGGAGATGAAAGCACATTGCGTGAAATAGTAATGAACTTTGACTCGCAAGGCGATCAAAGAATTATGATGGTGAATGCCTTAAACAAGCAAGCAAAAAAGAAATACAATCTTTCAGCAATTGACTACACCAACGACCTAAAACTTGCTGACATACCTAGCACAGATTTGACTAACTTGAAAGCATATTACCTGAGTTGGTTTTCAACCACTGGCATTAAGTCCTTTCCCCTGGGGAAACTTATAGGTGAAACACTTACTGAAAAACAAGTTCCAATAATTTATAAAACAGTATTTGCAAAAGCTCGCGAGCTGGCGAAAAATGCTCAATAGCATTGATTTAATTAAGCAGAGAATATCTGATAGACATACAGGCGATCAGAAACAGCTTGATGTCATATTTTCCCCATCGCATCGTTTATTAATTGAAGCGCCTGCAGGTTACGGCAAGACCAAGACTATGGTTAGCAGGATAGCCTATATGCTTGCTACTCAACAAATTCCATACCCCAAAAGGCTACTAGCTTTAACATTTAGCGTAAATGCGGCTCATAAAATTAAGAAAGATATCAAACAGCAAATACCAGAGTTACTACAAGGGACAGATTTCAAGGTTGATCTAAATGAAAAAGTTTTTGTAGCGAATTACCATAAATTTTGCTGGGATGTCTTGAGAAAACAAGGCTATATACTGCATAAATTTCTTTTGTCTATTGAAGATTTCGAAACTACGGATGACGCAGGCGTTCAAAAACTACCTGGGTTGCACATTGATTATAAAGACGCTGTCTTTTTAGATGATTACAGCAAAGCTGTAAACGAAAAGAACAAGCAATTTATAATTGACAACATAAATAAATATTGCGATATCGTTATTCACAAATTGTTACCAGAAAAGGTAATTACATACAACTCGCTTATCACTTTAACAATAAAGCTTTTTCGAGACTACCCAAGCATTAAAGATTTTTACAACAACTACTTTGTTGCCATAATAACCGATGAATACCAAGACACTAATCTTCTGGACTATTGGCTGATCAATCTATTGATTACTGAAAAAACAAAGACTATATTTTTAGGAGATCCTCTACAGCGGATTTATGATTTTATTGGTGCTGTCCCTGACTTGTTTGAGATGTCAGAAAAAAGATTTGGATTGAAAAAAATCGCGCTCGAAACTAACCATCGTTTCAAGTCAAATCCTCAAATGTTGCAACTGGATGAAAATATTCGAAAAAACGCCCTGAATCCATCGTCGCCATCTATTTCTAAACCAACCCAAATAGATTTTACACTTCACATTAATCAAGATATTGAGGCACAGGCTGTTTTACAAAGAGCGACATCGTTGCTAAATGAAAGCCCTGATTCGAAAATTGCAATTCTTGTAAAACACAAAAAAGGCAATCACAATCTAGATAAAATTCTGAATTTATTTGATGCCCAGAACGTGCCGTATTTTTATGGTTTATTCACGGATCAAGAATCGCTTTACACAAAGTTTCATAAAAACTGCTTAATTGAATTCAAAAAGATAATAGAAGGCAAAGGACATTTAACGAAAAAAATGGGGGCAGAGCACTTGGCCGAAATCAAAAGAATTTACAGCAAGCCAGATCCGCTCAGCGATGCAGTAATCAAGTTATTAGATATTTTTTGGATTAAATTCTTTTCCGAGAATGCTTTTCTAGATAATAACGAAAAAAAATCCTTTGTGAAAGAGACATTTGAACACAACGGATTAAAGCAATATATTGAATTCGTTCAAACAAATATTATTTTTTCGACAGTCCATGCCGCCAAGGGGTTAGAATGGGATTACGTAATTCTTCCCGATATGGAGCAAGGATTATTTCCAAACAAATGGGGATTGTGTAAAAATTGCTCATACAAGAAGGATTGCATAATAAACATTACCCCACAAAATGAAAAAAGGTTTTTAGAAGAACTGAATGTTTTTTATGTTGCAGTTACACGAGCAAAAAAACAAGTGTATTTTTATGCAAGCACTACACAAATAATAGATAATGAGGAAAATAATACACTCGCTAATTTAAGCTGTTTGCTGAAACTACCAGGAATTACCATATGACTTTCACCCCTCGTCCCTCACAAGAAAACATCCTCCGCTACAGTGGCGGGCGGCTCGGCATTGCCGCCGTCCCAGGCGCGGGCAAAACGCACATCCTCTTGGCGTTGGCGGCGCAGATCATTCAAAGTGGTGCGCTCGGCGACGATCAGGAGGTGCTCATCGTCACGCTCGTCAACTCGGCGGTGGATAATTTTGAAGCGCGCATCAAACGCTTCTTTGATAACCCGTTGCAGGCGTTGTTCAAATATCGCTATCCGTTCATCTTGGAAGATGAAGAGCAGGATTCCAGCATGACGCAGGAGAGGATATTGTCTTTGTTATCCAGTGATGTATCGACCTCTCCCGCTGGGAGAGGTCGACCCGAAAGGTCGGGTGAGGGCGATGCGACGCCGAGTTTGGCATTGTCTGAGTTGATCGGGTGGTGGGAGGGGAAAAAGTAAAGATGGCAACAATTTCACACGATTCTTTATCTATATCTCATGAAAAGCTATTGCACTATTGTAGTTTTGATACCCTGCAAAAAATTCTTGAAAACAAAACCCTAAAGCTCAGCAATTTGGAAAATCTCAATGACATACATGAGAAAAAAAGAAAAGGAATTGAATATCATGCCAAGGAAACATTTGTTGCATGTTTTTCGCATTGTCAGCATGAGATAGTGCCCTTTTGGTACAACTATGGCGGCAATCAAAATAAAGACAAGCTTCTTCTGAGAATTAAGAATTTTGCGGGGGAATTTGAAAAGTGTTTCAGTACTAATTCCTTTATTGATGGAAAAACATACAAAAGAAAACAGTTTGATTTAGGTATATTGTCTATTCAGACAATAGATGTTGAATATCTGCCGTTAAATCATGACGATCTGAATAGATCATATTCTGCACCTGCTGTGCTAAGGGCTAACAGCACAGCTCAAACTGTTTCAACTGGAGTGTTACATGACATGACATTGTTAGGTCACCAGAAGAGTGTACATTGGGATTATGAAAAAGAAACCAGAATTGTTTGTACAATGGGCGCACATTATAAGATTTTGTTTGAATCTATGTACTTAATCTTGGATGATTATTTTTTTGAAGATATGGAAATAATTCTCAATCCGTGGTGTGATGATGAGTTTGCGAGCAAAGTTTCCGACTATATCAAGCAGGTTTCTTTGCCTGTAGAAATTAGAGAAACAATAAATATTTCGAAAAGCGAGTTGGACGGATTATTAAGAGAAATTTGAGACGTTACTAATATGCAGAAAAGCAGTATGAATGTTCCTTATTATCATACATACGTCCCTGATCAAGAGCCTATGGGTCAAGCGCAATTGGATTTTTACAATGCGTGGGTTGAAGAAATGCGACAGGGGAACTTTCTTGATATTCAGGGGAACATCGGATATTTGTATGTCTATATTGAAGAACTATTTGACGCGATTGCTGGCGACGTTGATATTTTTCTTGAAAGGTTGCTGGATCTAAAAAAGGTTTATGGCGAGTATTCAAAAATAGACCGATATTTGAATACTTTGATTAGCGATTGTTATGTTGCAAACAACCAATTTAAAGAGGCACTTATTTTTTCCCCTGATGACTACAATTTACTTAGAAATGCTGGAAAAGTTTATAGTATAGAAGATGCTGTAAGAAACCGTCGCTTTGGAGTTGGTACTTATCTTACAGATTTTGGCAAATTCAAAATTGATGAAATAAAAAATGAGGTAGTGTCGATTTTTAAGGAATTTGAGTTGGAACATTCGGTTAATATAATTGATGATTGCACAAGTGTGACGCCAGATAATAACTATTTCCTCTTTCATTTTTATGGTTCGCCCTCGCAAAAGTGTGTGAAGATGACAACATATTGGTTTCATGAGGAAAAGTTTGATAGTTATATTCCAAATGTTTATAGATTGGCAGAGAACAGAGTTAGAAAAATGTATAACTTGCCCCAAATAGGGGAAGGATGGTTAAGTGAAACACAATTGTATTATGAAATTAAATATGTCTTCACTAACTACAAGGTAACGCAGCATGCTAGGTTGCCTTTTTTGAAAAAACAACACCTAGATGTATTTATTCATGAATTAAACATCGGTTTAGAATATCAAGGTGAACAGCATAATCGTCCTGTCGATTATTTTGGCGGAGAAACTACATATAGTCAGACCCTTGAAAGAGATGAGCGAAAAAGGAAGTTGTGTGAGGAAAACGGCATCTCTTTGATATATGTTTATCCAAACTATAGTTTGGATAGTGTGTTATCGGCAATCAGGGATATTTTGATAAAACTTGGAATTAATCCATCCATTCATGCAATCACCGAAGCGGAGAGTATTGAAGTTCAAAATAAAATTGATGCCCAATACTTTGGAAAAAAGACCAAAACATCTTTGACTGGGCATGTTTCCTCGCAAGCGCAAAAAACGGACAAATTGAATGCTTGGTTAAAGAAATATTCGAAGGGAACAAATAATTATCAAAACGAAAAGGAGTTTCAAAATCACAAAGAAACTTATTTACAACGCCTAGAAGAGAGTAGTGATCCTATTGATAGACATTATTGGTTGAGCGAGTTATCACTTTTACATTATCTCTACAGAGCCTATCCAGGTTCTATTGAAGAAAGCATAGATTACGGACTGAGAGATATTGAACTTTATGAAGCCTGTATGCATAGATATGATTTGAAAAACTTTGATTTGCTTACTACCGAGTTTAGAAACACTTTAGGACATAATGCTATACCAGACCCGAAAACCGATATATTGATAAATTCTTTTGTGCAAGTGGTAAAAAGACTTTTAACTACTTATGAAAAATTTGAGCAGTATGACTTAGCAGTTGATCTTTGTTACAAAGTAATAAGATTAGGAATGAAAGATAATACAACAAAAGGTGGGTTTGAAGGAAAAGTTGCTCGCTTACAGAAAATGAAATCGAAGAAATAGATATAGACTTAGATTGGGTGAAGGCGAGGAAGGAAGAAAGGCGGAGCTGGGATGGACCTCTCACAGATAGGTGTGATTGATCGGTGTGTCGGGTTGACCTCTCCCAGATAGCCACGATTAATCGGCATGTCGGTTTATCCACCTCCTAAAGGAGGTGGCATGGAGTTGAATCCTTTTCTGTGTGATGAGGGTGTTGGGTTTCCAGTCCAATATTTGCCTTCAGATGGGTATCGCTACTTTCCCTTGGAACAGGCGCACCCCAGTTGACCATCCCCTAAAGATGTATTAGTTCAACTACTCTTGTGTGACGGTAATTAGCTTGCGAAATTAAATTTCACCTCCTATTCGAATTACTAATTCGGTTAAAAAATATCGTTAAACTCCTGACCTCCTTAAATTTAATCAAAGCCTATCTATCAATAATGCTTATTCTTGAAATCTCACCTGCAGTCACTCATTATTAAAATAATTGTCCTTCCATCAAATGCGACCGAACAGGATCTAATATAGTTTGCATTGCCCGATCCAGGAGCTTGCAATAACGTTTCGTGTCCAACCTTCCGGAGTCCAATGTTTCATTCAGTTCCCAGGCATGGACTCCGGTTGCATTGCGAGTAAATAGGAATGCCAGCGATTGACCGGGAGCGAACTGCCTGCCATATGCCTGCAACTGCCGGGCAGCGCGTGCAGCTGGAGAGGGAGTCTTATAGGCTTCAATTGTCCGACTTAACCTTTGGCGAATGACCAATTCTTCCAATGGAACACGTCCGATTCTGATGTCCCGTTTTGCGCCTTCCACCAACGCCATAACATCCGGTATGCGGTCGGCGAATTCATGTGGGGTATTCGCACCTGCCAGAACTTCCAGGGCCTTCAATTGAATCTTCCTCACCCACAGGGTTGTATCCCTTCTACGCAACTCAATACCGCGATATTTGAGCGTGCCATCCTGGAAGGCACCAAAGTATTGGTTGGGCACAGGCACACGTGCATCCCGTTTGGAAGCAGGGAATGCGACCCACTTGAAGACTCCCTCCAATGCAATCGGGATGCCTGTTTTCTCCTCGATGGCATTCATAAGTGGCGTAAAGTCGGATGGTTTGTGAAACCCTTCCTGTTGAACAAACAGACAATCCACATACATGTGCAGGACTGCAAAGCCCATGTCTTCCGCAACCTCCTTGGCTTGCAGCATCAATTCACGGCTCATGGCAGTCACAGCTTCATGCG
>CAZGFR010000127.1:0-8963 GCA_964524485.1 uncultured Anaerolineaceae bacterium | reverse complement strand
TAGAAAAGGAGTACTCGATGAAGCACAGGCTTTTGATCGCATTATCGGTTCTGGTGGTTGGGCTGGTCACGGCGGCCTTCAATATTGGAAAGGCATCCGCTGCCACGGGTTGTTTCAATGACACCAACGGCCACTGGGCCGAAACCTTCATTTGTTGGATGAAGGATAATGGTGTCAGCGCAGGCACAGGCGGCGGCAATTATAGTCCCAACAATAATGTCACCCGCGCCGAGATGGCCGTCTTCCTGTCCAGGCAGGCTGAGATCCCGCCGAGCACCGGCGACGTGTACATGACCTTTGGTCCCAACGAGTGGCGGCCCCTTACAATCTATGATGGAACCATTGCTTACTTCGGCCAATGGAGCCGTTTCAGCGCCCCCACTGCTGGCACAAAGGTGTTCCATGCCACCCCGGCGTTACCCAGCGGCCTGTACGGCACCGTCATGTATATCAAGGGTGTACAAATCTGCTACAATGCAACCAGCGGCGGTTACCTCAATGCCGTCACCATTGATCACTTGATAACCCACGACGATTTTTCGATAGAATACCACAACACATTCACGGACGACACCGACCGCACCGATGCGGCATGCCGACAGTACTTCTTCCCCACCCCAAGCAGTTTCTCTGGCAACAGCCACCTGGTAATCTGGCTCTCCTATTATCGTGATGTTTCAGGAGGCAGCCTGTTTATCAGTTCCACAACGGTGATACTCGAGCCGAGCGCCTTCAGGGGGGATCATCTGACCATGCCCGAGCCAGTCGGCTCCGTTCCGTCGGAGTCTATCAACCCTGAATTTGACGTCCATCCTTAACGATTCCACCTACCTGAACCAACACCTCCCTGACCGGGCAGGGAGGTGTTGGTATTTTGTTCAAACCTCTTCTCGTTGCGTTAGTTCCTTAAACGCGCAGCCTGGCGGACCAGGTCCACGAATTCGCGCATGGCCTCTTCGCGCGGCAGCAGCTCGCTGATGCGTTCGGCCTCGCGCAGCACGCGGTCGAGGTAACTATCCTGGGCCCAGTAGCTTTCCTTGAGGATCTCGGCGAATTCCGCCACGACCACCGCGCGCTGGAAATACGGATTCGCTTCGCGGAAATCGTAGGCCATCTGGCCCGTGTCGAAGTCCTGCGAGAGCTCGGTCACGGCGCGCGTGTCGGGATCTTCCCAGCGCAGGTAGACCGTGGCAATCCGTCCGCGGGCTTCGGGGTAGAGCTTGACCTCATACAGCGCGGTGACGGTGTGTCCCGCGCCGATCTCTCCTGCGTCCACTTTGTTGTCACGGAACTGATCGTCAGCCACGGCGCGGTTCTCGAACCCAACCAGACGATAGCGCTTCACGACCTCAGGGTTGAATTCGACCTGCGCCTTGGCGTTCATGGCGATGGTCTGCAGCGTGCCCGTTAACTCGTCCACAAACAGGCGGCGGGCTTCATCCATGTCGTCGATATAGGCATAGAAGCCGTCGCCGTTATCGGCCAGTTGCTCCATCAGCGTGTCGTTGTAATTGTCCATGCCGAAACCGAAGGTGGCCAGGGTGACGCCCTCCTCCACGTAGCCGCGCACCTCGGAGAGGATCGCGTCCGCTTCGGTCTGGCCGACGTTGGCCACGCCGTCGGAGCACAGGATGACGCGGTTGATACCGCCTGGCATGAAACCTTCCATCGCCATCTGATATCCCAGCCGCAGACCCGCCTCTGCGTTGGTGGCGCCTTCGGTGCGCAGGCTGTAGATCGCGTCGAGGATGCGGCCCTTGGCCGAGCCGCGCGTCGGCTCGAGCACCACGCGCGCGTCGCTGCCATAGACCACGATGCTGACGGTGTCCTCGCGGTGCAGCTGCTCGACCAGCACTTCCAGCGAGCGCTTGACCAAACCCAGACGGTTGTCCATATCCATCGAGCCAGAGATGTCGATCACGAAGGTCAGGGCGGCGTCCTTGCGCTCCTCGTCTGGGACCTGGTAGCCCTGGATGCCGACGCGGATCATGTCATAGCGTTCGGTCTCGGTGAAGGGCGAGGGGCCGCCATCCACGGAGATGCCGAAGGCCTGGTGCGCGGGCGGGTTGTCGTACCCTTGCTCGAAGAAGTTGACGTACTCCTCCACGCGGACCGAGTCAGCGGGCGGCAGGTTGCCGTCGTTCAGGTAATTGCGCATGATGGTATACGAGCCCGTGTCCACGTCCAGGGCAAAGGTGGACAGGTTGTCATCCTCGGTGTCGATGGACGGGTTGACGCCATAGTTCTCGAAGAACATGTCGTACGGCTGGTTGCCCGAGGAATTCTTGGTATTGGGTTGGACATTCGAGGGGCTGGCGGAAGTGGGCATTGCAAAAGACAGGGCAGGCGCTTCCGTGGCGGCAGGGTAATAACTATCTGGAGCGGAGGGCGGCTCGGTGGCGGGAGCCTGTGTGGCGGCGCTTCCACAGGCGGACACAAACAAAAGCAGGAACAGCATGCCCAGCAGGGCAAGTCGTTTGGCGATCATCTTGCTTCTCCTCGTTGAAATAATTTTTTAGATGGAAAGAGGGCGAACAGCGGTCGGCGTTCCGCGGTTCACGATGACGTATGTCAGTTCATAGGCCCTCCTTTCGCCTGGTGCGCCCAATTCCCCCGATGCGCGGATGATTTTCCACGAGACGTAAACAGTCAAGTGATTGTTCCCGAAATGAAAACATCCTCGCCGTTTTGGCGAGGATGTTTACTGGAACGAATTATCATCCCCCAGGCTCGACCACCACCTGGTTGCGGCCGTTTTGCTTGGCGCGATACATGGCGCGGTCGGCGGCGTGCAGCAGGTCTTCCAATTCCTGCCCAGCGCGGAAGGAGGTTACACCAAAACTGGCCGTGACACAGTTCACGCCCTCGAAGGACCGCCTGGAAAGCAGTTCACGCAGCCGTTCGGCCAGCAAGGTTGCCGCGGTCAGGTCGGTTTGAGGCAGTACCAGCAGGAATTCCTCCCCGCCCCAACGGCCCAGACAATCCATCGAACGGATGGAACGACTCACCAGTTCGGCAGTTTCCCGCAAGACGCGGTCACCCGCCATGTGCCCATGAGTATCATTGATCCGCTTGAAATGATCCACATCGAACAGGATGAGCGAGAATGGTCTGCCTATACGCACCGAGGAGCTCAACTCTCGTTGCAACACGCGGTAGATTTCGCGGCGGTTGCAGACCTGCGTCAGGTCATCGGTGCTGATATATTTCTTGTGCAGCCTGCCCATCTGCGTGATCAACAACACCAGCACGAACAGCGCGAAAAAGGATTGCACCCATATCAGGATGACCGAGAAACGAAAGCCGTCTTTGAACAACATGTGATACAGGAAAGCTGCCGTCATGCCCGCCAGGATCGCGATCAAAAACAGGCTGGTCTCGCGGTCAGGCAGGGCCAGGTAGGAGGCGATCAGGGTGATGGCCAGCCACAAGATGATGGCATTCAATACATCGCTGAAATACACCTCCCCTTTGCTATGCTCGCCCGCAAACAGGTTGACGTTTTCGATGGTCATCAGGCAGAGATACAGGATCATCGCCAGGAAAAAAGCCCACTCCACACGCGGCGTCCAATCTCTGCGGAAGATCGCCGCACCCCACAACCCCAAGACCACCAGGCTGAAGGCCAACGAGGCCCAGCCTCCCAACGTCTCGCCCACAGCCAGAATTTGAAACGCATAAATGAAGGCCAACACCGCCCCGACTGGCAGGGTGATGACAATGATCGTCCAGCGTTGTTGTTCAGATTCGGTCAACATGGTGCGAGTTTTCATGGGAAATAAAACAGGGCAGAGTGCACTCTGCCCTGTTTTTTTGTTCCTGTGCCTCACTTCAATTTTTCTTCCAGCGCCTTGCCAAGCTTGCCGAGCGCTTCCTGGACATTCCCCGCCAGGCTGCCTTGCGCCAGGTTGGGACGCCCGCCGCCCTTGCCGCCGATGCTCACGATCAGGTCGCCCGCCTTGAGCCCGCGCTTGACCAGGTCCTCGGTGACGACGGCAATGACCGTATTGCCCGCCGCCAGCACGGCCGCGCCGTTCTGCGGGTACTTCTCGCGGAACTTGTCGGCCAGGGTGCGCAGGGTGTCCGCGTTGGCGTCGGGGATCTCGGCTGTCAGCGCGCGCACGTCCTTGACGGTCTGGACGTTCGCAAGCTGCGAAGCAAAGGCCGAGAGCGCGGTCTGCGCGCGCAGGGCGGCCAGCTCCTTCTTCAGGTTGGAGACTTCCTCCTGCAGGGCGTCGACCTTCGCGGGGACTTCCTCCACGCTGGCCTTCAATACGCCCGCGGCCTGTTTCAACGTCTTGAAGCGCTTCGCCACCAGGTCGTACGCGCCCTGGCCTGTCACCGCTTCGATGCGGCGGATGCCCGCCGCTGCCGATCCCTCGCTGACGATCAGGAACGCGCCCACGTCGGAGGTGCGGTCGATGTGCGTGCCGCCGCACAACTCGTAGGAATACTTGTGCTGATGCTCGACCGCCGCGGTGGGATGCACGACCGACTCATCGGCGTCCGTGCCGTTGGATTCTAAAATGGTGATCGTGCGGACCGTCTCGCCATACTTCTCGCCAAACAAGGCCATCGCGCCTTCGGCGATCGCATCCTCGCGGGCGCGCAGCTTCGGCGCGACTTCCATATCGGCAGCCACCGCCTCGTTGACGATGCGCTCGACGCGCTCGATCTGCTCGGGGGTCATGGCTTCGGGATGGGTGAAGTCGAAGCGCAGGTGCGTGGGCGCAACCAGCGAGCCCGCCTGCCTGGCGTGATGTCCCAGCACCTGATGCAGCGCCGCATGCAGCAAATGCGTGGCGGTGTGGTTGCGCATGATGGCGCGGCGGCGGACCAGGTCCACTTCCGCCACGGCCTTGTCGCCGACCCTGGGCTGGCCCGCGATGACTGTCCCGATGTGGACGATGACCCCTGCCGAGGCGCGACGCATGCCCGTTACTTCGATCTCCCAGCCCGCCGAGCGGATATATCCCATGTCATCCACCTGGCCGCCCGACTCGATGTAGAAACCTGTCTTGGGCAGGATGACTTCCACCTGGTCGTCGAGCGCAGCCAACTGGACCGAGACGCCGTCCACGACCAGGGCCAGCACCTCGCCTTCCACGTGCAGGCTGGTGTACGGATCATATTCCACACCGTGGTCGCCAAGCTTCTTGCTCTTTTGCAGGTCCTTCAGCAGATTCGCAAAGAATTCCGCGTCTTCACCGCCGAGTTTGCCCATGGCCTTGCCGCCGCCCGAGGCCTTGCTGTGCGCCTCCTTGGCTGCATTGAAGCCCGCCTCGTCCACGTCCAAACCCTGCTCGCGGGCGATGTCGCGGCTGATCTCGAAGGGCAGGCCGTAAGTGGCGTACAGGTCGAAGGCCTTGCGGCCGTCGAGAATTTTAGTGTTTGAAGAGCGGAGTTCGGTGAGGAGATTCTCCAGATGCGCGGTGCCCGCCTCGACGGTCCGCGCGAAGCGTTTTTCCTCGCGGGTCAGGTTGTCGAAGATGGTGTCCTTGTTCTTTTCCAGTTCGGGATAGAAACCGCCGTACTGGTGGATGACGGCCTGCGCCACCCTGGCCAGGAAGGGTTCGGTCAGGCCGATCTTCGTGCCGAAGCGCGCCGCGCGGCGGATGATCATGCGGGTGACGTAGTTGCGGCCCGCGTTGCCAGGCACGACGCCGTCGGCGATCAGGAAGGCCGCCGAGCGGACGTGGTCGCAGATCACGCGGTAAGGGGTGAAATTATCGAGCATTTGCTGTTCGCTGTGACCCGTCAGGCCGCGCAACACATCCAGCGAGCCCGTGAACAGGTCGGTCTTGTAGTTCGAGTCGACACCCTGCAGCACGGAGACGATGCGCTCGAAGCCCATGCCCGTGTCCACGTGCTTTTGCGGCAGCGATTCGAGGCGGCCGTCATCGAACAGGTTGTATTGGATGAAGACGTTGTTCCAAAGTTCGAGATAGCGGGTGCATTCGCCGTTCACGCCGCAGACGTGGTCGGTGCCGCGCAGGTTGTCGCGCTCCTCGCCCAGGTCGATGTGGATCTCGGAGCATGGACCGCAGGGTCCCGTCTCGGCCATCTGCCAGAAGTTTTCCTTGCGGCCGAAGAACAGCACGTTCTCGGGGTTGAAGCCAGGCTGCTTGCGCCAGATGTTCGCGGCCTCGTCGTCCTGTGGGACGTTGCCCTTGTCGTCGCGGAAGCAGGTGGCGTAGAGCTTGTCCTTGGGCAGGCCCCACACGTCGGTGAGCAATTGCCAGGACCAGGCGATGGCCTCTTCCTTGTAGTAATCGCCGAAGGACCAGTTGCCGAGCATCTCGAAGAAGGTGTGATGCGTGTCATCGCGGCCCACGTCCTCGAGGTCGTTGTGCTTGCCCGCCACGCGCATGCACTTTTGCGAGTCGACGGCGCGGGTGTAGGGTTTCTTGTCGGTGCCGAGGAAGACGTCCTTGAACTGCACCATGCCCGAGTTGGTGAAGAGCAGCGTGGCATCCCCGCCTGGGACGAGCGACATGGACGGCACAGCCGTGTGCCCATGTTCGACGAAGAAGTCGATGAAATCCTGGCGGATCTGGTTGCCTGTCAGTTTTTTGCTCATAAAAAACGCTCCGAGGGTTTGATGATGACGGATGAATTATACCAAGTAGGGGCGACCCGCCCACGGGGGTGGAAGTCGCCTGGTTCGATGCGGAGGGGTCGCCCTGCCCCAACCCAACAAAAAGTCCCGAGCCTGTCTGGTTCGGGACTGGAAATCACTCCGTCTGGACCGTCACAGGCGCGCAGGGCGAGCGGTAGCAGCGGCGGCTGCGGCCATGACGGCAGAATTCAGGCAAGGGACGTTCGGTTGCATGTGCGAGATTATATCACTATTACAGGTGGGGTCGCTTTGGAGGGGGATTCTGGAAGGATCATCTATCTACTTGCATAGAACAGTGGACCCACCTGTTTATTCCGCGAGACATCCTTCCATTCCTTTGTGCAAAGTTGTACACTAAGGCTGTCGGACCATGTCTCTTTATTTCTCTGGGAGGGAAGATGAAAGCCCAACTGGCTTTGACGATCAGCCTTTTGCTTTGCCTCTCGCTGGCAGCCTGTGGCGCTGGACTGGAGAATGTCCCCACCTCCACGCCAACCATCCCCGCGTCTGCCACTGCCACCCAACCCCCGACTGCCACCCTTACACCACCGCCTACCGCCACACCAACGGCCACGCCCACCCCGTTACCCCCGCCAGACATCCTGCTACCTAAAGCAAGCGAGATATGTGAAAACGCCTTCACACAGAGGATCGCAGGGGGAAAGGCGCAGCGTCCCGTCATGACCGTCATCTTCTATGAGGGCGACGAGTACGTGGGCGGAGAATGGCGGCTGCCCATCCAGGGCAGGTACACCCATTCGCTGACCGAAGCCGTGTTCGCCAGTGATGTCAAGACGCTGGTGTGCATCCGCGAGCAAAAGATACAGACGGGAACCTATACGGATGGCGAACCCGCCTACCAGGTCCGCCTACGGGTCAGGGTCGTCTTATGGGATACCGAGCAGGTCGTGTCAGAAAAGTCTTTTACAGGCGGCATGCCGCCCAGAACAAAATTGGGAGGCGGCCCTGGCATTGGAGAATACCCTGAGAAGGAGGTTCGGGAGTGGTTGCTGTCGGCATTCGCCAGCGACGCCGCGTTTGCTTTCGGGGCGTATGTTTCTGGGCTGGCGCTCTCGCCCAACGGTAACTTCCTGGCGGTAACAGGCTCCGATTTCTCGCTCAAAGTATGGGAGGTTTCCACCCAAAGGCTGGTCTTCGAGCGCAAAGGCGAGACCAATATCCTGACTTCCTTCAATACGCCCGTCTTTTCGCCAAACGGACAAAGCCTGGTCGTACCCATGCTGGGAAACGTGGCGGTCATCGATACTGGTACCTGGAAGGCTGGGGATGTCATCTTCAAAGGCAGAGACGTCTGGAGCCTGGCCTTCTCTCCAAATGGGGATCAACTGGCGGCGGGGTTTGGCTGGGGCGACAGAGACTTGCAGGTCGTGGACTGGCCGTCCAACACCCCCGCCTTCAATCTTTCCCTGGACGGCTCGGTCAGCAAGATCGCATACTCGGCAGATGGCAAGGTGCTGGCCGCCATGCTGCACACGTGCAGCACCTGTTCTCCCAGGGTCGATACAGGGTTGCGGGTTTGGAACCTGGAGGGGAATCAGTTGCTCTTCGAGCGGAAAGGTCTGGGGCTGGAAGACATGGCCCTCTCTCCCGATGGCAGCCTGCTGGCCTATGTGACCGAAGGCAGCAAGGAGATCCAGGTCGTGGATCTGACGACGGGGACCGACTTCCCTTCGCTCAACGGGCATCAGAATGTCGTGAAGCAGATCGCCTTTTCGCCTGATGGAAGACTGCTGGCCTCGGGTGACCTGGATGGAACCTTGATCTTGTGGGAGACAAGCGGATGGAAGGCCTGGTCCACCACGCTCGGGCACGATACGATCCTGGCCCTGGCCTTTTCCAGCGATGGCAGGAGGTTGGCGCTGGGCGGGGAAGGTTCCGTCGAGTTGTGGGATGTGCCTGGAACGCGATAACTTCATGAACCAAACCTGACAGGTCTTGGAGACCTGTCAGGTTTGAAGCCAGTCCTTTTCCAACTTCTTCAACGCCTACGCGCGCGGAGTCAATCAGGCGGCGGGGCGGACGGGCGCGCTGATCGAGCGTCCCTTCAAGCGCATCCCCGTCGAAAGCGAAGCCTATCTACTGCGCCTGATCATCTATGTCCATCAGAACCCGCAAAAACACGGTTTCGAGCCCGATTTCCGCAACTGGCCGCACTCCTCTTATCACGAACTCGCCGCCGAGGTCCCCACCCGCCTGCAAAGGGCATGCACGCTGGAGGCCTTCGGCAGCCGCGAAGACTTCATCCGCCTTCACCAGGAAATCCAACCGTTGGGGGGATTGGAGGAGGATACATAAATCAATAAAATACAGACCTGACAGGTCT
>CAZGFR010000126.1:4525-9228 GCA_964524485.1 uncultured Anaerolineaceae bacterium | reverse complement strand
GTGCGCTGGAGAGGACTTGAACCTCCACGGCTTGCGCCACATGGCCCTCAACCATGCCTGTCTGCCAATTCCAGCACCAGCGCAGGCAGGCCGTATTATAATCGGGATGCTTTTCTTGTCAAGCAATATCGTAGTGACGACTGAAGTCGTCACTACCCACATATAAGGAGCAATCATGACTCGAATTGTTGTGGACGCCATGGGCAGCGATGAATTCCCCGTGCCCGATGTGCAAGGCGCGGTGATGGCCGCCCGCGAGTACGGCGTGGAGATCATCCTGGTCGGTGACGAGGCCAGGGTCAGGCCTGCGCTCGAAGCCGCCAACCCAGGGAATCTGCCCATCCGCATCGTGCATGCCCCCGAGATGCTGACCATGAACGACAAGGGCGAGGATCTGGCCTTCAAGGCCCGCCACAAGGACGCCCAGAACTCGATGGCCGTCGGCCTCGACCTGGTCAAGAAGGGCGAAGCGGATGCCTTCGTCACGGCGGGCAACACGGGCGCGGCCATGGTCACGGCCCTCTTCCGCCTGGGACGCATCCGCGGCGTGGAGCGCCCCGCGCTGGCCCCCGTCTTCCCGACCGCCACAGGCTCGTGCGTAGTGCTCGACATCGGCGCCAACCCCGATTGCGAAGCGATCCATCTTTACCAGTTCGGAATCATGGGCAGCATCTACGCCGAGAAGGTGCGCAGTGTCAAGAATCCCAAGGTGGGCCTGGTCTCGAACGGCGAAGAGGAAGGCAAGGGCAATCACCTCGTCAAGGAAGCCACGCCGCTCTTCAAGGCTTCCAGGCTCAACTACTTCGGCAACGTCGAAGGCAAGGAGGTCATCGGCGGAAAAGTGGACGTGGCCGTCACCGACGGTTTCGTGGGCAACGTCATGCTCAAGACCTCCGAGGCGGTGGCCAAGTTGATCGTGGATAAGATCAAATCGGCCATCAAGAGCGGCGGGCCGCTGGCGCTGATCGGCGGCGCGTTGGTCAAGCCCGCGCTGACCCAGATCAAGAAATTGCTCGACCCGAGCGAGGAAGGCGCCGCCCCGCTGTTGGGCGTCAACGGGTTGGTCTTCATCGGCCACGGCCGCTCGGACGCCTTCGCCATCAAGAACGCTGTCCGCGTGGCCAGGAACGCCGTGGACGCCAGGGTGCTCGACGCCATGAAATCCGCCATCGAAGAAAGCCTCAAAAAATAGGAAAAGGAATCGGAGTCCAGAGTCGCCTGACTTTGGCAAACTTCGCTACAACCTCATGAAGATCATCAAAAACGACAAACTGATCGATCGCAACGCCAAGATCAGCAATTACCTCTCCATTGGAAGCCTCATCGTCATGGCTGGGGTGATCTATTTTGCGATTCAAACCCTCAGCGGCGATCCGAACAAGATCACCCTGCAAAACCAGTACCTCCTCATCGGACTGGTGGTGGTATCCATGCTGTTGACCAGCGTCGGCAACCAGATGAGCAAAAATTTCGGCCGCTCACCCCGTCCCGACGAGAGGATCGACGCCGCCCTCAAGGGTCTGCCTGGGGATACCACCGTGTACCACTACACCACGCCCGCTTCGCACTTGCTGGTGGGACCTGCGGGCATCTGGGTGATCATCGCCTCCACTGTGCTCGGCAAAGCAAGCTATTCCAAGAATCGCTGGCGTCTCAGCGGCGGCGGATTTGCCCAGGGCTACCTGCGTTTCTTTGGCCAGGAAGGCATCGGCCGCCCGGACGTGGAAGCCGATTCTGACATCAAGTCGCTGCGCAAGGAATTCGCCAGGCACATGGACGTGGAGCAGATTCCCCCCATCTCGGCCCTGCTGGTCTTCACCGATGAGAATGTGGAACTGGACACAGCCGACGCGCCCATGCCCGCCATGAAGGTCAAGCAGATCAAAGACTTCATGCGCCAGAAGGCCAAGGAAAAACCGCTCAGCGCCGAGGAGATCGAAAGAATTAAGTCCATCCTGCCCCAGGCAAAGGAATGAACTCGAAGAGCGCCCGATGAGGGCGCTCTTTTTATCTCATGTCAGCCGCGGGAATAAGGACAACCTTCATGGCCCCACCCTCGATGCAGTGAAACGTCTCATTCGGCCGTATCTTAATGTCTTACTTTCTAATCTTCATCCAGGAATTCACCCAAATTTTGCGTTATAATTTTTGGGCATCGAGTGAAAGGCGGACAAAACGGCTTGCAACGATTTTCGAATGCAAAGCTAGATCGATTCCAGAAAAGATGTATAACTTAAAAATGTTCGTCACTAGGAGGATTAAATGACTGTGCTGATTACAGGAATGCACCGTTCGGGAACATCCATGATTGCGCATCTATTAAAAGAATGTGGTGTGTACCTGGGTCCTGAAGAACAAATCAAGAACGCTGCGCCAGACAATCCCGATGGATTTTGGGAACACCCTGAATTCGTCAGTATCAATAACCAAATCCTGGCTGAGTTCAATGGCGGCTGGGACCTGGCGCCCGAGTTTCCCGCTGAATGGGAGACATCCGACCGTGTCGATTTCCAGCGTGAGAAGGCCAGGCAGCTGATCGCCCAATTTGAAGTAGAGCCGATCTGGGGCTGGAAGGATCCGCGTACTTCGCTCACGCTCCCATTCTGGAAGAGCCTGCTTCCCGATATCAAACTGGTCATTGTCCTCCGAAATCCTGCTTCGGTGGCGCGCTCGCTGGAGCGCAGGGGATTTTCGTCGCTTTCATTCGGCAGCCGCTTGTGGCTGAACTATTATCAAAAGCTGATGGGGGATGTATCGCCTCAAGAATACATCATCACTCATTATGATGCTTATTTTATTAATCCCCAGGCGGAACTGCGCCGTGTGCTGGGGTATCTCAGTCTGCCCGCCACAGACGAGATGATTTCGCGCGCATGTTCGGTGGTGAATTTGGGCCTGCGAAATAATCCCACCAGTCTGGGCGACCTGATGGATACGCACATCGCGCAGGATGTGATCGAAACGTATGTGCGATTATGCGCAAATGCAGGCCCTGTGTATCAGACCATTGCAGGCCAGGAATGGCAGAGCATCGAGACGGGCATCCTGACAACTGGTGAACCCAACCTTGCGATTGACCTACACACGGCGCGCATCCAATATTTGCAGCGCGCACTTACTGAAATTAGCCAGCGCTTGCTGGAAAGCGAAAAATCTCTGCAGCAACTTTCGACACAGGTACGGCAAAAGGATTTGGAAGCCGAAACCCTGCGCGCACAGATCGCAGCCTATACAACAGAAAAGGATCGACTCCTTCTAAGCATACAGTCTCTGAACGAACAACAACAGGCGGATCGTCGTCTCCTGGAATCGAATCTCAACGAGATGACTTTGTTACGAAACCAGGTGGCGGAACAAGCCAGGGAGAAACGCCTTGCGGAAGAAAGAGTTGAGGACCGCGAACGGGCCAATCGGCACCTCAAGGCGCAACTAGCCGAACGGCAGACCATCATCCAGGCGCGCGATCAAGGCATTGCCTGGTTGCGCGAAGAATTGAGGCTGAGCAACGAAGAAGTGCTACGCATGCGCGAGGCGCGCATCTGGAAACTAGGGGTTGCCTATCGCGAATGGCGCGAGCGCCTGGCCCGTTTCTTCTTCCCCTTCCTGCACCCGATCCAATGGACCAAGCGTATCCTGCCCGAGTCCGCCAAGCGACCGCTCCGAGCCTTGCTGGGGCGCACCACACTCCCGCCCCAACCTGCTCCCGTGGTACAGGTCCAACCCGCCGTTGACCCTGATCCCGAGCCCGAACCAGATTTCTACGAAACCCTGGTCATCCAGCCCAGCCTGTCCGAACAGAAACGCGCCGAGATCCTCTTGCACGAAGCGGATGAAACCCCTCGGCTGCCTGACATCATCTGCTTCTCGATTATCGACTGGAGCTTCCGCTATCAGCGCCCGCAGCAGATGATGTCGCAATTCGCGGCGCATGGGCATCGCGTGTTCTATATCTGCATCTCCGAGTTCCTGGCGGCAGACGCCAGCCCCAGGGTTGTAGTACGCGAGCTCAAGGAAAACGTCCACGAGATCGTGATCTCGGTGCAGCGCCCGCCCAACGTCTACGGCGAGTCGATGGAAGGCGATCTGGCCGAATCGATCCTGGCCTCGTTGGACGAGTTGCGCCACACCTATCACATCGAACAGGCCATCAGTTACGTGATGATCGCCTCGTGGGGTCAGACCGCGCTGGAGACGCGCACGCGCTGGGGCTGGCAGGTCATCTATGACTGCATGGACGAGTGGAATAATTTCCCGCTCATCGAGCGCGCCATTCTGGACGCGGAACAGGTGCTGGTCCAGGAATGCGACCTGTTGGTGGTGACCAGCCAGCGTCTGTACGATACCTGGAGCAAGGCCAATCGCCCGATGGTACTGGCGCGCAACGCCACCGACTACGAGTTCTACAGCCAGCGGTATCGCCCCAATCAGGTGTTGACCGAGATCGATCATCCCGTGGTCGGCTATTATGGTGCCATCGCCGAATGGTTCGACGTCGAACTGATGACCTATGTCGCCAAAAATCGCCCAGATTACACCTTTGTTCTCCTGGGCGGCGTCTTTGACGTGGATGTCAGTGAATTGAGATCCCTGCCCAATGTGCGCATGCTGGGACAACAACCGTACGAGTTGATGCCCCATTATCTATACCACTTCGACGCCTGCCTGATTCCCTTTAAGCTCAACCCCATCACCGAGGCAACCGA
>CAZGFR010000126.1:1626-4425 GCA_964524485.1 uncultured Anaerolineaceae bacterium | reverse complement strand
AACCTGGCGCTCACCAAGCTTTGTCTCGAAAGCCTGCTGCGCAATACGAAATATCCCAACTACGAGATCATCGTCGTGGACAATAACTCTCACGATGGCACACAATCTTACCTGCGCTACATGGCCAGCAGACACAAGCACATCCGCATTATTCTCAATGCCACAAACAACGGTTTTGCCAAGGCAAACAATCAAGGCATTGCGCTCTCCACGGGCGAATACCTGGTCCTGCTCAACAACGACACCATCGTCCCGCCAGGCTGGCTGAGGCAGCTTGTTCGCCATCTACATGATCCCGAGGTCGGGATGGTGGGTCCGACCACCAATTTCGTGGGCAATGAAGCCAAGATCGATGCGCCCTACAGCACGTGGGATGAAATGGAGGAGTTCGCCCGCACCTATACCTGGGCAAACGAAAATCTGGCGGCCGAGATCCACATGCTGGCCATGTTCTGCGTGGCCTTCCGCCGCGATGTGTATCAGACCGTCGGTCCGCTGGATGAACGGTTCGGCGTGGGCATGTTCGAGGATGACGATTACTCGCACCGTGTGAAACAGGAAGGCTATCGCGTACTGTGCGTGCAGGATGTCTTCGTCCATCACTTCGGGCAGGCTGCTTTCGGCAAGTTGATCGAAGACGGCTCCTACGACTTCATCTTTGAAGAGAACAGGCGGCGGTACGAACGCAAATGGAACGTGAGTTGGGTGCCGCACGTGCACAGACCACTGACCTCTTTCAGGCACGCGCCCGCAGTAGGTCGGCCTAAAATTGCGTCTCTATCGCCCAAGCCAACTCTGCCTCCTGCCGCTCCCATCCAGACCCAGCCTCAGGCCGAAGATGAGTATGCGCAAAAACTTCAACGGGAGAACCTCAAATGGGGCGACCATCTCAAGGTGGAAGCGTCTGGTCAGTGGAATGCCTGGCTCGACCATCCTCTGATCACGCAGCATTATCAGCAACGCGCCGCCATGGATGGCCTGCGTTGGGAGGAGTGGATTCGAAATAGGTTGGGCGGGCCCGCCGCAAAGAGTTTTGACCTGGGATGCGGCGCGGCGGATCGCAGCCTGTTCCTGTGGGAAACGGGTTCCACACGATACCTGGAAGGCATGGATATCAGCGAAGACCGTGTGGCCGAAGGCGAACGGCGTCGCGAGGCATTGGGTGCGCCAGGCGGGTTCCGCGTAGGCGACGCAAACAAGCTGATTCTGCCAGCAGATAGTTATGACCTGATCTTCTCCTGCCAGAGTTTCCATCACTTTGTGGAGCTGGAAGCCGTGATGGAGCAGGTCTCGCAGGCCCTCACCCTGCGCGGATTCTTCGTATTGGAGGAGTTTGTCGGCCCGACGCAATTCCAGTGGACCGACCTGCAGCTCAAGCTCACCCAGGAGCTGCTGGCCGTGCTGCCCGAATCCTTGCGCATGTATCGACATGGAACCCTGAAGGCTAGGGAGGGCCGCCCCACCCCGCAAGAGGTGATGGCCGCCTCCCCCTTCGAGTCTATCCGCTCGGCGGAGATCTGGCCGCTTTTCCAAAAGTATTTCGACGTGGTGACTGTGCGGAAGTTGGGCGGCACGATTCAGCACCTGCTCTACAACGGCATTATCCACAACTTCGAGGCCCAGAGCCTGGAGCACAATGCCCACATCCAACACATCTTTGAAATCGAAGACCGCCTGGTCGATTCGGGCGAACTTCCCAGTGATTTCATGTTGATGATCGGCAGGCGAAAAGCGACCGCTTAACCCGCTTGCAAACCGCGCCTTTGCAGACAACCCGTCCAAAGAATCGTATGGTACACTTGTTCTACTATGACTTCCATTGTAGCCATCGACATCGAAACCACGGGCCTCGACGATAAGCGCGATGCCATCATCGAGATCGCCGCGGTCAAATTCAAGGGACATCGCGTCGAGGATGAGTTCTCCACGCTGGTCAACCCTGGGCGTCACATCCCCGAGTTCATCACGGGGCTGACGGGCATCGACGACGCCATGGTGCGCCAGGCCCCGCGCCTGGCCGACATCGCCCACGAATTGGAAGCCTTCGTCGGCGATTGCCCTGTCGTCGGCCACAACGTGCGCTTCGACCTGGGTTTCCTGCAAAAGATGGGCATCCTCGCCTACAACGAAGTCATCGACACCTATGAACTGGCCGCCGTGCTGATGCCCTCGGCCAGCCGCTACAACCTGGGTGCGCTCGGCCAGCAACTGGGGATTCCCCTGCCCGCCACACACCGCGCCCTCGACGACGCGCGCGTCACCCAGGCCGCCTACGTGCGCCTGATGGAGATGGCCGCCGAACTGCCGCTCGACACCCTGGCTGAGATCGTCCGCCTGGGCGAGCCGATCCCCTGGGACGCCAATTGGGCTTTCCAGCAGGCCCTGCGCGCGCGCGTCAAGGAAGGCATCCAGCCGAAGAAGGGCAAACACAAAGCGGACCTGCGGCCTGCTCCCGCTTCAAAGGACGCGCCGCCGCTGTTGATCCCCGAGGAGCCCGTGGCGCTCGACCCCGAAGAGGTGGCCTCCATCCTCGAATACGGCGGACCCTTCTCGCAGTATTTCCAACTCTACGAGCATCGCCCCGAGCAGGTGGAAATGCTCAAGGCGGTGACTGACGCCCTCAATAGCGGGATCCACCTGATGGTCGAGGCGGGCACGGGCGTGGGAAAATCCTTCGCCTACCTCATCCCCGCCTCGCTGTTCGCCATGCAGAACAACACCCGCGTGGTCGTCTCCACCAACACCATCAACCTGCAAGACCAGCTCATCCAGAAAGACATCCCCGACCTGCGCGCCGCG
>CAZGFR010000126.1:0-1526 GCA_964524485.1 uncultured Anaerolineaceae bacterium | reverse complement strand
GACAACTGCACCACCGATACCTGCCTGGGCCGCATGCACGGAACCTGCGCCTTCCATCGCGCCAAACAGGCCGCCCAATCGGCGCACGTGCTGATCGTCAACCACGCGCTGCTGCTCTCGGATATCGCCACAGGCAGCAAGGTCCTGCCCGAGTACGGCTACGTCATCGTGGACGAGGCCCATCACATGGAGTCGGCCACCACCAACGCGCTCAGCTTCCGCCTGACGCAGGCGGACGTGGAGCGTATGACCCGCGAAGTGGGCGGCTCCTCGGCGGGGATTCTGGGCCGCCTGCTGACGGAGGTCCACGACTCGCTGCGCCCCTCCGACTTCGGCCTGCTCCAGCAAAAGGTCAAGCGCGCCACTGACCAATCCTTCCGCCTCGAACAGTTGATGCGCCAGTTCTACACCGTGCTGGGTGAGTTCACCGCCATGCAGCGCGAGGGACAACCGCCCAGCAATTACGCCTGGCAGCTGCGCATCACGCCCGCCGCGCGCACCCTGCCTGGCTGGGACGATGTGGAGATGATGTGGGGCGAAGCCGACGACACCATGGTACAGCTCATCAAATCCATCGGCGAGTTATACAAGGATGTGGCCTCGCTCTACTCGGAGGGTTTCGACAACCTCGAAGACACCATGAGCAGCCTGAGCAACATCTTCAGGCGCATGTCCGAAGCGGAGGCCGCCTCCAATGGGCTGATCAGCAAGCCGACCAGCGAACAGGTCTACTGGGTCGAGGTCAACCCGCGCGGAGACAGGCTCTCGCTCAACGCCGCGCCGCTGCGCGTGGGTCCGCTGGTGCAGAAATATCTCTGGCACGAGAAGGCCTGCGTGGTGCTCACCTCTGCCACGATGACCGCCAACGGCGAGTTCCAATACATCAAGAACACCCTGCAGGCCGAAGAGGCCGAGGTGCTCTCGCTGGGTTCACCCTTCGATTACGAGTCGAGCACGCTGCTCTACATCGCCAACGACATCCCCGAGCCGAACGTCAACGGCTACCAGCAGGCCCTGGACCGCGGCATCACCCAACTGGCCAAGGCCACGGGCGGACGCATGCTGGTGCTGTTCACGTCCTACGCCGCGCTCAAGAAGACCTCGCAGGCCATCACGGGGCCGCTGGCGCGCGAGGACATCTTCGTCTACGAACAGGGCGAAGGCGCTTCGCCCAATGCCCTGCTGGATTCGTTCAAGTCCACCGAGCGGGCCGTGCTGCTGGGCACGCGCTCCTTCTGGGAGGGTGTAGACGTGCCAGGCGACGCGCTCTCGGTGGTGGTCATCACCAAGCTGCCCTTCGACGTGCCGTCCGACCCGCTCATCGCCGCCCGCTCGGAGTTGTACGAAGACCCCTTCAACGAATACTACCTGCCCGAGTCGATCCTCAAATTCCGCCAGGGATTCGGCCGCCTGATCCGCTCCGCCTCGGACCGCGGCATCGTGGCCATCTTCGACCGCCGCGTGCTCACCAAGCAATACGGACGCATGTTCCTCAACTCCCTGCCGCAATGCACCGCCCGTCAGGG
>CAZGFR010000125.1:5142-9277 GCA_964524485.1 uncultured Anaerolineaceae bacterium | reverse complement strand
GCCATTCTCACCGATAGCACCGCGTATCTTCCCCAAACGCTCCTCGACCAATATCAGATTCACGTCGTTCCCCTCGGCATCATCTGGGGCGAGGAGACCTACCAGGACGGCATGGACCTCAAGGCCGAGGATTTCTACCGCCGCCTGTCCGCGTCCAAGGTCATGCCGACCACCTCGCAGATTCCCGTGGCCGTCATGCAGCGGGCCTTCCAGTCCCTGCTCGACCAGGATTTCCACGTGCTGGGCATCTTCATCTCCTCGAAGTTCTCGGGCACGTATCAGTCCGCCGTCCAGGCGCGCGATGAACTATCCAGCGCCGCGGAGCGTGTCGCCGTGGTCGATTCCCTCTCCACCACCATGGCGATGGGCTGGCCCGTGCTGACGGCCGCCCGCGCCGCTCAGGCGGGCGAAAGCCTGGACCACTGCCGCAGGGCCGCCGAGAACGCCCGCGATCACAGCGGCGTGTTGTTCGTGGTCGAAACGCTCGAATTCCTGCGCCGCGGCGGACGCATCGGCGGCGCGCAGGCCCTGCTCGGCCACCTGCTCAATGTCAAGCCTGTGCTGCAAATGCAGGACGGCCGCATCGAACCCGTGGAGAAGGTCCGCACCAAGCGCAAGGCCATGCAGCGTGTGGTCGACGTGGTGGCCGAACGGATCGAGACACAATCCCCCGTCCGCCTGGCCGTGGCCCACGCGGATTCCGCTGAAGATGCCGCCTGGCTGATGGAGGCCGCCAACGCGCAGATGTCCCCTACCGAGACCCTCATCACCCCTCTCAGCCCCGTCATCGGCGCGCACGCAGGCCCAGGCACGGTCTCGCTCAATTACATGTGCGGGGTGGAGTAATCCTTGAATAATCCGCCCTGCCTGCACTGCCGTTCGCTGCGCGAAGACGCAGGGCCGCAGGCACACGTGAGCGGAGCGAGGTGTGATGGTCGAGTAGGTCGGTGCTCTTCCGACCGTATCGAGACCCAGCCGAGCGCAGCGATGCCCTGAGCTTGTCGAAGGGTCGAAGGGCGCATATCTTGGTGAACCCGCCCTTCGCCTGCGCTCGATCTGCCATCCACCTCCACCTGCAAGCTCGTCTCCCTTTTCCCTTTGTGTCCTTCGTGTCCTTTGTGGTAAGGCTCTTTTTAACTTCCTTATGCCCAACGCCTACTTCCTCCTCTTCGAGCTCATCATCTACATCCAGTTCGCCCTCTGCCTGCGCCACGCGTGGACACATCGTCCCGCCAATGTTCTGCGCTTGTTGTTCGGCGCGGCCTTCGGCGTGTTGCTCGAACTGGCCACCATCCGCCAACTCAATGCCTATGAATACGGACGTTTCCTTTTCATGGTGCTGGATGTGCCGCTCTGCATCGGCGCGGCCTGGGGCTGCATCGTCTACAGCGCGATGGAATTTTCCGACGCGAGCGACCTGCCCTTCTGGGCGCGTCCCGCGCTGGACGGCCTGCTGGCCCTCAACATCGACCTGGCCCTGGACGCGGTCGCCATCCGCCTGGGATTCTGGGACTGGGGCCAGGGCCTGGACTTCCAGTACTTCGGCGTGCCCTTCGCGAATTTCTGGGCCTGGTTCTGGGTGGTCTTCTGGTTCTCGCTGGGCTATCGCCTGCTCTCGCGCCGCACGGACTGGGTCGGGACCTGGCTCCCGGCTCCGCTGGGGCTGACTCTTGGCCTGGCGGGCGTGCTCGGGACGAACTTCCTGATCTCGTTCATCGTCCCCTTCGCCTACCACGGCCTGACGGTGGCCATCGCCATCGCCGCCCCGCTGTTGTTCATCTTCTTCCTCAAACCGCGCTTCAACGTCCGCCCCGCGCCGTCCCTGGTCTTCTGGGTGCCGTTCATCGCTCACGCCTATTTGCTGATCGCGGGACTCGTCTCAGGCGTGATCCTGAATCCGCCCTTCCTGTTGATCGTCGGGTTGGTAATGATGGGCCTCGCACTCTATCTGCATCGCCCCTTCCTGCGGGAGAAATTCGTCAAAAACACAGCGTGATACAATCGGCGAAAGTAGCCGACCTTTTTTATCAATAGGAGAATCTTATGAGCGTTGATAATTACTTGCAGGAAGCGGGCGCATTGGCCACCCTGGCGGGCATTCTGGCGGGCTTCGGTATCTCAGCCGTGATCCAGTTGCTGGCCACAGATCGCAGGGACAGGGTCATCACCGCCACCATCGTCATTTTTGCCGCCTCAACCGTGATGTTTCTTTATGCGCTGATCGTCTCAGTACTGTCTTTTGCCGCCGCAGCGGAGTTGAACAACGTCCCCAGCGGCCTGGACGGCATCAACATCAGCGGGCTGTTGGTTCTGTTCGGGGCGGTCTATGTCTTTCTGGCGGGCATCGGCGCCTCGGGCTGGATCCGCTCGAAGGTTGCAGGGGTTTTCACCACAGTATTTGCGCTGATCAGCGCCTGCCTGATCGGATATGTCATCGTCTCGGTGCTCTCGGTCTTTCCTTAAACCTGGACGCCTTGACCGCGCTCGGCGCAAATTGTCCAAACAAAAATGCCCCTCGTTTCCGAGGGGCATTTTTCTGTTCAGTTTAGCGAATCTTGAACATCTGCATGAGCTTCATGGCCAGGTTCAGGTCGCCGCCCAGTTTGATCTTGCCCTGCATGAAGGCAGCCATCCCATCCAGTTCACCCGTGAAGATCTTGACGTAATCGGCCGAGTCGGCGGTCAGGCTCATCGTGGCGGGTCCGCTGGGCGCACCCTGCGCCACGTCGCACTTGCCATCCTTGATGGTGGCGGTCCACTCGCCAGCATTCTCGCCCGTGAACTTGAAGTGGATGACGGCATTCACGCCCTGCGCCTTCTCGGGAAGGAACGCGGCAGGCATCTTGGACATCAGGTCGGAAATTGAGAGGGGCATTGTTTTCTCCTTGTGATTTTGTAGGGGCACGGCGAGTCTGATTTCAACACATCGAACCTGGACCTGCCGTGCCCCTACATTTTATTGCAGATTTTCAAAGATCGCCGCGGCGCCCATGCCGCCGCCGATGCACATGGTGACCATGCCGTACTTCGACTTGCGGCGATCCATCTCGTGGATCAACTGCGTGGTCAGCTTGGAGCCCGTACAGCCGAGCGGGTGCCCGAGGGCGATCGCGCCGCCGTTGACGTTGGTCTTCTCGGGGTCGATCTCCAGGGTGCGCATCACGGCCAGGCTTTGCGCGGCGAAGGCTTCGTTCAATTCTATCAGGTCGATGTCATTAAGGGAAAGACCCGCGATCTTGAGCGCCTTGGGGATGGCCGTGATCGGGCCGACTCCCATCAACTCGGGCGGGACTCCGCCTACTGCGAAGGAAACGAATCGCGCCAGCGGCTTGAGTCCCAACTCTGCGGCTTTCTCCGCCGACATGACCATCACCGCCGAGGCCCCGTCCGACATCTGCGAGGCATTGCCCGCCGTGACGGTGCCGCCTTCCTTGAAGGCGGGCTTCAACTTAGCCAAGCCGTCCATCGTTGAGTCAGCGCGTGGACCTTCGTCGCGTTTGACGGTGAAGGCACGTTTGACGAGCTTCTCGTCGGGGCCCAATTCGGTGACTTCCACCTCGATCGGGACCAGCTCAGGGTCGAAGAGTCCGCTCTCGACCGCTTTGGCCGCCTTGAGGTTACTCTGCAGGGCGAAGACATCCTGCTCCTCGCGGCTGATCCCGTACTTGACCGCTACGTTCTCGGCGGTCAGGCCCATGTTGGTGTAATAGTGCGGGAGTTCCAGCGCGAAGTGCGGGTTGGGCGAGAACTTGTAGCCCATCATCGGCACCATCGACATCGACTCCACGCCGCCGCCGATGCCGACCTCGATGTCGCCTGCTTTGATGGCATAGGCGATGTGCGCGATGGACTGCACGCCCGAGGAGCAATAGCGGTTGATGGTCTCGGCGGGCACGGTGTCGGGCAGGCCCGCGCGCAAGGCGATCATGCGCGCCATGTTCATGCCCTGCTCGCCCTCGGGGAAAGCGCAGCCGAAGACCACGTCCTCGATCTGGGCAGGGTTGAGATTGGGCGTGCGGTGGAGCAACTCTTTGATCACCGTGGCGGCCATCTCGTCGGGGCGGACCGTCGCCAGTCCGCCGCGCTTGGCCTTGCCCACGGGAGTTCGAACCGCAGAGACAATTACAGCTTCTTT
>CAZGFR010000125.1:0-5042 GCA_964524485.1 uncultured Anaerolineaceae bacterium | reverse complement strand
TCCCGCAGGGGCCACCACCACAGGCTTGGGGAAGTAGCGCATGCGCATGTTGGTGCTTTGCAGTTTGCGGATCGCGCCATCCAGCGTGTCCCACATGCCCTGCTGCGCCGCCACCACCACCATGAACAGGTTCGCGCCCGCGCTGAAGTTCTCGGCTTCACTGCCGATCACCAACCCGTCGAAGTCGCGCTCCACGCGGTCGAGCGCCTCGCTCATCACGGTGAAGATGTCATCGTCCAGCGCGTTCATCTTGGTGTGGAACTCAACCAGCGCCACGCCCTCGCCGATGTCGTACATCGTCGCACCCGCGTTCTCGGTGATGACCTTCTTCGTGCCTTTCAGGTCGCTCAGGATCACCATGCCCGCGTCATGTTTGAAGCGCACGTACTTGCCCTTGGCCACGTCATACACGCCGACCTTGTTGGCGCCCTTGTATTGATAGAAGGTCTCGAAGCCCGCCTTGAGCATCGCATCCACCCACTTCGCGGCAGGATATCCCGCGGCCTTCATCTTCTTGACGGTTTCACGCACACCCAGCATGTCCCAGATCTCGAACGGACCCGCGTCGTGGCCGAAGCCCCAGCGCATGGCGTCGTCGATGGGCTTGCCGCTGTCGGCCACTTCGGGGATGATCGACGAGGCGTACTGGAACGACTGATAGGTCAACGCCTGGGCCAGTTTGGCCGCCTTGTCCTCCGCTCCCAGCAGGACCTGGAGCTTGGCGCCCAGCCCTTCGACCTCTTTCGCCGCCTTGAGCGAGTCAAAACGCACCTTCGCAGACGGGGCATGCTCCAACGTCTTCAGGTTCAGTGACCAAAATTCCTTGCTGCCATCTTCCTTGCGCACTTCCTTGTAGAAGCCGACCTTGGTCTTGTTACCCAGCCACTTGCGCTCGAGCATGGTCGCCATCAACTGGTTGGGCGCCTCAGCCTTGAGATATTCTTGTCCGAGCTTGTCATGCGGAATCAATGGAGCCAGGTTTCGACCCACGTGATCCCACACATCCAACCCAACCAGGTCGACCAGGCGGAAGGTGGCCGTCTTCGGGCGTCCCATCAGCGGACCTGTGATGGCATCCACCTCATCCACGCTGTAGTCGTTCTTGAGGATGAAGTTCATCGCGAACGCACCCGTGCCGAAGGCGATGCGGTTGCCGATGAAGTTGGGCGTGTCCTTGCACAGCACGATGCCCTTCCCCATCCGCGTCTCGCCGAAGTGGCTCATGAACGCGGTCACTTCCTTCGAGGTATCCGCCGTAGGGATGATCTCCAGCAGTTTCAGATAGCGCGGCGGGTTGAAGAAGTGTGTGCCGAGAAAGTGTTTCTTGAACTCCTTCGAGCGCCCTTCCGCAATGGCCTGGACGGGGATGCCCGAGGTGTTGGTGCTGACGATGGCCTGCGGCTTGCGGACCGCGTCGATGCGCGCCATCAGGTCCTGCTTGATCTTGAGGTTTTCGATGATCGCCTCGCAGATCCAGTCCGCCTCGGCCACGGCGCCGAAGTCATCTTCCAGGTTGCCGAGCTTGACCAGCGTCTTCAAATCCGCCGACATCAGATTGGCGGGCTTGGCCTTGACGCAACGGTCCCAGCCTTCAATGACAATTTTGTTGCGCGCTGCCTTGTCGCCTTCGGCCGCGCCCTGCGGGACAATGTCCAACAGCGTGACGGGCACACCCACGTTCGCCAGGTGCGCCGCGATCGCCGCGCCCATCGTCCCAGAACCGATCACGACTGCTTTGTTGATTTGGTAGGTCATGATTTCCTCTGATTTCCGTAGGGGCACAGCGAAGCCCAAAATGATTTTGACGATCTACCATCTCGCTGTGCCCCTACTATCGTTTACCGCAACTCCGAACCCGAATAACCCAAAATCTGCCGCGCCACCACCAGACGGTTGATCTGACCCGTGCCTTCGTAGATGTCGGTGATCTTGGCATCGCGGAACCATTTCTCCAGCAGGAACTCGCGGCTGTAACCCAGCGGACCGAGGATCTCCACGGCCTTCTGGGTCACCTTGGTGGTCACGTCGCCCGCGCGGACCTTGCTCATCGAGGACACGAGCGCGTTGGGTTTCTTGTTGTCGGCCATCCACACCGCCTTGAGCACCATCAACCACGCGGACCTGACCATGACTTCCATGTCGATCACGTCGCGCTCAACCGAGGTCAGCTTGTTGCGCGGCAGTCCGTAGCGGATCTGGACTCCGTTCTCGGCCAGTTTCTCCTTGAGGAATTCCAGCGCCGCGCGCGCCACACCGATGCCCGAGGCCGCCACCAGCGGACGGGTCGCATCGAAGGTGGCCATCGCGCCCTTGAAGCCCGTGGTGGTCTTCTCCACCGTCGGCGAGCCGAGGATGTGGTCGAACGGCACACGCGCGTCCACCAGCGAGATGGCCGCCGTGTCGCTGGCGCGGATGCCCATCTTGTGTTCCAGCTTGGTGACCTTCACGCCAGGCGTGCCCGACTCGACCACGAAGGCGCGCATGCCCGCGCGGCCTGCCGTCGGGTCGATGCTGGCCCACACCACGATGAAGCCTTTGCCAAGCTGCACATACGTGTTGAAGGATTTGTCGCCGCCCGTAACGAAGATCTTCTCGCCGTTGATGACCCACTCGTTGGTGGATTCATCCAGCACGGCCTTCGTGCGGATGGCGGACGTGTCCGAGCCCGCGCCTGCTTCCGTCATGCACATGGCGGCGTAGGTCGGTTTCTCTTCGGCAAAGCGGGCCAGGAATTTGGCGCGCTGCTCGGGCGTTCCCGCCGCCTGCACCGCCGCGCCGCCCAGGCCGCCGCCAGGCGTGATCAGGTAAAAGCCCACGTCCCCCCAGGCCAGCATTTCGATCTGCGCCGCCAGCAGTTGATACCCGATTGGCGGGCGCTTCTCCGCGCCTTTGCTCCCCTCTCCCTCTGGGAGGGGGGTTGGGGGTGAGGGCTTCTCCTCCCGCGGGGTCAGGCCGTTGCCGCCGCCCATACTCTTCATGGCGGTATGCATGAACTCGATGTAATTCCACGGGATGGAGTGTTCATTCTCGTCGAACTCACGCGAGGCAGGGCGCATCATGTTTTCAGCGACCGTCTGCAGCACAGTCTGCATCTGAACCACAGGTTTGGGGGCTTCGAATTCGATGGTCATATTTTTACTCCTGTTTTCTATGTCGTTGTGAGCGAAGCGAAGCAACCTTCTATATTTGAGATTGCTTCGGGTTTCGGCGCTGCCGCGCCTCGACCCTCGCAATGACATCAGACAATCGCCAATCCAGTCAACATGGCAAAGCCGCGTCCGTTACGCATGAACAGCTCGACGGGGTGTTCGCGGATGTATCCGTGTCCGCCGAGGACCTGCACGCCGCGGTCGGTGACCATCATGGCCATGTCCGCCGCGCCCGTGGCGGCCAGGTACGCCTCCGTCGCGGCGTCGGCTTTGCCCGTGTCCAGCTTCCAGGCGGCTTCCCAGGTCAACAGGCGGATGGCCTCGATCTCGGTCGCCATCTCGGCCAGCATAAAGGCAACGGCCTGCTTCTGCGCGATCTTCACACCGAAGGCCTGGCGTTCCTTGGCATAGTTGGTGGCATATTCGAGTGAGGCTTTGGCCACGCCCAGCGCAGCCGCAGCCGAGGCAACGCGCATCGCAGCCAGGATCGGCTCGAAGTTGTGGCCCGCCTCGCCGCCAAGTCGATTGGAAACGGGGACACGTACCCCGTCCAGTTTGACTCGATATAACGGGAGCGCGTTCAGACCCAACAGCTTTTCCCGCTCCTCGCTGACGGCGAGTCCCGCCGCGCCTTTCGGGACGATGAAGCCCTGCGTCTGCCCATCCAGGTTGGCATAGACCAGGATCGCCTCGGCATTATCCGCAAACGGGACGTAGGCCTTTTCGCCGTTCAGGACGTATTCCCCGCCCTCGACCGTTGCGCTGGTGCGCAAGGCATTGGCGTCGAAGTCGAAGGCAAACTCGATCAATGCCGCCGTGTACGGACGCCAGTCGCCGCCGACCACCTCGGGCAGATATTGCTTCTTCTGCTCCTCGGAACCCGCCAGCAGGATCGGCGTGGCAAACAGCGACGGCGTCATCACCGCGTAGGCGCCCGCCAGGTCGCCAAAGGCCATTTCCTCGGCGGCCAGCGCGCCCGTCACCGCTGAGCGCTCCCCGAAGCCGCCGTACGCCTCGGGCGTGGACGCCTGTAACAGGCCGATCTCCCATCCCTTGCTGATGAGCTTCTTCGGCAGTTCGCGGCTCTCCTCCGCTTCGTGCGCGGCAGGCCGCAAGTCGTTCGCGGCATATTTCCCCACCGCATCGACCAGCATCTGTTGTTCCTCATTGGGTTCGAACGAATACATGCGTCTTCTCCTTTGTGAACTGATCGCCCTGAGCAGAGGCCTGAGCAAAGCGAAGGCCGCAATCGAAGGGCGCTTCTGCCTTACGATCTCAACAATCCATTGAACATCAGATCCGCATATTCATCGGCGATGACCTCGATGGGCTTGCCGCCGTCGGGGCGGTACCACGTCAAAGTCCAGTTCATCACCCCCATCAGCGCGCGGACGGCCAGGCCCGTATCGGCGCAGTCGAACACCTTGGTGCGCACGCCCTCGTTAATCGCATCCCGCCACAGGGCCTCGAACTTGTCGCGTTGAGGCACGTGGCGGGCATGGGACTTTTTATCCAGGGAACGATGCTCGAATAACAGCACCGAGGACAGGTCGGAATTATCGGAGAGAGCGGCCAGATAGGCGCGGATCATCTGTCGCAGTTTCTGGTCGGCGGGCAGGTCCTGGGCGGCGATGCCCGCGATATGCTCGGTCAACATCCCCAGGGCGCGGTCGAGCAGGGCCAGCAGGATCTCCTGCTTGGACGAAACGTGATGGTACAGGCTGGCTTTTTGCAGGTTGACGGCTTCGGCAATGTCCTGCATCGAAGCCCCGTTGAAGCCCTTCTGGCGGAATACTTGTGCGGCGGCGTCGAGAATGTCGTCTCTGGTCATGGAAGCTCCCTACCGAACGGTCGGTAGAGCAAGGATACTCCGATTTCAAAGCGGTGTCAAGA
>CAZGFR010000124.1:0-9318 GCA_964524485.1 uncultured Anaerolineaceae bacterium | reverse complement strand
CGGGCGTCAACAACGTGCTGAACGCCGCTGCGTTGACCTATGTGGCCGGGCTGGCTGCTGCCATTTTGCAGCTGTTGTACTTCGTCTCTCTGGTGGGTGGCGGACGCCGCCGCAGTTAGATGGCGAATGTATGACCAACGGCTCCCGCGGGCTTCGGCTTGCGGGAGTTTTTTTGTGTGTATAATCCACGACGATGAATAAATTCATTTTCGTGGTGATCCTGTTCCTGGGTGTGGCCCTGGTCATCCTGAGTTTCGGGGAATTGGAGACCATCCTCAAGACCCTGAAGAGCGGAAACCACTGGTATCTCCTGCTGGCGTTGACCCTTCAGATGCTCTGGTTCTTGGTGGTCGGGCAGATGTACCAATCCATCTACCGTCTGCTCGGCATGGACGACTCCACCCTGAACTTGAGCGTTGTCGCCGCTGCGGCGGCCTTCGTCAACGTGGTCATGCCCACGGGCGGCATGGGCGGGATCGCCCTCTTCGCGGCGGAGGCCCGTCGGCGCGGACATCCCAGCGGAAAGGCCACCGTCGCCGCGGCGCTCTTCCTGCTCTTCGACCAGGCCGCCTTCCTATGCATCCTGGCGATGGGGCTGATCGTGCTCGTCCGCCGCGGGAATCTCTCGGCGGGAGAGATCACAGCGGCGCTCCTGCTGCTGGCCCTGGCGCTGGTCATTGCCTTCCTGCTGTATCTCGGATATCGCTCTGCGGTCACGCTCGGCAATGTACTGGCCAGGGGCTCACACATCGTCAACCGCCTGACCCGCTTCGTGATCCACCGTGATTACCTGAGCGAGGAGCGCGCCCACGCCTTTGCGCACGAGATCGCCGAAGGACTCTCCGGCCTGACCGAGCAGCCGAATGTCATGGTCCGCCCGGTGCTGTGGGGTCTGCTGAACAAGGGGATGCTGATGGCCATCCTGACCGCGGCCTTCCTGGCCTTCGACGTACCCTTTTCTGCGGGGACCATTGTCGGCGGATTCTCCATCGGCTATCTGTTCCTGATCGTGTCGCCCACGCCCTCGGGCATCGGCGTGGTGGAGGGCCTCATGCCGCTGGCGCTGTCGTCGTTGCGCGTGGCCTGGAGCCAGGGTGTCATCGTCACGCTGGCGTATCGCGCCGTCACCTTTTGGGTCCCGCTCGGGGTGGGGGCGCTGGCCTTCCGCAGGCTGCACGTCAATGGAAATGGAGTCAGGCAGGATGGATAAACGTTTCGAAGAACTTTTGCAGCAGTATATCGAACAGACCGATCATCCGCTGCGCAAGCCGGTCGAAGAACAACTTTGGCGCGAGTTCGGCGCGACCAAGGCCGTGCTGGTGATGGACCTCTCGCGCTTCTCGATGCTGACCCAGAAATACGGCATCGTTTATAACCTGGCGATGGTCTATCGCATGCAGTCCATCTCGCGTCCGCTCATCGAACACGAGGGCGGACAGGTGATCAAATACGAGGCCGACAACTGCTTTGCCATGTTCGACGACGTGTATCCCGCCGTGCGCGCCGCGCTGGCCATGAACCGCGCCTTTGCCGACCTCAATGCCAACACCGACGAGAAGTTCGACATCCTGGTCGGCACCGGCATCGACTACGGCGAGGTGCTGCTCATCGGCGGTCCCGATTACTTCGGCATGGCCGTCAACCGCGCCAGCAAACTCGGCGAAGACATCGCCAGCGGCGGCGAGATCCTCATCACCAAATCGGCCTTCGAGCGCATACCCGCCGACGCGCACGTCCGTGCCGAGCCGCTCGAGTTGACCATCTCCGGTCTGAAACTCGATGCGCTGGCCCTCAAGTACTGACCCCCATGTCGCTCGCCGCTCTGCTGGACCTGTGGAAGCGTGACCCGCTGACGGCGGATCACTTCGCCGCCTGGCGGACCCTGCCCCCGCGTCCCGCTTCCACTACCCCGCTGCCGACCGATCTGCCTGTTCCCGTCAAACAGGCTTTGATCGCCGCTGGCATCCATTCCCTGTACTCGCATCAATCCCAGGCCTGGACCCACGTCCGCAGCGGCGGGAACGTCATCCTCGCCACCGGCACAGCCAGCGGCAAGACCCTGGCTTACAACCTGCCGGTCCTGTCCGCGCTGACGGAAGACCCGCAGGCGCGCGCGCTATATCTCTTCCCCACCAAGGCCCTGGCCCAGGACCAACTCAACACGCTGGAACGCTTCGGTCTTTCGATCGCCCAGCCTGCGGACCTGTCCGCTGCCATTTACGATGGCGACACTCCGCAGAAAGACCGTCCCGCCATCCGCAAGCAGGCGCGCATCGTGCTGACCAACCCCGATATGCTGCACACCGGCATCCTGCCGCATCACACCAATTGGGCCGAATTTTTCACGAACCTGAAATTCATCGTCGTAGACGAGGCTCACACCTATCGCGGCGTGTTCGGTTCGCACGTGGCCAACGTGCTGCGACGGATCCAGCGCGTGGCAAAATTCTACGGCGCCAGGCCGCAGTTCATCCTCGCTTCGGCGACGATTGGAAATCCGCGCGAACTGGCCGAACGGTTGATCGAAGCGCCCGTCCACCTCATCGACGAGGACGGTTCGGCGCGCGGTCCGCGTCACTTTCTTATCTACAATCCGCCCGTCGTAGACGAGGCGCTGGGATTGCGCAAAAGTTCGTTGCTCGAAGCCGTGCGCCTCACGCAGGACTTGATCGCGCAGAACGTGCAAAGCGTGGTCTTTGCCAGGTCAAGGAGGTCGGTCGAGATCATCCTCACATACCTTCAAAGCGGGAAAGAGGAAAGAGGAAAGAATGATTTGCCTTTCGTCTTTCCTCTTTCCTCTTCCATCCGCGGTTATCGCTCAGGTTATCTCCCCTCACAGCGCCGCGAGATTGAGCAGGGATTGCGTGATGGCTCGGTCCAGGCTGTGGTGGCGACCAACGCCCTCGAGTTGGGTATCGACATCGGCGGGCTGGGCGCGGCGGTACTGGTCGGCTACCCGGGCAGCATCTCATCGGCGTGGCAGCAGGCGGGTCGCGCCGGGCGTGGACTCGAATCGGCTGCGGCGGTGCTGGTCGCGTCGGCGAATCCCATCGACCAGTTCCTGGCGCATCATCCCGAATATTTCTTTGGCCGTTCACCCGAGCAGGCGCTGGTCAACCCAGACCATCTGTTGATCCTGCTGGAGCATTTACGTTGTGCGATGTTCGAGTTGCCCTTCCAAACGAACGAGGGCTTTGGCCACCTGAGCGCCGAGCAGGTTGGTGATTTTCTGCAATTCCTGGTCAGCAATCACGAGGCGCATCTCTCGAACGACAAGTACTTCTGGATGGCCGACCAGTACCCCGCGGCGGACATTTCGCTGCGGTCCGCCTCGCCGCAGGGCGTGGTCTTGCAGGCCATGACCGAGGACGGCCCGCGCACCGTCGGCACAGTGGACGGCGAGAGCGCGGCCTGGATGGTCCACCCGGGCGCGGTCTATCTGCACGAGGCGCAATCCTATTTCGTAGAAAGCCTCGACCTTGAACAGAACATTGCGCACCTGCGCGTCGCCACCATGGATTATTACACCGAGCCGATGCGTGGCACGACCATCAAAGTCCTTGCGCTGAGCGGAGAGGAACACACTCAAAGCGCCGATAAGAACTGGGGCGAGTTACAGGTCACTACGCAGGTGACGGGCTTTCAGAAACGCCGTTGGTACACGCACGAGAATCTGGGCCAGGAGCCGCTCGACCTGCCGCCTTCCGAGTTGCAGACCACGGGCTACTGGCTGACCCTCTCTGAGCAGACGGTGACACGCCTGCGCGAAGCGGGCGCCTGGACCAACGACCCGAACGACTACGGCCCGGGCTGGGCGAAGATCCGCGAGCGTGTCCGCGCCCGAGACGGATTCAAATGCCAGGTGTGCGGTGCGCCCGAGAACGGCCGTCAGCACGATGTGCATCACAAGGTCCCGTTCAAGGCCTTCACCTCGCGCGAGGAGGCCAATCGCCTCGAAAACCTGACCACATTGTGCTCCTCCTGTCATCGCAAGGTGGAGGCCAATGTCCGCATGCGCAGCGGATTGGCGGGGTTGAGCTACGTGCTCGGGAACCTGGCTCCGCTCTTCCTGATGTGCGACAGCGGTGACCTGGGCACGCACATCGAGCCCGCCCCGACCGAGGATTTCCCCAACCCCTCGGTGGTGCTGTACGACCTCGTCCCCGCGGGCATCGGATTCAGCCAACGCCTGTTCGAGATCCACGACGACCTGATGCGCCGCGCTCTGGAACTCGTCAGCCAATGTGAATGCGCCGACGGTTGTCCCTCGTGCGTCGGCCCGGGCGGCGAGAACGGTTACGGCGGCAAGCAGGAGACCATTTCCATTCTCAAGGAACTCACCCAATGAAATCCCATCGCTTCAAATTTCTCGTCCTTCTTTCCATTTTGACCCTGGCTCTGGCGGCCTGTTCCCCGTCTTCGACGTCCACCTCGCCCCGTGTGATCGACCCGTCCCGCCCGCTCAGCCAACAGGTGAGCGTCAGCCCGCTGCACTTCGAGGAGTCGGGCGAGGCACCGAAATACAAAATCACCGCCGACGTGCCCACCATCATCGGGGTTGACGATCCGCGCGTTAAGGCCTTTAACGACCTGACCTACGGCGACTATCAATTGTTCGTCGGTGAACTCAAGGATGCCTTGCAAAGCATGCCTGCCGAACCGATCAGCGGCGGCAGCACGTTGGACGTCCGCTATGAGTTGGTCTCTCCGCCGGGCGAGATCATCAGCCTCAAATATCTCATCACTGGCTATGCTGACGGGGAGCCGCAGCTCTTCCATAATATCCGCACGATCAACTTCAACATCGAAACAGGGCAGGAAGTCCAGCTAGACTCGCTCTTCCTGACAGGCTCCAACTATTTGCAGACTTTATCCACCTATTGCGCCGCCGAGTTGGCATCGCGCAAGATCGGCTTCGAGGCCTATGCCAGCGGGGCGGACCCATCCCTCGAAAATTATCAGCACTGGAACATCACCTCCGACGGCCTAGTCATCACCTTCGATGAATATCAGGTGGCCGATTACGCTGCCGGGCAGCAGGCCGTCACCGTGCCTTACAGCGCCCTGAAGGATCTCATCGATCCGCAGGGTCCGCTGGGAAAATACGTCAAGTAGGTTATTTCGAAAGGAAAATTGCCATGACTGCGCGACGAAAAGCGATCTCCGCCTTTTTGACGCTGGCCTTCAGTGTTGCAGCTTGTACCCTGGGCCAGCCTTCCGCACCGACGGTTGCCCCCGTTTTGACGGTCCCGCCTGTCGAACAGGCCACGCTCACACCCACTGAGGCTCCGCTCTATGAGCGCGCCCAGTTCACAACGGAGAGCGCCAGCGAATCGAACGACGCGCCCAAATACACCATCACCACAGAATTGCCCGCCCTGGTCGGCGTGGACGATGGCCGCATCGTCGAGTTCAACGTCATCATGCATCTGGCGGTGAAGGAAATGGTCGATGGTTTCAAGGACAGCATGAAAGACCAGCCCGCCTCTCCCATCGTTGCGGGTAGCTCGTTTGACGTGAAATATGAACTGCTATCGCCGCCAGGTTATATCTACAGCATCAAATTCAACGTCATGGGCTACACGGATGGCGCCGCCCACCCTTATCATTTCAGCAAGACGGTCACATTCAACCTCGAAACGGGCAAGGAGGTCACGCTCGATGAACTCTTCCTGCCTGGCTCGAACTACCTGCAGATTTTTTCCGATATAAGCAAGGAGGAGTTATCCAAGCGCGACATCGGCTTCGATCCGACATTCTTCACCGGCGCGGAACCCACGCCTGAGAATTACAAAAGCTGGAACATCACCGCCGACGGCCTGCTCATCACCTTCGACGAGTATCAGGTCGCGGCCTATGCAGCAGGTCCGCAAACGGTCACGGTGCCGTACAGCGCGTTGAAAGATGTCATCGACCCGAACGGGGTGCTGGGTAAATATATCCAGTAATGTCGAATAAAAAACGAGCGCATCCACAAAGGATGCGCTCGCTCGTTTTATGCAGCCGTATTCCAGTGCGCGTATTTGGGATTTTTCCCGCGCACGATGTCATCGAACATCGTGCGTAGCTTCGAGGCGATGGGTCCCATCTCGCCGCAGCCCACGGAACGGTGATCCACTTTTGTCACGACCACCACCTGGGCGGCGGTGCCCGTCATGAACAACTCTTCGGCCACGAAAATTTCGGTGCGGTCGATGGTGCGTTCCACCACCTGAAGCCCCAACTCCTTTTGAGCCAGTTCGATGATCGAGCGACGTGTGATGCCTTCTAGGATGTTGTCGGTGATCGGCGGCGTGACCAGCACCCCGTCTCGTACCATGAAGATGTTCATGGCCGAGCCTTCCGAGACGTGCCCGTTATGGTCGAGGACCAGCGCCTCGTCGAAACCTGCCAGATTCGCATCCGTTTTGATCAGCGCGGAGTTGGCGTAGGCGCCCGCCACCTTGGCCCGCGCAGGGATGACGTTGTCGTCGATGCGCCGCCACGACGAGAAGGTCACGTGCGCGTTGCTATCGTTCTTGACGTACTTGTCGAACGGCAGCACAAAGATGCTCAAATCATCGCGTAAGTCATGCAATCGCACGCCGATGCCGATGTCGGCCTTGTAAATGGTGGGGCGAATATAAACGTCACGCTGCCAGTTGTCAGTATGGAGCAGGTCCAGCAGAATTTGGGTCAGGCTTTCCTCATCGTAATCCACCTGCATGCGTAACATGCGCGCGGAGTTCAACAGGCGGCGAAAATGGTCGAACGGGCGAAAGACGAAGAGCTTCTTCTGCTCTTCATTCCAATAGGCGCGCATGCCGCCGAAAACCGACGTACCGTATAAAAAGGCATGCGACGCAATGCTGACCTTGGCTTCCGAGAAGGGGACGATCTTCCCTTCGAAGAATGCATGACTCTCTCCTGTCACAGATACCTCCAAACGAGTGAATTTTCCTGCGCAGAAATTATAACCCCCATTCCCAGGCCCGGTTCCTGAACCCCGCGCCTGATCCCGTCAAATTCACCCCTTGACAGCTTGCTGAATTTCATTAAAATCTATTTCGATACATATCGAATTAGATTTATGGAAGTGAAATATGAACGAGACCCCTGAAATGCTCGCTTTTGTCAAAGCCATGTCTGACGCCGACCGTCTGCGGATCATCGGCGTACTGGCCCAACGCTCCGCCCGTGTTGCGGATGTCGCTGCCGAACTCGGCATGCCCGTCCGCGATGCGTTCGACCATCTGGAATTTCTGCACTTCGTGGGCGTCGTCCGCAAGAATGAGGACGTCTACGAACTGGACGAAAGCGGCATGGAAGCGTTGTCCAAGCGGCAGTTTGCCAAGGCCGAGCGCGAGAGCTACACGCCCGCGCCCGAACTGGACGCGAAGTCTCGCAAGGTGCTGACCTCACACCTCAACAAGGACGGCAGCATCAAGCAGATTCCCTCCCAGCCCGCCAAGCTGCGCATCCTCCTCGAATACCTCGTCACAGCCTTTATGCCTGGCGTGAACTACACTGAAAAGGAAGTCAACACCATCCTGCGCCGCTTCCACCTCGATACCTCTGGTCTACGCCGCGACCTGATCGACTCCAACCTGCTGGCCCGCGAAAGCGACGGGTCAAGATATTGGAGAGTGCCATGAGCGAGGAAATGGTCAATTTCTTCAAGGCCCTGGCCGACGCCAACCGTCTCAAGATCATCGGCCTGTTGGCGCAGCGTCCGTACAGCGTGGAGGAACTGGCCGCCCTGCTCGACTTGAAGGCTTCGACCGTGTCGCATCACCTGGCGCGGCTGGCCGAGGCGGGACTGGTCAGCGCCCGCACGCAGAGCTATTACAACGTCTATCAACTGGAGAAGGCTGCGCTGGAGAGCAAATCGCGCAGCCTGTTCTCCAGCGAGGACCTTTCCGCCTCCATCGCCGACGTGGACCTCGATGCCTACGACCAGAAGATCATCAACGATTACGCGCGCAAGGACGGCAGCCTCAAGACCATCCCTGCCCAGCGCAAAAAGTTGGAAGCCGTGCTGCGCTATGTAGCCAAAGCCTTCAAGGTCGGCAAACGCTACAGCGAGAAACAGGTCAACGAGATCCTGAGTGGCTACCACGAGGACACGGCCACTCTGCGGCGGGAACTGGTCGGTTATGGATTGATGAAACGTGAAGGCGGTGGGGGAGATTACTGGCGAGAAGCGTAAGGGCGGGGTCTCCCCGCCCTTTTTGTGTCGATGCGGGCGCGGGGACCGCGCCCCTACATTTTCTTGCGCGGGCTGAAGGGAATCAGCGCGTCCTTCATCATCGGCGCGGTCAGCGCTTCCGCATCCAATTTCATCACACGGCTGTTGGCAAAGAACCCGAAATCGAAGGTGGTCTCGTCGCCTGCCCCTTTGCCAGGGACGGGCATCAGGCGCGCGGTCAGAGGCTTATCGAGGCGCAGGGCCAGGGCGGAGAGGTCCAGCAATAACGGGACCAACTGTTCGGCGCGGGTATCGCCTGGCAGCGGCACTGTGTCCAGCCCCGTGCCGCACACCGTCGAGTAGAGCAGCGCATCCTTCACGGTCAGCGTGCCCTCGGCAGCGCGTCGGGCCAGCACCGAATCTTCAAGCACGGGCTGCATGAATCCGCTGAAGCCTGTGCGCGGGAAATCGGCGCGGTCGATGGCTTCAGTCAACAGCGCGGCGGCAGCCACCGATCCATGCAGGCCGATCTTCGGAACTCCCATGCGTTCGACAGCGCCGCCCAGCGAATGCGCGTCGTCGGGGAAGGGCGCCAGCGAGAAGTCGATGCCGCCAAACGGGACGTGCCACAAGCGGGTGGCCGCGACTCTGGCGATGGCTTGCCCGTGCCGCTCGATTTCGCGGACCAAAGCTTGGCGGCCGTCTTCGAGGCTGGATGCGCCGCTGAAAGCGTCCACCGCCAAGTCCGCCGACTCGACCGCCACCGCGAATATGGGATCGTCGCCTTCGTGGTACGCGGCGGGGAAGAATGGCGCGCCCGCGGGGACGTTGGCCAGCGCGGCGAAGTTCAGGTTGGCAAAGCCGTTCGGGTCGATGGGCGCACAGCGCACGATGACCTCGGCGCAGGCGCGCAGCGCGTCCATATGGATGCCGCGTGCGTCAGCCATCACACCGCTGAAGAAGATATTCTGCGAGGCAGCGATGGCTTCAGGGATGAGTTCATAGCTGCGCGGCGACTCGGGCAGGGCGGGTCCCAGCGCGGCATAGGCGATGTTGAACTCGGGCAGCAACTTCGAGAGTCCCTCGGCAAACTTTGGCAACTGGTCGATGTGACTCCCCAGCAGTCGCGGAAACGGTGTAGTCGCCATGCG
>CAZGFR010000123.1:0-9489 GCA_964524485.1 uncultured Anaerolineaceae bacterium | reverse complement strand
TCTCTGCGCCTCTGCGGTGAACCTTTTGCAGTTCAGAACCTCAATAATTACCACGCACCATTTACCAATTACCATTCTACGGCCACCACACATGCGGCGTGTTATCCATCGGCAGGTCCTGCAAATTCGCCCGCCGCAATGTCTCGAAGCGCGGCTTCATCTCTGCGATCGAGTCGCCGCCGAGCTTTTCGAGCAGGGCATCGGCCAGTACGAAGGCCACCATCGCTTCGAGGATCGGCACAGCGCGCGGCACGGGGCAAAAGTCGGAGCGTTCGTAAGTGGTGGGGCCTTCCACGCCCGTGGCGAGGTCGACGGTGCGCTGCGGGTTGAGCGTGGTGGCGATAGGCTTCATCGCCGCGCGGATGACCAGCGGCTGACCGTTGGTCACGCCGCCTTCGGTTCCGCCCGCGTGATCGGAGGGGCGCAGCAGGTTCCCGTCCGCGTCAAGGTGGATGGCGTCGTGCGCCTGCGTGCCAGGGCGGCGCGCGTTCTCGAAGGCGTCGCCGATCTCCACACCCTTCATGGCCTGCACCGACAACACCGCCTGCGCCAGGCGCGCCTCCAGGCGGCGGTCCCATTGCGCGTATGAGCCGAGGCCGATGGGCAGGTTCAACGCGACGATCTCCAGGATTCCGCCCAGCGTGTCCTTGCCGTGGATGATCTCTTCGATGCGGGCGCGCATCTTCGCGGCGGCGATGGGATTGGGACAGCGCACATCGCTGGCCTCGGCCTCTTCAAAGCGGACCTCGTAGCTGGTCCCGCCAAAATCGGCTTCGACCTCGCCGATGGCTTTGACGTATCCGCCCACGCGGATGCCGAACTGCGCCAGCAGGTGCTTGCAGACCGCGCCCGCCGCCACGCGCATGGTCGTCTCGCGCGCCGACGAACGTTCCAGCGTGGGACGCAGATCGCGGTAACCATATTTGACTGCGCCCGTCAGGTCGGCATGTCCAGGGCGTGGCGTGGTCAGCGCCTCGACCGCCTTGCCCTTCCACTTGACATGGTCATCGTTGACGACCAGCAGCGCGATGGGCGCGCCCGTCGTCTTGCCTGCCATCACGCCGCTCAGGATCTGAACCGTATCCTTCTCGATTTTCATGCGGCCGCCCGAGCCATAGCCCTTCTGACGGCGCGCCAGTTCGAGGTCAATGATGGACGGGTCAAGCGGCAAACCTGCAGGGACGCCATCCAGGATGGCGGTCAGCGCGGGGCCGTGAGATTCTCCAGCGGTGAGGAAACGCAGCATAAGAACTCCATATTCATATAAACTCGGTGGTTGGGTAGGCGGCGTTCGTCCGCCGTATCGAAACCACCAGTAACAAGAGTAAATTTTGATTCGCGAGAGATGTGGTCTCGACACTTGCGCCTGCGCGCAGTGCAGGTGTACGTCCCTCGAAGAGCACTCGGGACTACTCGACCACCTTTTGAAACAATATTTCTCTCGGCGGCTTCCGTCCCGTCCAAATCTCAAACGCCAGCGCCGCCTGCTCGATCAGCATCCCCAATCCTGTTTTGGCAGGCAATCCCTGGGCGCGCGCATCGCGGACAAGTTTTGTCTCACGTGGATTGTAGACCAGATCGTACACAGCTGCATTCTTCGGGAAGGCGAGATGCTCAGGCCAGGGCGAGGAGTCGACGTTGGGAGTCATGCCGAGTGGGGTGGTGTTGACGAGAAGGTCGAAGACGGGAAGTTGGGAATCGGGAATCGGGAATTGGTAGATTGGTAAGTGGTAATTGGATGCGAGGGCCAGCGCTTGCTCGGGGCGGCGGGCGGAGAGAGACACTTTCCAGCCGTTGTGGACGAGGGCATAGACCACGGCACGAGCAGAGCCGCCTGCGCCTAAAACCAGTGCCTTCGAGACCTGGGGGATATTAAGACCTCCGAGGTCTGCGAGGAACCCAGGCGCATCAGTGTTGTCACCTACAAGTTTTCCATCACGCATCGAGATCGTGTTCACCGCGCCGATGGCTTGTGCGGTGGGTGTCAGCTCATCCAGCAGCGGGATGACGTTCTGCTTGTGCGGGATGGTCACGTTCAGGCCATGGATTTCGTCGTTGCGCATGCGGGCTAGTAGATCTTTCAGCCCTTGCATGTCATCGGGCGCGATGGGGAAGAGCGAATACTCGCCTTGCAGGCCGCAGGCTTCCAGCGCAGCGGCGTGGATTTTAGGCGAGAGGCTGTGTCCCAGCGGATGGCCGATCAGGCCGAGGCGCATCATCGCAAGGTCTCCAGCACGTCGAAGTAGTTGGGGAAGGTCTTGGAGACACAGCCAGGATTTTCGATGCAGACGCCGTCCATGCGCAGGCCGATCAGCGCGAAGGACATGGCCATGCGGTGGTCGTTGTAGGTGTGGACGGTGGCAGGTTTGAAAGAATTGCAAGGGTGGATTGTCATGCCGTCGCCGTGTTCCTCGACCTGGACACCGAGGCGCATCAGTTCGGCGCAGACGGCGGACACGCGGTCCGTCTCTTTGACGCGGGCCGAGGCGATGCCGCGGATGCGCGTGGGCGTGGACGCGAAGGGTGCGATGGCTGCCAGTGTCTGGGCCGTGTCGGGGATGTCGCGCATGTCCACGTCGAGGCCGACGAGGGACGAGGGGCCAGTGACCAGTACACAGTTATCAGTTTCATCGACGGTGCAGCCCATGCGTTGCAACACATCCAAAAAGGCGATGTCGCCCTGCTTCGAGCGGCGCGAGATGTTCTCCACGCGGACGGTTCCGCCTAAGATGACGGGCGCGGCGAAGAAGTAGGAGGCAGCGGAGGCGTCCGATTCGATGGCGTACGTGGAGAGTGGAATGTAGTGAGCGGGATGGATGATGAAGCGTGAGTAGCCTTCGCGTTCGATATTCACGCCGAAGTCGGACATGATGGCCAAGGTCATGTCCACGTAGGGTTTGGAGTTGAGCTCGGTGCTGAGTTCGATCTCGATTGGGGTTTGCGCGTAGGGCGCAACCATCAATAATGCAGATAAGAATTGCGAAGAAATATTGCCCGCGATCTGTGTCTTGCCGCCTGGCAGACCATGGGCGAGGATTCTCAGCGGAACCGTGGATGGCTGACCATGGACGGTAGCGCCGAGTTGGGTCAACGATTGAACCAGGTCGCCAATGGGACGTTCGCGCATGCGGGCATCGCCGTCGAGGATGTATTTGCCATCGCCCAGCGTGAGGAAGGCCGAGAGGAAGCGCGCCGCCGTGCCCGCATTGCCGATGAATAGTTCCGCACTGCGGGCAGGGATTCTTCCGCCCAGGCCTGTAACCGTCATCTCGTAATTGACCTCATCGAGGACCACGTCGAAGCCCAGGGTTTGCAGGGCTTTGGCGAAGTAGCGCGAGTCGTCGCTGAAGAGCGCATTGGTCAGGCGCGTGGTGCCGTTTGCGAGGGCAGCGATCAACAGCGCACGGTTTGTCAGCGACTTGGAGCCAGGCACGCGGACGGTGGCATTGAGGGGATGAGGAATAGGGGGAATGAGCATGGTTGGTAATTGGTAAGCGGTAATTGTCAGGGCGTGAAGCGGCGGTATTGACTTTGTGCCTGGTCGAGGGTGGCTTCGAGGTTGGCGAAGTCGTTTGAGGCGAGTTGCATTTCGAGCGTGTCAAGTTGTGTCTGCAGACGATAGATGGCAGTCAGGATGTTCTCGCGATTGGTCTGCATGACGCCCATCATCATACTCGCCGGGGTGCCCGCCAGTCGGCTGGTGGAGCGGAAGCCTGGTCCGACCAGCGGCGCGCATTCCTCGGGGGTGGCCAGCGCCAGCGCGGACGAGAGCAGGAACGGCAGATGACTGGTGGCAGCCAGGATGCGGTCATGCTCGGCGGCATCCAGTGTGATGACTTTCGCGCCGATGGTGGCGATGATCTGCTGTGCAGCGCTCAGCGCACGCGATGTAGTGCGCGCCAATGGCGTGAGGATGAAGGGCGCGCCGTAGTAAAGTGTGCGCTCGGCGTTGGCCAGGGTCAGCTTTTCTTTGCCGCAGATGGGATGCCCGCCGAGCGGGTCAAAGCGTTCGGGCAGCGCATCCATTTGCTCGACGATGGCGCGTTTGGTCGAGCCGAGGTCGAGCACGATGCACGAGTTGGGTGTGTGCTCAGGCAGCTTCTGCAACAGCGTGAGGATGACGGGCACGGGCGCGGCCAGGATCACGAGGTCGGCCTGCGGGAGCAGTTTGGCGGGGTCGCTCTCAGCCTGATCGACGATGTTTTGACGGAGGGCCAGCGACAGGGTGGCAGGGTCGGGGTCGATTCCCAACAGCGCGGCACATGCTCCTTTCAGCGCCAGCGCCAGCGAGCCGCCCATCAGGCCCAATCCTACAATGGCGACCTTCGCATCCCTCAGGTGAAAGCCATCCTCGCTCATGCCGCCTCGTGCGTCGACGCGACCGCCAGCCGACGGTCGACGGCTTCGGCCACGGCCTTGACCTGTTTGACGAGCTTGGCGAAGATCTCAGGCGTGAGCGATTGCTTGCCATCTGAGAGAGCATGCGCGGGGTCCTGATGCACTTCGATGATCAGGCCGTCGGCGCCCGCGGCGATGGCGCCTTTCGCAACGGATGAAACGAAAGAGGCGTGGCCCGTCGAGTGACTTGGGTCGAGGATGACGGGCAGATGCGTGAGCGACTTGAGCACGGGGATGGCGTTGATGTCGGTGGTGTTGCGCGTGGCCGTTTCGAAGGTGCGGATGCCGCGTTCGCACAACATGACCTTTTTGTTGCCGCCCGAGAGGATGTATTCCGCCGCCATGAGCAGCTCTTCGATCGTGGCCGAGAGTCCGCGCTTGAGCAGCACGGGCGTACGTGTCTCGCCGATGGCGCGCAGCAGGTTGAAGTTCTGCATGTTACGCGCGCCGACCTGCATCACGTCGACGTACTGCGTCATGACCTCGATCTGCGAGATAGCCATGATCTCGGCCACCACGGGCAGGCTCGTGGCTTCGCGCGCCTCGGCCAGATATTCGAGGCCTTCCTCGCCCAGCCCCTGGAAGGCATACGGCGACGAGCGCGGCTTGAAGGCTCCGCCGCGCAGCGCGTTGGCGCCCGCCTCCTTGACTGCCTGCGCGATTTCGAGGAGTTGCGAACGACCCTCGACCGAACAGGGTCCCGCGATGACGGCGATCTCCTCGCCCCCGACGCTGAACCCGTCGATCGGGAAGACCGAGTCCTCGCGGTGGAACTGGCGCGAGGCTAATTTATACGGCTGCGAGATGCGCTGCACGAGCATCACGCCTGGCAGGGTCTCGAAAATGCTGGTGGAAATGCTGTGACTTTCGCCTACTGCGCCAATGACGATCTGCTCCGCGCCTTCGATGACATGCGCCGAGAGGTGATTCTCCTCGATGTGCGAGATGACGTGTGCGACCTGTTCCTTCGTCGCGCCTGGATGCATGATGATCATCATGGGGAAAGAGTCCTTTTTGTGTGTTCGCGCTGCCTGCACTGGGCCGCAGGCACATGTGAGCGGGGGACGGTGTTCTTCCGTTCCGCAGTCGAAGCGCATGTAATTTGGTAATCTCGTCCTTCGACTTCGCTCAGGGCGGAGGGGTTACGCCCAACCCTGCGGCGAATACGACCCATGCGCCGAAGCCAGTCTGCGATCCATGATCTGCGCGATCTGGCCGAGCTGCCTGACCATCGCCGCGAACTTCTCGGGCTTGAGCGACTGGCGTCCATCGGAAACGGCATGCGCGGGGTCGGGATGGACTTCCACGATGATGCCGTCGGCGCCAGCGGCCACGGCGGCGCGGGCCACGGCAGCCACGTAGTCATAATGTCCCGTGGAATGACTTGGGTCGAGGATGACGGGCAGGTGGGTGAGTCCCTTGAGGACGGGGATGGCGTTGATGTCGGTGGTGTTGCGGGTGGAGGTCTCGAAGGTGCGGATGCCGCGCTCGCACAGCATGACCTGTTTGTTTCCCCCCGCCAGAATGTATTCGGCAGACATGAGTAATTCTTCGATGGTGGCGGAGAGTCCGCGTTTGAGTAGCACGGGCGTGCGCGTCTCACCCACAGCGCGCAGCAGGTTGAAGTTCTGCATGTTGCGTGCGCCGATCTGCAGCACGTCCACATACTTGACCATCAGGTCGAGCTGCACCTGCGACATGATCTCCACCACGATGGGCAGGCCCGTGGCTTCGCGCGCTTCGGCCAGCAGCTCCAACCCCTCCTCGCCTAATCCCTGAAAAGCATACGGCGACGTACGCGGCTTGAAGACGCCGCCGCGCAGCGCGCTGGCTCCCGCCTCTTTGACGGCGTGCGCCGTTTCGAGGATCTGCGAACGGCTCTCCACCGAGCAGGGTCCCGCGATGACTGCGATCTCGTCCCCGCCGACGGTGAATCCGTCTATGGAAAATATTGAGTTCTCGGAATGGAATTGACGGGAGGCAAGTTTATAAGGTTGGGTGATGCGCTGGACGGTCTCGACCCCGTCCATGCCCTCGAACTGGTCGGTGGGGATGCTGTGGGTTTCGCCGATGGCGCCGATGATGGTGGCTTCGATTCCTTGCGAGAGGTGGGCAGCCAGTCCCAGTGATTTGATCTTGTCGACTACCCGCTCGACTTCCTGCGGAGTGGCGCTGGCCTTCATAATGATCATCATGGTGATTTCTCCTTGACCTGTGGTTTTATGCGCGGGCAGCCAGGTCGGGCCGCAATTTGACGGCGTCGCGCAGGTAGACGTGTTGGACGGCAGACTGAGGCAATTCCGTGTTCCAGTGGATCAGCACGCGGATGCACAACGGCATGCTGTCGGGTACGGGGATCTCGCGGGCGCACAGCATCGGGACGAGGTCCCAGCCGATCTGACGGGCGGCCAGCGCAGGGTGAGTCACACTGATATCGTCGGTGACGGTGAAGACCGCCGAGGCGATGTCCTCTACCTGAAGCGCGGGGTTGGCCTCCAGGATGAACGTCAACAATTCCTGGGTGGCTGAGTGGATCTGGTCTTTCGCGTCTGAGGTGACGGTGGTTGCGCCGCGGATGCCGCGAGTGGTCATGGTGCCTCCTGAAAATGAAAAGAGCGAGCCGATTGGCTCGCTCTTGTTTCCTGGGTATGCGTGTTCTGCCTACCGCTTAAGCGCCACCAACGGCAACCGAGTTCTGGAAGCCGTAAAAGTACCACGCAAAATAAAAGCGATTGGACAGTTTCATATTGGGCGCTATTCTACGCATCAAGGGAGAATGTGTCAAGCACCAAATTATGTCGTTGCCAGCGAAGCGAAGCAACCTCCTCATGGTTGAGAACATCTATAAAACATGAGGTTGCTTCATCTCCGCTCGCCATTTGAGGCTCGCGGCTCCTCGCAACGATATTAGATTCTATATCTTTGATAACATCCCAACACGCGCAGCATGACGGCATACTCGCTGAGGTGGTCGAGAGCGCGCTTGGTAGCATCCTCATTGACGGCGCCGATGAAGTCCACGTAGAAGAGATACTCCCAGGGCTTGCCCGCCAGTGGACGGGATTCGATCTTGGTCAGGTCGATGTCGCGTAGGGCGAATACGCTCAGCGCTTTGAAGAGCGCGCCTGGCTGGTTCTTGAGCGTGAACACAATGGAGGTCTTGGCCTCGCCTTCGGGCTGTTTGTTCACGCGTGAGATGGCCAGGAAGCGCGTGTAATTTTCCTGATTGTCTTCGATGCCTTCTTCAAGGATTCTCATGCCGTATAGTTGCGCCGCGCGCTTCGACGCGATGGCTGCCGTGGTGCGTTCGCCGCTGGCTTTGAGCATCTTGACACTGCCCGCCGTATCGTAGACGGGCTCGGTCTTCACGCCCAGGCTGCGCAGATAGCCCGCGCATTGTCCCAGCGCCTGCGGATGGCTGATGACGCGTTGGATGTTTTTCTTCTCGACATCCTCGAACGCGATCAGACAATGCCGCACGCGCAGAAAATACTCGCCGACGATGTGCAGGTCATGGCGCAGCAGCAGGTCATAGTTTTGGTGGATGCTGCCCGCCAGCGAATTCTCGATGGGGATCAGGCCCATATCGCAGGCACCTGAAGTCACGGCGGCGAACACATCGTCGAAGGTTTCGCACGGGAGCGCCTCGACCTCGCCGAAGTAGTTGAAGACGGCCTGCTCGCTATACGCGCCGGGCTCGCCCTGGAAAGCAATTTTCATCGGACCTCCTGCTTTTCTGCCCATTCGATGATTCTTCTCAGCCCCGCCTCAACGTCTGCGTCTGAGGCGGCAATCGTCATGCGGACAAAGCCCTCGCCCTGCTCGCCGAAAGCAGAGCCTGGGACCAGTCCCACGCCTGCCTCGTCGAGCAGATGTTCGCAGATCTCGACCGAGCTCATGCCCAGCGGGCGGAAGTCGAGGAAGAAGTAGAAGGCGCCCTTCGACGGCTGGACCAGCACCTTCTCACTTTCATATTCAGCGGCAATGCGGATGACCAGGTCGCGGCGGCGGGCATACGCGGCGCACATGTCCACGGCGGATTGCTGCACTCCCGCATCAGTCAACGCGAAGGCGGCGGCCTTCTGCACGAAGGGCGCCACGCAGGTGATCGAATTCTGACTGGCCTTGAGCGCGTTCTCAATGACGCTGACTGGCGCGGCCAGGTAGCCGACGCGCCAGCCTGTCATCGCGTAGGTCTTGGACAGGCTGTGGACCAGCAGCGTGCGTTCCTTCGCGCCAGGCAAGGCGCCCGCGCTGGTGGGCTTTTCTTCGTAATACAGGTTTTCATACACTTCATCACTGACGACCCACAGGTTGTGCGCGGCGGCAAATTCCTGCAGTTTCGTTAGATACTCGCGGGTAGGATACATGCCCGTCGGGTTGGAGGGATAGTTCAGCACGATGACGCGCGTCTTCGCGGTCAGCGCCTTTTCCCAGGACTCGAAGTATGGGATGAATCCGTTCTCGGCGGGCGCGGGCACGCGGACCACATCCGCGCGCAACATGGTGGCCATGTTGGCGTGCGTGGCCCAGGTCGGGTCGGGGATCAATACTTCATCGCCAGGGTTGAGGACGGACTGCATGGCGAGGTAATAGGCGTGGATTCCGCCGTGCGTAACCAGAATCTCGGAGGCGGGGTCATAGCTCAAGCCGTTGTCGCGGGCTAGTTTGGCGGCGGCAGCTGTCCGCAATTCGAGCGAGCCACGGCTGGGACCGTAATGGGTCAGACCGCTGCTCAGGGCGGCGTTGGCGGCATCCAGCACAGGCTGAGGCGTTGCAAAGTCGGGGTCGCCGACTTGAAGTTGAATCACCTGTCGGCCCGAGGCTTTGACAGCCAGAATGCGGTCGTTCATCGCGACCGTGGCGGATTGTCGAATCTTATCGAATTGAATGTTCAGTTTCATGGATTGTCCAGCGATTAAATTTCCGCATTATACTCCCAAGCTTTAAAAACAAAGACCGCCAGTGACGGCGGTCTTGTGGGCGCGGAGGGACTCGCATCGTCCCCTCAATGGGGAAACCTATGACTGGAAAAGCAAAGACCGCCAGTGACGGCGGTCTTGTGGGCGCGGAGGGACTCGCATCGTCCCC
>CAZGFR010000122.1:0-9623 GCA_964524485.1 uncultured Anaerolineaceae bacterium | reverse complement strand
ATCATGTTGTCACTGTATTCATTATACGGATAAATCCAAGATTTGTTTCATACAACTTATCCCAAAAATAAACCCGCCTTGAGAAAGGCGGGTTATAAATTACCGATTACTTCTTCCGCCGCGGTGCAAGGCCGTTGCGGGAGTGATGGGTCGTAGTCGGCGTGGGGGCGGAGGTGTGGTGGGCCATCATGGGCTTGTGCCGATTGTGGAGGGTGGGTTCCAGCTTCGGCGGGGCGGGCACGGTGTAGTCGAAGCCCTCGAGCGTGGCGCGTGGCAGCGGCTTGCCCATGATCTTTTCCAGCGCGCGGATCATGTCGGCATCGTCGGGCGTGACCAGCGTGAAGGCGTCGCCCGTTTTCTCGGCGCGGCCCGTGCGGCCGATGCGGTGGATGTAGGCGTCGGCGGTATCGGGCATGTCGTAGTTGATGACGTGCGAGATGCTTTCCACGTCGAGGCCGCGCGCGGCGATGTCGGTGGCAACCATGATCTGGTACTTGCCTGATTTGAATCCGCTGAGCGCCGCCTGGCGCTGACCCTGTGAGCGGTCGCTGTGCAGGCTGGTGACACGGTAACCCGCCTTGTGCACCTGTCGGTCGACCTTTTCGGCGCGGTGACGGGTGCGGGTGAAGATCAGCACCGAGTCAGTTTCGGTGCGCTTGAGCAGTTCGAGCAGCAGCTGCGACTTGAGATGCGGCGGCACAGGATACAGCGCGTGCGTCACGGTGTGTGCGGGACGGCTGATGCCCACCGCGATGCGCTTCGGGCGGGACAGCGTCTGCGCGGCTAACTGCTCGACCTCGGGCGGGAAGGTGGCCGAGAAGAGCAGGGTCTGGCGTTTGACGGGCACGGCCTTGATGATGCGGCGCACGTCGGGCAGGAAGCCCATGTCGAACATGCGGTCAGCCTCGTCCAGCACCAGCACCTCGATCTTTTCCATGCGAGCGTGACCCTGCGCGATCAGGTCGAGCAGGCGGCCCGGGCAGGCCACCAAAATCTCCACGCCCTGGCGCAGCGCCTGGATCTGCGGGTTGGCGCCCACGCCACCGTAGACGGTGACGCTGCGGATTTTGGTCCCTGCCGCCAGCGTGCGGATGACGTCGTTGATCTGGTCGGCCAGTTCGCGCGTGGGCGTGACGATCAACGCACGCGGCGCACCGCGCGGCCCGTCGAGCAGGCGGTTGAGGATCGGCAGCACGAAGGCGGCGGTCTTGCCCGTGCCCGTTTGCGCGGTACCGATTAAGTCCTGGCCCTGTAAAGCGGCAGGGATGGCCGCCTCCTGGATGGGAGTGGGGGTCTCATAGCCCGCCTTGAGGATTCCCTGTTTCAGACGGGAATCCAAATTGAATTGTTCGAAGTTCACGAATTTACCTTTTCTTCAGAAGTCCAACCTTGTTGGGGAGTGAGCGAAAGCTCAAGGGAACAGCGGAGACTGCTGACGTCGTTTTAATTGGAGGTCATTATAACCTATGGTCGCACTAAAAAATCCATTTGGTGGGCGATGTAGGTCAATTCGCCGTGCTCGATCTGCGCGCGCCGCCCGGCCAGCCAGGCTGAGAATGCGGCGGGGTCCAGTTCGGGGTGGCCGCCCAGCGACTCCTCGAAGAAGTGCAGGATGAAATGCAGGAAGTAGGCCTCGTCAGCGGGGTAGGCACCGTTTACTGGATGCACCACCCAATCGGAGGCGCCCGCCGCCAACAGGTCCGCGCCCACGGCCCGCAGGTGCGAGAACAGATGTCGCCCGCACTGGCTGTCGCCGCCCGTCGGGCGCGTGTCCATGCTGTGGTGGTAGAGGCGCTCGATGCGCGAATCCAGCTCAGGGTCGAGGACGGGTTCAAGGCTGGTCACGCCGTCAAAGTTGACCGTCAGCCAGGCCAGATTCCTCGTCAGCGAGAACAGTGGCGGCAGGGAAGCGGGCAGGGGCAGCAGGTCCAGGAAGGCGTGGGCGATCAACAGGTCGGCGGGAGCGGGCTGGGAGCGGATGAAGTCGAAGACATCAGCCCGCACCAGGTGGACGTGGATCTCGCGGCTGAAGTCGAACAGGCGTAGGCGGTCGGCCCCGTCTCTTTCGACGCTCAGGCCTGATTCCGTTCCCCAGCGCGGAATCCAATCTGCGGCGTAGGCGATGTTCTCGGCCATCTCGTCCACCAGCACGTAGTCGGCTTGTTTCAACCAGCCCCAGCGGATGAGACGTGCCAGCATGGTACCGATGCCCGCGCCGACCTCGATGATGCGCAGCGGCTGAGCGGGCAGGCTGGCGGTCATCTGCTCGTACACGGGACGGTTGAGGGCGCGGTCGTCCACGCTTTGTTTCGCAAGCAGGTAATGCGGAAACGAATAGTCCATCAGGCCTCGACTCGTTCGAGCAGGAAATTGCGGATGGCGTGCGCGGTCTGGTCCCAGGTGGGCTGGGCGCGGAAACGGCGCAGGGCGTTGTGCGAAAGGCGTACCAGCAATCCGCGTTGGCTCGCCAGCGCGGACAGGCGTTCGGCCAGCGCGGCCGAATCCCCCGGGGGAATCAGGTAGCCCGTCTCGCCCTCGCGGATGATCTCGCCCGCTGCGCCCGCCGTCGTGCCGATGGCGGGCAGGCCGAAGCCCATCCCTTCGAGGTAGACGATACCGAAGCCCTCGTAGCTGGACGGGACGACCAACACGTGGGCGGCCTTGAGCTTGTCGATGAGGGGAGCGCTGTCAAGCGCTCCATGAAAGAAGAAAGAGGAAAGAGGTGCCGCCCTGGCTTGCATCTCTCTTGCGTATTCAGGCTCGACATTCAGCGAGCCGATCACATCCACGTGGATTTTGGATTTCAAGCCCCTGACGGCATCGATCAAGGTGCGCAGTCCCTTGCGGAACATGACGTTGCCCAGGAACAGAATGCGCAGTTCGGGTGCGACCGCGCGCTCGATGATCTGTTCCTCGGTGACGCGCGCCCCGAAGCGGTCGGTGGGCGGATAGGCCACCACGGACGGTTTGGGCGGGACGAGTCTGTTCACCACGCCTGCGGTGGTCTGCGAGTTGAAGAGGAAGCCGTCCACACTGCGCAGGTATCGCCGCTCGACGAGCCGATAGAAGGCGTTCTGCCAGTTTGGGCGAAGCTCTGAGCAGCGCAGGTGGTGGACCAGACTCACCACGGGGTAGGGATGCGGCCCGAGGTTGGCGGCCAGCAGCGAGGGATGATTCAATTCGTCCTGGATAAGGATGTCGAGGTTGGGCGGCAGGCGGAAGGTCAGGTTATCGGTCAGGTGGGCGGCGTAATTCCGCCACGGCAGGCTGATCACTTCGACCGTGTCACCCTGGGCGCGCAGATAGTCCACGAGTTTGCGGTCATAGAGGTAGCCGCCGCTGAGCGTGTCGAGCGAGCCGTAAATAACAAGACCGATCTTCATGAGTGTAAAGGTTGGCAGTTTTGAAGGTCGGCAGGTTAGCTTGTGGCCCTGTCAACGTTGTACGCCGCCCAGGCGTTGGCGTGTTCCCACAGCACCACCTTGAGCGCGGTGATGTTGACCGCCTGGATGCGTTCGCTCAGCGAAGTGGCCAGGATGCGCGAGAAATGCTCGATGGACGGATTGAGGCCTGCGAACTCAGGCTTATCGTTGAGCATCTGTTCCTTGTAGTAACCGACGATCTCGTCGAGATGTTTTTCCACGTTCACGATATCGACCAGGTAGCCATGCTGGTCCAGGGCGCGGCCTTCGAGTTGCAGCTCAAGCGTGTAGTGATGCGAGTTGGGGAAATTCTCGGGACCCCAATCCCCTCCAATCAGGAAATGACGGGCGATGAATTCACGGCGGACGGCGAGGGTGTACATGAGTGCTCCTTTGATAAAAGTCGAATCAGGGATGGACGGCGCGCATGACGAAGCGGCCGTCCTCCCTGGTGATGGGCATGGCAAAGTCGAAGCGGTCCAGGTCGGTGCAAAGGTCGATGTCCGAGGCTGGGAAGAGCAATTGGTCTGGGACGAAATGCTGTTGGGCATCGCGCGAACGGCGGACGCGCTCCAGAAAAAGTGCGGCGTCGGGCGCTTGGCCGCGCAAGCAGGCTTCAAGGTATTCGGCGCAGGCCAGGTCTTCCTCTCCGCCTGTGGAGAAGGTCTGTCCCGTGATCACGAAGCTGACGGTTTCGGGCGCGAGCCGCCCCACGTAGCGGACGGTGGCGCCCGCCACGACAAAGCTGGCGGCCAGCATCTGCTCCGCGCAGACGCTGCGCGTTACGCCCTGGGTGCCTGCGCTGGTGCGCTGCAGGATGGTCCTACCGCGTAAATCGAGGAGCTGGGTCTGGGTGGGGGAGTTGCCGAAGTCGAAGCCTTTGGGCGGGAGTCCGCCCACCTCGCCGCAGGCCAACGCGTTGGGGAGTTGGCGCTTCAGGGCCAGCGCTTCCTCCACGCCGCTGACGGGCAGGATGCGTTCCGCGCCCTGGCCAAAGGCGAAGGCGGCATTGGTGAAGGCACGGATCACGTCGATGACGATGACCAGTCCCGTGGCTTCGTGGCAGGTTTCGAGATTCGTGTAACGGAATTGCATAAGTCCTGTCGTGCGTTGGTTCGGCGGTGCAGCCGCTCGCATCCCTACGGGTAATCGAACATCACCTGGATCGTCTCGTGCGGACGTTCGTCCAGCAGGCGATAGGTTTCGGCGGCCTGATCCAGCGGGAAGCGCTGCGTGATCCAGCGCTCGGGGCGGATGCGCCCCAAGGCCTGCCAGGCGACCTCGAATCGGCGGGACTTGTCCCAACGGGCGCTCAAGGCGGGGGCGATGGTGCTGACCTGCGACGAGATCAACTGGATGCGCGAGCGGTGGAAGGCGCCGCCCAGATCGAGCGCGGCGCGCTTCTCGCCGTACCACGAGCCGACCACGATGCGGCCCGAGAAGCGTGTCAACGCGATGGCGTCGTCCAGCGCGGAGGGTGCGCCGCTGACCTCGAGAGTCAGGTCCGCGCCGTCGGGCAGGCAGGCCCTGACCTGGTCGCGGAAGTCGGGCTGGCTCGAGTCGAAGGAGCGCAGGCCCAGCGCCTTGCGCCTGACCTCGAAATGGTCGGCGGTGGCGAGGCGGTCGAGTGGAAATTCGGCCAGCAGGGAGGCCGTCAGCAGGCCGATCACGCCCTGGCCGAGCACCAGCACGCGCTCCCCAAGGATGGGCGCGGCGTCCTGCACCAGGTTGACGGCGGTCTCCATGTTGGGTAGGAAGCAGGCCGTCTCAGGGGCGAGTCCCTCGGGGACGGGGAACAACGCTTCGGGGCGGGCAATGAAATGAGTCGTGTGGGGCTGAAAGGAAAACACGAAACGCCCGACCCATTCAGGGTCCACGCGGGGGCCTGCTTCGATCACGCGTCCCACGCAGGCATAGCCATAAGCCAGCGGATAGTTCAATCCGCTGCTGAGGGCATCGTGCGAGTCAGCTAGTTCCCTGGGAAATTGTCCGCGATAGATGAGCAGTTCGCTGCCCGCGCTGATGGCCGAGCAGACAGTCTGCACGAGCACGTCGTCCGCGCCGAGCGGGGGCGGGGGCTCCTCGCGGATTTCCACCTGGCGCGGTGCGGTGAAGGTCAGGGTGCGTCTCACACAGATATTGTACCCTGCCCGAGCAACGGGATTCCATCCCCCGTGGGCGGATTCTGAATAAGGCGACGCATCTCGGCCAGGACCGCCCGGTGGGTGACCGTGGATTGAGTGGATCCCAACTCCTGCGGCCTGATCGGGCGCCCGATCTGCACCTGTACGTGGACGTCCCTCTGGCGAAAGGCGACGTGCGCCAACAGTTGCAGTGCGGCGGCTAGCCTCTCGCGGTCCTCGCGATCCTGCTTGAGCCTGACCAGCCAATGACGCGCTGTCCGCTCCCAGATGACGCCGCGCACGAGGACGGGCACCACCGCCGTCTCGGGCGCCATGCGGACGAAGACGCCCACGCTGTCGGTCCAGTCGTTCAGCGATTCGAGCGCACCGGGGTACACGTTCGGGTCGGGTTCGATGTGGCCCGCGGGGAAGGTCAGCGCCGCGCCGCCGCTCTTGAGATGCGCACTCACCTGGCGGACGAGACCTATGCGTGCGGCGGAGTCGTCGCGCACGTAGAAGAGCCGCTGGCTGGTCTCGGGCAGGGCGGTGAGGAAGGGACGGTCGAGGGCGATGATCTTCAGGTCGGAGCGGTTCAGCGCCAGGAAGAGCGAGAGTGTGTCGGTCATGCCTGGGTGGTTGGAGAGGGCCAGGAAAGCGGAATCAGGCAACAGGTCCGCACCGTAGACAGTGACCTGGCGCGCGTACTGACGCTGCAAGCCGCGCGCCGCCTCGACCAATCCCTGCCTGCCGACGGCGGCGTCGAAATCGACCATCTGTTGGGCGAAGGTCCGCGCGGGCGAGCGGAAGAGGACCCGCAGCAGGCGCGCCAGCATGGGACGGTCCTGCCAGCCGAAGGAACTGACCAGGTCGTCGAGGTTGATCTGGGTGAGGGTGTCGAGTGGCTTCATGGTTGATTCTCCGCCCTGCCTGCTCAGCGCGAATATAGATTGGAAAGTTGTTCCATCTCTGACGCACTGAGTTCGAGATTCATTGCCTCCAGGTTTTCCTTTTGGTGTGCGGGGTCGAACGACATGGGGATGGTGATGACGCGCGGTTGGGCGATCAGCCAGGCCAATGCCACCTGATAGGATGTGGCCCCGTGCGCCGCCGCGATGGACTTCAACGTGGCATTGACCTTCAGGTTGCGGAACTTGACGGGCGAGTAGGCCGTGACCAGGATGTCATTCTGCTGGCAGTAGGCGATCACACCATTTTCAAGGTAGGTCTTTTCGGGCAGGCTGTAGGGAACCTGGTTCGTCAGCAGGGGCGTCTCGCTTAGCGCGACCGACTCCTTGAGCATCTTAAGTTTGAAATTGCTCACACCCAGATGCTTCACCTTACCCTCGCGGACGAGTCGGTTGAGGGCGTGGAAAGACTCTTCCAGCTGGATGCGCGGGTTGGGCCAGTGGATCAGGTACAGGTCCACGAAATCGACGCCGAGGCGGCGCAGGCTGCGGTCACAGGCGCGCAGCGCATCGTCGGTGTGCAGATGCTCGGGTGAGACCTTGGTGGTGAGGAATAGGTCCTCGCGGCGGACGCTCATCTCGCGGATGGTTTGCCCGAGCAGTTCCTCGGCGTGGCCGTCCGCGTAGTATTCGGCGGTGTCGAAATGGGTGTAGCCCAATTCCAGCGCGGAGCGCAGCGCCGCCCGTGAAACGGAATCAAGGCTGAGGTCGGGAGTCGACTGGCCGCCGATGGACCAGGTGCCGAATCCGACCTTGGGGATCTGCGGTCCGCGCACGGTTTCAAATTTCATGGGGAGTCTCTTTGGAATCAATGGATTCGTGGATTACCTGTTCGAACGCCCGTACCTGCTCCGGGCTGCCGATGACACCCAGGCGATCCTCAGCCTCAAAGGCTGTGTGCGACTTCGGGTTGGCGCTGACCTGACCATCGCGCAGGATCGCCACCACCGAGGCGCCCGTCCGCGCACGCAGGTCTGCTTCGGCCAAGGTCTGTCCCACCAGCGGACTCTCCGCTGACAGCTGCAGCCAGATGATCTCGATGTTGCTGACGGCGTTCATCAGTTCATGCAGGGAACGATGTTCGTCCTGGGTGTCGACCTGCATATCATAATGGTCGCGGCGCACGGCGTCCATGTAGTGCATGATTTCCTGCACAGGGAAGTTTAACTGCAACAGCGTGTGCCGTACGATCTCCAGCCCGCCCTCGAGTTCGGGATGGATGACATCCTGTGCGCCCAGGTCCGCCAGATGACGGATGCCTTCTTCGGTGGTGGCGCGGGCGATGATCGGCAGATCGGGCGCGATGTCGCGAGCGGAAGCCACCACCAGTTCGCTGGCCGACTCATCGGGGCCAGCCACCACCAACGCGCGCGCATGCTCCAGTTCGGCGTGCGTCAGCACCTCGGAGTTGGATGCATCTCCGTACAGGCTGGGGATGCCGCGGCGGTTGAGTTCCTCGATGCGTTCGGCGTTCGAGTCGATCACCAGATGCGGGATGGACATCCTGCCGAGCAGGATGCTGATGTGCCGTCCGACCCTGCCATAGCCGACGATGACGACGTGCGCTTCTCGTCCGCTTTCCAACGGAACGGGCATGGGGTTGTGACGGTCGAGTAGATTCCACAGCGACGGATTTCCGCGCAGCCATTTTTCGAGCGGCGCAATCGAGCGGAACATGAGCGGGTTGACTGTGATCGACAACAGCGCTCCCGCCAGGATCAGCGAATACTGGTCCTGGCTCAATAATCCCAGGTGGATACCTGCCTGTCCGAGGATGAACGAGAACTCGCCGATCTGGCTGAGGCCCGCAGCGATGATCAGCGCAGTGCGCGCCTGCCACGGAAAGACCAGCCCCAGCAGCAGAGTGACCACGAGTTTGCCGAGCACGATCAGCAGGGTCAGGCTGAGCACCTGCCCGATATTGTTGAAAAGGTAGATGGGATTGACCAGCATACCGATCGAGACGAAGAACAGCACGGCAAAGGCCTCGCGGAAGGGGAACACGTCCGCGCCGACCTGATGGCTGAGCGGCGACTCGCTGACGACCACCCCCGCGATGAATGCGCCCAGCGCGAACGAGATGCCGAACAGTTCCGCCGCACCGAGCGCTGTCCCGAGCGTGATCGCCAGGATGGCCAGGATGAACAACTCGCGCGAGCGGGTGTGGGCGATGCGCAGCAGAATCCACGGGATCAAACGCTTACCCAGGAAGAGCAGCAGTCCCACGAAGGCGCCCGCCTTGGCGAGCGTCCAGATCAGGCCCTGCCAGTCGAAGGAGCCCGTTGCATTGGTCAGGATCGGCAAAAAGACCAGGATCAGGACTGTCGCCAGGTCTTCCAGCACCAGCCAGCCGACGGCGGCTTGTCCGTGCGGCGTGTTGAGCAGGCCGTTGTCGATCAGCCCGCGCAGCAACACGACCGTACTGGCGATGGAGATGGCCAGCCCGAGCACGATCCCCGCCGAAAGCGTCCAGCCCCACAGTTGACTGAGGCCGAAGGCCAGCAGGGTGGTCAGGGTCATCTGCCCGATCGCGCCAGGAATGGCAACCGTGCGGACCTTCCACAGGTCGTTGAGCGAAAAATGCAGACCGACGCCGAACATCAGGAAGATGACGCCCAACTCGGCCAATTGGCTGATGGTTTCGGTATCCCCCACAAATCCAGGTGTGAACGGACCAATGGCGATCCCCGCCAGCAAATACCCGACGATGGTGGGCAGTCCCAATCGGCGGGCGACCACGCCGCCGAGGAAGGCCACCACCAGGGCGACCACGATGTTGATTAACAGGGTGATCTCGTGCATCTTGCCTCCAATCTCAAAATTTGTCCCTCGATGTACTGGATTCTATTTTACACAAGAAAAATCCCGCCAGACGGCGGGATGGATGATAGTTTGATAAGTATTTTGACGTTATTCAGGTTCGGTGGAAAAGGTCAGCGGGAAACCCAGCATGGCCGCCGCTAAATGCGCCTGCTGGATGCGCTTCTCCGCCTCGCTGCGCGGCAGGGTCTGGACGTAGGCCGAGCCCTTGAAATGCGCCGTGTACATGATGTCCATCGCGCGGTCCACGCCCAGCATGAAGATCTGCTCCAGCACGTTGACGACGACGTTCA
>CAZGFR010000121.1:6014-9679 GCA_964524485.1 uncultured Anaerolineaceae bacterium | reverse complement strand
CTGACCGCCGAGCATTTCGGCGGCGAGCAATACAACGGATGCAACGACTTCCTCGTCATCTCGCATCCCGAAGCCGTGGAGAAGGTCCACCGCTCCTTCCTCGAAGTCGGCGTGGACGTGCTTGAAACCGACACCTTCCGCTCCAACCGCATCACAATGGCGGAATACAAATTACAGGACCGCGTGCTCGAGATCAACGAGACGGCTGCGCGATTGGCCCGCAAAGTCGCCGATGAATTCACCCAAAAAACGGGTCAACCCAGATTCGTGGCTGGCTCCATCGGTCCCTCGGGCAAGCTGCCCTCGGCCAATGACCCGCAGTTGTCGGATGTCACCTTCGACGACCTCGTGGACGTCTTCCGCGAGCAGGCCGTCGGCCTCATCCGCGGCGGCGTGGATTTGCTGCTGATCGAAACCTCGCAGGACATCCTCGAAGTCAAGGCCGCCATCACGGGCATCCACCAGGCCTTTGCCGAGACGGGCCAGTCGCTGCCGATCCAGGCCCAGGTCACGCTCGACACCACGGGCCGCATGCTGCTCGGCACCGACATCAACGCCTCGCTGGCCATCCTCGAAGGCATGGGCATCGACGTCATCGGCCTGAACTGCTCCACGGGGCCCGAACACATGCGCGAGCCGATCCGCATCCTCGGCGAGAATTCCACGCTGCCCGTCTCGTGCATCCCCAACGCGGGACTGCCGCTCAACGTCGACGGACAGGCGGTCTATCCGCTCGAGCCCGAACCGTTCGCCAATGACCTGTTCGAGTTCGTGACCAAGCACAATATCTCGGTCGTGGGCGGATGCTGCGGAACGACTCCCGAACACCTGCGACGACTGGTCGAGAAGCTGGATTCTCGCCCCCACCCCGCCCGCCCGACCCAATCGGAGCCCAAGCTGGCTTCCGCCATGTCGGCCATCGCCATGCGACAGGACCCGCCGCCCACCCTGCTCGGCGAGCGCTGCAACGCGCAGGGCTCGCGCAAGTTCAAGCGTCTGCTGCTCGAAGAGGACTACGACGGCATCCTCGAAGTGGCCCGCGAACAGGTCGAGTTCGGCGCGCACGCGCTCGACATCTCCTGCGCCGTCACCGAACGTCCCGACGAGGTCGAGCTGATGCGCAAGGTCGTCAAGAAACTTGAAATGGGCGTGGACGTCCCGCTGGTGATCGATACCACCGAACTGGACGTGCTCGAAGCCGCGCTCAAGACCGCGCCCGGGCGCTGCCTGATCAACTCCACGCACCTCGAAGCGGGCCGCGCCAAAGCGGACAAGGTCTTCAAGCTGGCCAAGGAACACAACGCCGCCGTCATCGTGCTGACCATCGACGAGCAGGGCATGGCCAAATCCCGCGAGCGCAAACTCGAGGTCGCCAAACGCATCTACGACATCGCCGTCAACGAGCACGGACTCAAGCCAGAAGACCTGGTCTACGACGCGCTGACCTTCACGCTCGCCACGGGCGACGCGGAGTTCGTCAACTCGGCCATCGAGACCATCGAAGGCATCCGCCTCATCAAGCAGAACCTGCCCGGTGTGATGGCCTCACTGGGCGTCAGCAACCTGTCCTTCGGCCTGACCCAGCACGCACGTCCCGTGCTGAACTCGATCATGCTTCATCATTGTGTGCAGGCTGGCCTCGACATGGCCATTATCAACCCTGCCCACGTCACCGCCTACGCCGACATCCCCGCTAACGAAAAGGAACTGGCCGAGGACCTGATCTTCAACCGCCGCCCCGACGCCCTGCAACGCTACATCGAATTCTACGAAAAGGTCACGCCCACCGAACAGGCTGCCGCCTCCGACCCGACGGCTGACATGACCCCCGAGCAGCGCCTGCACTGGAGCATCGTCCACCGCCACAAGGAAGGCGTGGAAGCGGATATTGATGAGATCATTGCCCGCGAGACTTCCGAGGTCTCAAAGACCTCAGAGGTCTTACGGACCAAGCACGAAGTCGCCGTCCACACCCTGAACAACGTCCTGCTCCCCGCCATGAAGGAAGTCGGCGATAAGTTCGGCGCGGGCGAGTTGATCCTGCCCTTCGTGCTGCAATCCGCCGAGGTGATGAAGAAGACCGTCGCGCATCTTGAGAACTATCTCGAAAAGATGGAAGGCGTCACCAAGGGCACGGTCGTGATCGCCACCGTCTACGGCGATGTGCACGACATCGGCAAGAACCTGGTCAAGACCATCCTCGCCAACAACGGCTACACCGTCCTCGATCTCGGAAAGCAGGTGCCCGCCGAGACCATCATCAGCAAAGCCGTGGAGGTCAACGCCACCGCCATCGGCCTGTCGGCGCTGCTGGTCAGCACCTCGAAGCAGATGCCGCTCATCGTCAACGAATTGCAGCGGCGCGGACATACCATCCCCGTGCTGGTTGGCGGCGCGGCCATCAATCGCCGCTTCGGGCGCCGCATCCTGCAAACCGAGGATGGGGACTTCTACGAGCCTGGCGTCTTCTATTGTAAGGATGCCTTTGAAGGCCTCGAAACGATGGATGTGCTCATCAACCCCGAGAAGCGTCCCGAACTGCTGGCGAAGACCCGCCGCGAGTCCGAGATGGAATTGGGCCGCGCCTCGCAGACGCCCGAGCATCGCAAGACGGCGGGCACGCGCTCGAACATCGTGCCCGAGCCGATCACGCGCCCCGTCAAGTGGGGTCCGCGTGTGGTCAAGGACATGCCGCTCGAAATGGTGCTCAAGCATCTCAACATCAACGAGTTGTATCGCCTGTCGTGGGGCGCGAAGAACGCACACGGCCCCGAATGGGAAAAACTCCAAAAGGAGTTCGCCGCCCGCCTCGATCAGATGACGCGCGGGGCCCTGCGCGACGGCTGGCTCAAACCGCAGGCCGTGTACGGATTCTTCCCCTGCCAGTCCGAAGGCGACGACCTGATCGTCTACAACCCCGCCACGCTCGACGACTCGCCCGAACCGTTGACCCGCTTCACCTTCCCGCGTCAGCCCTATGACGACCACCTGGCCCTGTCCGATTACTTCGCCTCGGCCGAATCGGGCAAGATGGACGTGGTCGCCTTCCAGGTCGTGACCGTCGGTCAGGAAGCCACCGAGCGCTTCGACCGTCTGCAAGCGGCGGGCGATTACTCCGAGGGCTACTTCACCCACGGCCTGGCCGTCCAAACCGCGGAAGCCACCGCCGACTACCTGCACGAACACATCCGCCGCGAGTTGGGACTCCCCGCCGAGCAGGGCAAGCGCTACTCGTGGGGTTACCCCGCCATCCCCGAGTTGGAAGACCACCAGAAGATCTTCCAACTGCTGCCCGCCGAAAAGGAACTCGGCATGACGCTCTCCGCCGCCTACCAGTTGATCCCCGAGCAGTCCACCGCCGCGATCATCGTCCCGCACAAGGATGCCAAATACTACAGCGTGGGCGAGAGCCGCGTCGAGCAATTGATGCGCTAACTGCCACCGACAAAAACGCTGGCCGCGAGGTCAGCGTTTTTGTTTTGCACACAGTCCGCATTCCCTTGTATACTTGCGCACAGCATGACGAAATACGCGAAACCCGCCGTTTTTATTCTCATGGCCCTGCTCGGCCTGCTGGTCACGCGCCAGTTCGGCGAGTCGTGGGACGAGCTCAAGTTCTACAAGTATGCCGACAGCGCCTTGCAGGCGTACGTCACCTGGCCCAC
>CAZGFR010000121.1:0-5914 GCA_964524485.1 uncultured Anaerolineaceae bacterium | reverse complement strand
TCTCCCCCCGCTCCAAGCGGACTCTGCTGACTCTCACCGCCCTGTGGCTTGTCTCCGTCATCGGACTCATCGCCGCCACGGACGCCGTCCACACGCTGCTGACGGACATGGTCCAGGCCGCGGCAGCGGGTGAGCCTAACCTCATTGCGCGCGTCGCCTCGGACATCCACACCGCCGACCCGCAGATTTATATTCAGAAATTCTTCGTTCTATTCATTCAACTCCGCGTCGCGTTCTTTCTTCTGTCCTCTTTCCTCCTTATCCTTCTCTATCGCAAACTCCTCCCCACCACTTTCCACTTTCTACTCAGCATCGCTCCCGCTGCGATTCTCCTGGGCCTCACCATCTGCATCCGCATCCTCGGTCCGCTGGCGGGATTGCTCGTGGCGTTGTATGCGTTCCAGAAGAAAGGCAAACAGGCCATTACGCCGCTGATCGTTTATGCGCTCCTCGCGCTGGCCGCCATGTATGCGACTTGGCCGTACCTGTGGCCGAATCCGCTGGGACATTTGATTGAGAGTGTGGTGGTGATGGCGAAATATCCCTGGCAGGGACAGGTGCTCTTCAACGGCGCACTCTACGCCTCGACCGAGCTCCCGCGTTCATATCTGCCCGTACTGCTGGGCATCCAGTTGACGGAGCCGGTCTGGGTGCTATTCTTCGTTGGTTTGGCGGTGGCAATCGTCGGCCTGAAGGAGAAACGGGACCTGCTCGTTGCGACGTTAGTCTGGTTCATCCTGCCGGCGCTGGGATTCATCGCCGCGCGTTCGCCGTTGTACGATAACTTCCGCCAGGTGTTCTTCATCCTGCCGCCCGTCTTCTGGATGGCGGGCGTCGCGTTCGAGAAGGTCAAGAAGCCTGCGCTGCAAATCGCGCTGATCGTCCTGTGCCTGCTGCCAGGCGTGGTCGACGGCGTGCGCCTGCATCCGTATGAGTACATTTATTACAACCGCTTCATCGGCGGCGTGGACGGCGCCTTCCGCAAGTTCGAGCTGGATTACTGGGGCACGTCGTATCGCGAGGCGTCGGAGTGGTTGAACGAGAACGCGCGGACGAATGCCGTCATCTGGGTGGATGGCCCTTCCCATCTGATGCTCTATCTGCGGCCTGATATCAAGATGTATTCGGCCTACGAGGCCGAGCGGGCCGACCATTATGATTACATTGTCTCGACCAGCCGCTATAACCTGGATGAGACTTCATTCCCCGACGCGAAGATCGTCCACGAGATTACACGCGATAGCGCCGTGTTGACGGTCATCAAGCAGCCATAAAATAAGAAACCCTTAAGCCACAAGTTCCCTCACAAGTGGGGCGTTATAATACGCGCATGTTACTCACCATCGACGTTGGCAACACCAACCTGACCCTGGGCCTCTACGAAGGCGAACAACTCGTCCGTCACTGGCGGCTGGCCACCGATCATACGCGCATGCCCGATGAGTACGGCTTGCAACTGCTCGGTCTGTTCGAGAACGCGGGCCGTTCGCCCAAAGACCTGACGGGCATCTCGCTGGCTTCGGTCGTGCCACCGCTGACCATGCGCGTGGTACAGGCCTGCCGCGAATACCTCGGGCAGGAGCCGCTGGTCGTGGATGCGGGCATCAAGACGGGCATCAAGATCCGCTACGAGGACCCGCGCGCCGTCGGTGCAGACCGCGTCTGCGACGCCGTGGCCGTCATGAAGCTCTATGGCGGCCCCGCCTGCGTGGTCGACTTCGGCACCGCCACCACCTTCAACGCCATCACACGTGAGGGCGAGTACTTGGGCGGCGCCATCACGGCAGGCGTCAACCTGGCCGCCGAGGCGCTGTACACACACGCCGCCAAACTGCCGCGCATCGACTTGCAGCGCCCGCCTTCGGTCATCGGCCGCAACACGGTCCACGCCATGCAATCGGGACTGCTGTTCGGCTACGTCAGCATGGTCGAGGGCATGGTGGCCCGCTTCCGCGCCGAGCTTGGGGACGACATGAAGGTCGTCGCCACAGGCGGGCTGGCCGAGGTCGTCGCCAAAGAGACGCCCGTCATCCAACACATCGCGCCCTGGCTCACCCTCGACGGCCTGCGCATCCTCTGGGAACTCAATCGATAGATGAAAAAATTAATCCTGTTTGCCTTAGGGGTATCTGTTTTGTTGTCTGGATGCGGCGGATTCCCAGCCGCGCCCACCGCCACGTCCACGCCACAGCCGCCCACGGAGACGCCCACCCCCCTGCCTCCGACCGCGACGGCCACTATTACCCCGACTCCCACCATCACCCCCACCCTGACCCCGCAGCCGACGCCCACCTCCACCCGCGTCGCTCAGGGTCCCGGCTGGATCACGGTGCCCGTCCTGCTGTATCATCACATTCAATCCACGCCGTACTTCAGCCGCTACCGCGTCCCGCCCGAGCGCTTCGAGCAGCAGATGAAACTCCTGCACGACTGGGGCTACGAGACCATCACCACCGACCAGTTGGTCCAGGCCATCACCGTCGGCGCGGACCTGCCTCCGCGCCCGGTCCTGATCACCTTCGACGACGGCGACGTGGACGTGTACGAAAACGCCTTCCCCATCATGCAGAAATACGGCCTCAAGGGCGTGTTCTACCTGGTGGCCGATTACATCGACCAGCCCAACTACATCACCGTAGACCAGGTCAAGGAAATGGCCGCCGCGGGCTGGGAGATCGGCAGCCACAGCCTCACGCACATCGACCTGGTGCAGTATCCCGAACGGGCGCGCGCCGAGGTGGTCGAATCCAAGCAGAAACTGGAAGCCATGATCGGCGTCCCCGTCAAGACCTTTGCCTACCCCTTCGGCAGGGCCAACAGCGGCACCATCGACTATGTCCAATTCGCGGAATACATCGCGGGCATGGGCCTGGGCTACCCCCCCAACCAGGGTCCAGGCAACCTGTTCTTCCTGAATCGATGGGAAGTGCAGAGCAGCTTCGAGTTGAAATCCTTCATGACCTACCTGCCCTGGAAGGGCGATATGTCCGTCGTCCCCACCGACATCCCGTTGGCCACGCTCTCGCCCAACGCCACACCCGAGTCCGACGCGGCGCCATAGGAACTTTTCCAAACCGACCGAAGTCCATGCACGGAAAGGAGATTGACATGCGAAACGCTCTTCCCCTGACCCTTTGCCTGCTCCTGCTGGCGGGCTGCGCCTCCACCCCATCGACGGCGTATCCCAACGGGGGGCCCGCCTACGTCAACCCGCCCGCCTCGGGCGAGAGCGGCGTCGAAGGCCAGGTCTTCATCGGCCCGGGCTGCCCCGTGGCACAGGCCGACACTCCCTGCCCCGACAAGCCCTACCAGGCCACGCTCATCATCCGTACCCCGCAGGGCGAGGAAATTCTCAAGGTCCAGACCGACGCCGAAGGCAACTTCCGCATCCCGCTCCCGTCGGGCAAATACGTCCTACACCCCGAGATACAGGGCCGCTACCCCACCGCCTCCGACCAGGAGTTCACAGTGACGGCGGGCCAGTTTACCCAGGTCATCGTCACCTACGACAGCGGCATCCGCTAAAACGAAGACGGCCCTCGCGGGCCGTCTTTTTATTTTGCAAGCGCCTCGTACACGCTCTCGGGGATGTCCGCCGTGCGATAGATGCGCGCCACCTCCACGCCATACAACGTGACCACATGCTCGGGCTTCACGTCCTTCATCGCCTCCAAAAAGGTCGCGCATTCGGGCAGGGTCTCCTGCACCACCGAGTACACCACCACATATTCCGACCAGCGCATCCCGCTCACCACCGAAGGAATGCCAGGCTCCCAGAAATAGGCCTTCTTCATCACCTCGGTCCGCCCGGGGAAGAAATACGAGAACGGTCCCATGCCGCTATAAGCAAAAACACGCAGCCCGTTCGAATCCTGTTTCTGCGCGAGATACGCCGCAGTCTGATCCAACCCTTCGCCATAACCTGTAACGTATTGCTCGGGCGACTTTACCACCAGCGGATTTCCATAGGTATAGTAATACGGATAGAACGACAGGCCGCTCGCGATCTGCCCGAGGACGATCAGGGCCACCAACCCCACCTGGACCCAAGCCTGATTCAGCTTCAACCAACGTTCCCCCACCCAGGACAGACCGAAACCCCAACCGATCACGGCGATCAAATCCAGCAGGAAGAAGCTGGACAGGATGTAATGCGCCGAGTCGCGTCCCTTGGCGATGCCGAACATGAGGATGAACAACACCGCCGTGAGGAAGAAATATCCGACCAACTTCTTGACTACAGGCTTGAGCTTCGCCGCGAATATGGCAGGGACGGCCAGCAGCAGTCCCAGCCAGGTGAGCGGCGTGGTGCGCAGCACGAGACGCTGCAGATACAAGGTCACACCGCTCAGGCCGTTGTTGAGGTCGAAGCTGCGCGGCTCGACTTCCTGCGTCACGTCCAGGCGCGCGCCCTGGAAGGCGTAGCTGAAAGCGTTGCCGTAGACTTCGTACAGCATCTTATTGGCGGCCACCCACATGCCAGGCCACAAGGCGACATACACCAACGCCGCCACGCCCAGCCAAATGGCCATCACCTTGACCGCGTCCCAGAACTTCACGCCGAAGGGCCTTCCGCGCTCGAACAGGCCGACGAACAGCATCAAGCCGACAATGCCCAGCACGATGATCGACGGCGACTTGGTCAACTGCGCCAGGCCGAAGGTCGTGCCCGAGAGCAGCAGGTAGATCAGCTTGCGGTCCACATGGAGGTAGACGTAGGCCGCCAGGATCGAGACCGCCACGAACATGGTCAACATGCCCTCGTGGTTGATCAGCCGCGAGTGACCGAGAAAGAACGGCGCATCGAAGGCGAAAGCCACCGCCGCTAGCGCCAGCGGACGGTCGATCAGCAGTTGCAGTAAATAGAAGGCCAGCACTGCCAGCACGATCAGCAGCAAAGACTGGATGATGCGGCTGTTGCGCAATACATCCAGCGTGCGGACATCATGCTCCTGAAGGAACTCATCGTAGTTGGGCTTGCGCACGTCGAAGTAACCCTGACCGAATCCGCGGTACTCGGGGAAGGCGGTCAACATCCCAGCAGTCACCACCCAGGTCGTCGTCACGGCGGGATGATAATCGTAGATGGTATTCGCAAAGTCGCCGTGTGTGAGCGCGTAGTAATAATTCGAGCCCGAGATGACCCACCACGGCTCGTCGATGGTGGCAAACTTGTCCAGGCCCACCAGATGGGAAGGGGTGATCAGCGCGAGTAGAAGCAGAATGGATAGCCAGAGCGGAAGTTTTATTTTTTGCATATTTGTGGGAGTACAGACTTCAGTCTGCACCAATCAGCGGACTGAAGTCCGCGCTCCGAATCATTTCAATTTATAGATGACCGCATACTTGTAGCCATCCAACCAGATCTCTTTTACAGGCTGTTGATCCGCCAGAGAGGACAAGAGCGGCTGGTACTTGTCGAGGTGGCCCTGGATGGCGTAGTAGAGGACCAGATAGTCCGCGCCATCGAGGGCGTTTTGCAAGTCTGCCTCATGGCCTGGCTCAACGAAATATGGTTTGAAGCGCTCGACGGGACCAGGATAGAAATACGAGAAACATCCACGGCTGTAATAGACCAGCGCTGTGGCATTTTTTGCATCAGGCTGAGAGGCAAGGTAACGTGCGGCCAGTTCCAGGCCTTCGCCGTAGGGGAAGGCGGGTTTGTCACCGCGTGACACAAGCGGATTTTGATAGGTGAAGTAATACGGATACTTCATCAATCCACTGCCCGCCTGCAAGATAAGAACTAATGCCAAAACAGTAACTGAAAGCCAGGCGAAACTTGTCCGCGCCGAAAGCCAACGTACAGCCGCATACCAGCCGAGTCCCGCCAGCAGGTTGAGCATGACGTAACTGGTCAGCATGTAGTGCGGGGAATTGCGTCCCTTGGCCAGCGCAAACATCAGGACGAAGA
>CAZGFR010000120.1:0-9879 GCA_964524485.1 uncultured Anaerolineaceae bacterium | reverse complement strand
GGTGGTAGTGGCGCTGGCAGGAATGCTGTTAGTATAGAAAGTTTTGCCATGCATGCATAAATGAACCTTTAAGGTCTTGTCGACTTCGGAGGTTCGTTTTGGTTTATACTCCGACAAAATCTTGATTTTAGGAGGTAGCATGGAAAAGCAGAAAGCAGGTTTTACCAGCATAGACGAATACATCGCGTCCTTCCCCGCGGACGTGCAGGAACGCTTGCGGCAAATGCGGGCCGCCATCCGCGAGGCGGCGCCCGAGGCGCAGGAAAAGATCAGCTACCAGATGCCCACCTTCTTCCTGCATGGCAACCTGGTCCACTTTGCGGCTTTCAAGAACCACATCGGCTTCTATCCCGCGCCGCGCGGCATCGAAGCGTTCAAGGACGAGCTGGCCGCCTACGAGGGAGCCAAGGGTTCGGTTCAATTCCCGCTCGACCAGCCCCTGCCGCTGGACCTGGTCCGCAGGATCGTTCAATTCAGAGTCGCCGACCAGCTGCAAAGCGCTGAGGCAAAGAAGCCTAAAAAGAAATAATCTTCCATAAAACGGGCGGAGCCACCCAAAAATGCTCCATGGGAATCCGCGCCTTCCGTGTTATCCGCGTCCCCCTACCTGAATCGCAGGAGTCTCCAACCATCCATGCTTGAGATCATCGACCTGAGCCAGGATATCTACCCGGGCATGCCCATTTTCTCGGGCCTGCCCGAAGTGGAGATGACCGTCCACGCCTCGCACGAGGAATGGGACGGCATCGCCGAAAGCGATGTGGTCTCACCCGCCGTGCATCGCCTGACGATGGGTGAACACACGGGCACCCACGTGGACGCCATCAATCACATGGCGCGTCCGTATCGCGACCAATCCATCGACACCATGCCGCTGACGATGTTCTTCACCGAAGGCCTGTGCCTCGACCTCTCGCACAAGGGTCCACGTGAACGCATCGAGGTCGCGGACCTGGAGCAGGCGCTTGCCAAAACGGGCCTGACCCTCCGCCCGGGCGACACCGCGCTACTCTACACCGACCACTATCGCCGCGCCTTCGGCGCCGCCGACTGGCAGGAGGGTCCAGGGCTGACCGTCGAGGCGGCCCGCTGGCTGGGAGGTCATGGCATCGCAGCCTTCGGCGTGGAATCCCCTGCCCCGGGCGTGCGCCACGTCTCCAACAAACAGGTCCACCAGATCTGCGGTGAGATGGGCTTCACACATTACGAGAACTTGATCAACCTGCATCAACTGGTCGGGCGCGGGCGCTTCCGCTTCATCGGCCTGCCGCTCAAGATCCGCGGCGGGACGGGTTCGCCCGTACGGGCTGTGGCCGTCTTCAACTCCTAGGAGGGAGCATGTGCGACACCGTCATCGCCACCCCCGACGCCACCCGCAACGGACTGATGCTGTTCGGCAAGAACTCGGACCGCGACCCGAACGAAGCGCAACTACTCGAGTTCGTCCCTGCGCAAACGCACGCAGCAGGCGCGACCGTCAAATGCACCTACATCGAGATTCCCCAAGTGGAGCGGACTCACGCGGTGTTGCTCTCACGTCCGTTCTGGATGTGGGGTGCGGAGATGGGCGCAAATGAGCACGGCCTGACCATCGGCAACGAGGCCATCTTCTCGAAGGTCCCCGCGCAAAAGGAACCTGCCCTGCTCGGCATGGATTTGCTGCGCCTGGCCCTCGAACGCGCCGTCATAGCCCGCGAGGCCGTGGAGGTCATCACCTCGCTGCTGGAGCAATACGGCCAGGGCGGCGGCTGTTCCTTCTTCCACCCCGTCTATTACCACAACAGCTTCCTGATCGCCGATCCGCACGAGGCCTGGGTACTCGAAACCGTGGACCGTCACTGGGCGGCCAAACGTGTACAGGGTGTGTACGCCATCTCGAACGTGCTGACCCTCGGCAACGACTTCGACCTGGCCTCGCCAAACCTGGTCTCTTACGCCGTGGACCAGGACTGGTGCAAGGGCCGTGACGATTTCGACTTCTCACACTGTTATTCCGACTTCCTGTACACCTCCTTCAGCGACAGCCGCGCGCGCCGCTCCTGTTCGCTGCGCAACCTAACCGCCCACACGGGCAGCCTGAGCGTGGAGCACATCCTCGCCAACCTGCGCGATCACGGCGATGCGGACGCAGACTGGCGTCCCGACCGTGGGTTGACGGGTGCGACGGTCTGCTCGCACGCGGGCTGGGGTCCGATCCGCGTCAGCCAGTCCACCGCGTCGCTGGCGGCGGTCCTCGACCCCGAGTGCCCGACCTTCTTCGCCACGGGCACGTCTGCACCTTGCACAAGCCTCTTCAAGCCGCTCTGGCTGGACACGGGCCTGCCCGACCTCGGCCCCGAGCCGAGTCAGTATTACGCCGCCGATAGCCTGTTCTGGCGGCATGAGGAATTGCATCGCGCCACGCTGGAGGATTATCCCGTCCGCATAGCGGCTTACCGCGCCGAGCGCGACACGCTGGAAGCCGAGTTCATCTCCACAGCACTACAGAGGCGACACGAGGCACCATTGAAACGGAGGCAGCTCTCGGTCCAATGCTTCGAGCGGGCGGACGAAGCCGAGGCAGGCTGGTTGAAGAAAGTCCGATCCATGCCCATCCGTAAATCCGCCGCCGCCCTGCACCGCTCCACGTGGAAAAAGCTCTCGCAAGAAGCACGCATGCCTGACGTATAATTTTGTCATGAGATCCTATCCATTCATCACCGCCACCTATCCGCTCAGGTGGTTGATTGCCCCCCTGGCGCGGGGAATCATTTTTCTGCGCCGAAAGCGAATTCTGCTGGTCTTCGGTATGAGTCGCAGCGGAACCAGCATGCTCAGCAAGTTTCTAGCATTGGGGCCCACCGCCATTTTGATGCACGAACCTGAAGTGGAATTGCTGAGGGAACGTTTTGGGAAAGACCGTTTCTTCACCCAGGAAATATTCTGGAATTTCGCTTATTCAGAAGCACAGCGGGAATTCAAGGTTCACAGCCTAGTTTGCATCACCATGCTGGCGGTGCTCAAGGCTGCACACGATGTAAAGACCATTGTCATCAAACCTATCGCACTAACCGACGTAATGCAGGAAACCTGTGAGGTACTGCCCCACGCTGAAGTAGTCTATATCTGCCGTCACCCCGCAGGTCGCAGCGAAAGCATCTTGCGTCAAGCCCAACACGACCAAGGCATCCAGGAAGTTTCTCTCGCAGTTCTGGAAGAATTGGGCAGAGATTGGGGACAAACTCAACGGAGGATCCAGGCCTTGTTTGAGAAGCATCCAGGCTGGAATTGGGTTTCGTTCGAGGCCCTGACAACTGATCCGCTCGGAGGCCTGTACAAGTTATACAAGCGATTGTGTTTACCCTGGTCGGAGCAAATTGCAGCGGAAATCGAACAGCGGACCGCAAAAGACGGCGGGTATTACGCGGTTCAACGCGACAGCAAAAAACAAGCCGACAAGTGGCGCGAGTCGCTGACGGCGGAGCAGGTGGAGGCAATCCGAAAAGGCAGTCTGCCTTTCGAGACGAACCTATACGAAGGGTTTTGAGTACGCCGCGTCTCCCCCACATACACTAACCAAACCTGACAGGTTTTGAAAACCTGTCAGGTCTTTTTCACTTCCAGATCTTGAAATCCTTCAAGATCGAGCCGCCGAGGAATTCGCGCACGATGGAGGTCTCGGGGATCAGGTCGATTTCGACGGGCAGGAACCATTCGAAGAAGGCCAGCAGGCGTTTGGCTTCAATGTATTCGGGCGTGCCGTACGGGACCTGCCGAAGCAGGGGTTCGGCCAGCGGCTTGAGGGCGGCCATCTCGTAGGCCAGCGCCGAGTTGAAGGTGGCGTCGGCGTTCTCCTGGAACGGGAAGATGTAATTCTTCTCGCCTTCGCGGACCGACTCCCAGCGGCTGATGGTCTGGGCGGCGCTGTAGCCGCGTTCGCGCGCGTCGCGGACGATGCGGCGGATCAGGCGCGTGTCGGTGGTCGAGACGCGGTTGTGGCGGTCGAGGTTGAGTTGGGTCAGGGCGGAGACGTAGATTCGGTAAACGGAACCAGCCAGGACGTCGGGGATCAGGCGCGGGTTCATGCCGTGGATGCCTTCCAGGATGATCATCTGTCCGTGCTTGAGCTGGATCACGTCGCCAGGTTCGCGTTTGCCCGTCTTGAAGTTATAGCGCGGCATCTGCACTTCGTCGCCGCGCACCAGGGCTTTCAGGTCCGTGGCGAGCAGGTCGAGGTTGAGCGCTTCGACCGCTTCGAAGTTGGGCTTGCCGTCGGGGCCGAGCGGGGTCTTGTCGCGGTCGAGGAAGTAGTTGTCGAGTTCGAGCGGGAAGGGCGAGATGCCCAGCGCCAGCATCTGGACGGTGAGGCGGCGCGAGAAGGTGGTCTTGCCCGAGGAGGACGGCCCCGAGATGAGCACCAGGCGGATCTGGTCGCGGCGTTCGGAGATCTCGCGGGCGATGTCGGAGAGGTTCTGCTCGTGAAAGGCTTCGGAGACCAGGATGATCTCGCTGCCGCGTCCCGCCTGAATGGCGTCGTTGAGCGAGCCGACGTTGTCGATGCCGAGACGTTCAAGCCAGTCGCCGTATTGGCGGAAGGCCTTGAGCAGTTTCGGGTATTCGGGGACGGGCAGCAACTCGGTGGGCGCGTCGTGACGCGGAAAGCGCAACGTGAAGCCGCCGTTGGTCAGGTACAGGTCATACCAGCGCAAGTAGCCCGTGGACGGGACCATGTAGCCGTGGTGATAATCCATGCGCTCGCCGAGACGGTAGAGCGTGACGTAGGGCTTCTTGCGATAGGCAAAAAGATGAACCTTGTCCTCATAGCCGCGCGAGCGGAAGTACTCGATGGCCTCGGCCAGCGGCACTTCCTTGCGTTCGAAGGGCAGGTCGGCGTCGATGAACTCGCGCAGGTGGCGGCTCAACTTGTCCAGTTCGGCCTGTGAGAGCGGCCCACGTCCGCTGACCTGGCAGTAGTAGCCGCCAAAAGCCACCGAATGATCGATGGTCAGTTTGGCATCGGGGAACAAGTCCGAGAAGGCCATCTCCAGCAGGAAAGTCAACGAGCGGCGGTAGATGCGCGAGCCGTCGGTTTCGCCGAGCGTGATGGGCTGGACGCGCGCATCCATATCGAGGAAGTAGGTCAACTCATGCAGTTCATCGTTGACGATGGCCGCCACCAACGGGGCGTCGCCTGGCTTTTCGGCGGCATGCAGGAATTGCGCCACCGTAGCCCCGCGCGGACCCGTGAGAATGCGCCCGTCCGATAATTGAACTTCGATCGTCGGGCGCGGCGGAAGCATTTGAATGGATGTCGTACTTTTCATGATCGTTCTCCAAAGTCGGAGACCTTGGACTCCTACAAAAGCGCCAGCAGTTTCTCTGGCTGATGCGCAAACTCTTCGAGCGGGATTTCCTTGTCCGTCAATTTCAGCAGCGTCTCGGTCAGCACTTTGTTGACGGGCGTGGGCACGTGGGTCTTCTCGCCCGCACGCACCACCGCGCCGTGCAGGAATTCCACTTCGCTTTTGCCGCGGCCCGCGTGCAGGTCGATGTGGAAGGACGGCATCTTGCCGCCGCGTCCGCTGCCTGCGGCGCGACCGAGCAGCGGCTTCGAGAGCCAGAGCGGTAGAGTCGTGGCAAACGCCAGGGCCTTGACGGGCGTGCCCGGCAGGTCCACGACCTGGATGTTCTGAGCCTTCATCACGGCCAGGCATTCGCGCAGCATGTCGATCTCAAGTTTGTACAACTTGCGATTGGCGAAGATCTCAGCGGCGGTCATGTCAAGGATGGCCGAAGCGGGATTGGCGATCAGGTTGGTCAGCATCTTCGACCATTTCATGGCGGCGGCGTCCGCGAACAGCCGACCGTTGAGGCAGGCCCCGTTCAAGGCGGCGACCAGCCGCTCTGAAAGCGGATGCCCCGCCGCAACGCCCACGCCACGCAGCTTTTCGAGGATGATGTCGCCCGGTCCGCGCCGACCGATGGCCGAGGTGACCGTGCCGTAGATGACCTTCTCCGCACCAAGCGCAGCGGCGATGGCGGGTTCATTGTCCACGCCGTTGGAGAGGCATAACAGCGGCGGCAATCTATCGGCGTACGGTTTCATGCCTTCCAGCGCGGGGGCGGTGTCAAACGATTTAAGGGCGAACAGGCCCACGTCGAAGGGACCAAACTTGAGCGCATCTTCCAGCGAGGAGGCCATTACAAAGGAGCGCGAGTTGAGCGTTAGGGCGTCGCGCGTCTCGCGGCGTTTGTCGAGGGTCAGGTCGAGGCGCAGACCGCGCGTGTGCAAGTCCTCGGCGATGTCGGGCCGCTCGACGAACACCACCTGATGTCCCGCCAGCGCCAGACTCCCGCCGATGTAGGTCCCGATGGCGCCTGCGCCAAAGGAGAGAATTTTTAGAGGTCGAGAAGAAGATGGTTGCATGATTTTATTTTTACGGAATGCGGACCAAAGTCTGCGCTCCGAAAAACTCCTAATACGGCATGTCGCCGTTCCAATGGGTGTGGTCGTTGTGCGTGTCGATCTCCCAACGGTGCTGGCTGGGGAAATAGATCAGGCGCGAAAAAGCAGTGTTGCCAAACCGAAAGCGCGGACCGCCGCTGTTGGCGTGCGGCGCGATGCCCATGACCGCGTGCATGAACTGGTTGAGCAGGCCGCCGTGCGAGACGATCAGATATTTGCCAACGGGCTGGCGCAGCAGTTGATGCAAGGCCTGGCCCGCGCGCAGGAAGAGTTCCCAGTCCCCTTCCCCGCTGCCGCCAACCGCGTCGTACGGGTTGATGAAATCGGGGCGGGCAAACTGGCGCACCTCCTCGCCCGTCAAGCCCGAGTACTCGCCGATGGCGCGTTCCATCAGAGCGGGTTCCAACTCGATGGGCGCGGGAATCGCCGCCGCGATGATCTCGGCCGTTTCCTTGGCGCGCAACAGCGGACTGGCGAAGATGCGGTCGAAGGTCACGCCCTCTGTCTGCCAGCGCTCCGCCAGAGTCCGAGCCTGGGCGCGTCCCGTATCGTTGAGCGGGAAGTCGGCCTGCCCCTGCCAGCGGGCTTCGGCATTGCCCACCGACTCTCCGTGCCGCAGCAAGGTGATGATGAAACGCGGGCGGGCGTCAGTCATGCGGCGGATCCTTTTTGAGGAGGTACACGGGACGGTGCTTGACTTCCTGGAAGATGTAGCCGATGTACACGCCGATAAAGCCCAGCAGGATCATCAGGATGCCGCCCACGATCAGCAGCATGAACATCAGCGAGCTCCAGCCCGGGGCCAGCCCCGACGTGCGGCCGGTCACCCAGAACGAGAGCACGTACACCGCCTCGGCAAAGGCCATGAAGAGGAACAATCCGCCCATGCTCAGACCGATGTAGAGCGGCACGAGCGAGAACGAGAAGATGGCGTCCATCGCCAGGCGGAACATCTTCCGCGTGGAATATTTGGATTGTCCGCTGATGCGTTCGGCGGGCTGATAGGGCAGGATGACGGTCGGGTAGCCGATCCAGGCCACCATGCCGCGCAGGAAGCGATGATACTCGGGCATGGACTTGAGCGCGTCCACGGCCTGACGGGTGAGCGCGCGGAAATCGGCGGCGCCTGCCAACACCTGCGTCCGGCTGATGGAATTGATCAGGCGGTAGAACAGGCCCGAGGTCCACTTTTTGAAGGAGGCGGGCTGGGCCTCGTCCATGCGCTGGGTCTGGACGATGTCGTAGCCCTGGGTGACCAGGCGCAACATCTCGGGGATCATCTCGGGCGGATGCTGCCCGTCGCCGTCCATGGTGATGACCACGTCGGCGGTGGAGGCGTCCAGCCCAGCGGTGAGGGCGGCCTGGTGGCCGAAGTTGCGGCTGAGCGAAAGCGGGGTCACGCGCGGGTCACGCGCCGCCAACGCGGAAAGGGAATCCGCCGTCCCATCGCGGGAGCCATCGTTCACGTAGATGAAACGGACATCGTAGGGAAGGCCTTCGAGCGCGGCGGAAATACGGGCGTGGGTCTGTTCCACCACGCCCGCCTCGTTATAGACAGGGATGACCAGGTCAACGGTCGTTTTTTTCTTGGAAAACACGCTTTTTCTCCGATGGAGAAAAATTGTACCACGCTGACCCGTAGGAAGCGCTTTGCACACGGATTCCACAGAGGGACATGGATTTTCTTTGGGCCGCCCCTGACGGATAGAAAGATTCACCGCGAAGAGCGTAAAAATTCAGATGGTTTCTTCGCGTCCTCCCCCACCTGGAACACCTGGAAGGCAGTGCCAGGATAGGCGCGGCGGCGGGCAGGTTACAGGCCAGGAGCAGGATCAGGAGTCCAGCGAGGAGGGGGAGGCGGGGATTCATCGGGAGGCCTCACCCGTCTTCAAAGCGCGAAGCCGTTTACGAATTTCGCGGGCCTGCAGGGCGCGGTCATCCTCGATGGCCTGCCACTTTTTGCCCGCAGCGCTCTTTTCCACGGGCAGGAAGGCGGGCTCGGGGGGCTCGGATGGACCGAGGTCCAAGCGGCCTGTGGAGAGGGAGTCCTCACCCCGTAGGACGGGGGTCAGGGGGTAGTATTTTCGTTCGCGGTGCTTTTCGCGCTCCGCGTGGAGGAAGGCATCGCGGGCCAGTTGCATGAAGAGCAGGGCCGTGTAATTCTGCCAGGTGGGGGGCACCCCAGGGGCCAGGGTGATGTGCTGGCTGGGGGTGGTGGTGAAGAGGCCTTGATCCGCCAGGTCACGGATATCGACCAGGGCCTCCAGGCGAAGGTGTTGGTAGAGGGCATACAGGAGGGTGTAGAGGCGACCGCTGAGGAAGAGGCGGCGATAGTACCTGGCGCATTTGCGCGCGGAAGGGAATTCCTGGGGGAGTTCCTTCCAGGTGCGGCCCGTGGAGAGTCTCCAGAGGATGGCATCGAGCAGGGCGCGCGGGGATTCTTCGGAACGCGGGCGTCCGCGCCGTTTGGCGGCGGGATGGGGAGGCACCAACAGGGCGGGAAAGCGCTGCAATGCCTGATAATAATCCTGCATGGCGACAAAATCACTGAATTCCCCCGCTTCGTGGCGGGTGAACTTCCAACGATTGGCGGCAATGAGGATGGGAGGCTCGCCCAACAGCCAATCCATGACTGGGTCAGGCGGGATGAGGGGCGCGAGGAGGTCCCATTGCTCGTCGGTAAGGCTGGTGGCGAAGGCTGGGACCCCGGCTGCATCCCAGAACGCAGGCTTTTGGGGCGAGGTAGAAGCAGGGAGGAACTGGGAAAGGGGGGAATTTCGCGCACTTTTTTCGGAAACGAAGAAAAACGAATCAGCGTCCCGTTCGATGCCCCGACTGCGGATATCGACCTCGAACCAGCCGAAGGGATCATGGGCCAGGTCCGCAAGGGCGCGCTTGCGGAGGAGGGCGGAAACATCAAACGTAACGGCTTTCCTGAGATTGATCAACTGCATGGCCAGCCTATCCGTTCCCAGGGTAGCACCGTCTTGCGCCTCCAGGCCTTCGAGTTCCTTCCATAGGCGCTTAGACTCCGCCAAGACCCTCCTGGCGGAAGCAGGTGACCTTCTCAGCCTGTTTTGCAGGAATTTAATCTGGACGCGCAACTGCCCCAGGTCACTGGGTTGATGAAGGGAGTAGTCGCCCTGTTTGCGGGCGTTCTGGTTGCCCGGCTGACCGCCGCGCTTCTTCTTCGCAGGAGGGTTCCCCCGCTTTGGCGCAGGCAAGTTCTTGTTCCGGGAGGGGTTGGGAGCGGGCGCGGCCATTCAGGACCCCTCGTTCCCCATGTGACGTTTGCCCGCCCGAATGGGTGGACCAATAAAAACAGAGTCGCCAAGCGGACGACTCTGCCGAGTTCGGGGAAACAGAAAGGAGAAGGAGCTTCGGTTTGTAAGGTACATGCCCCAATTATAGAACAAACAGGCGAAAAATCAAGT
>CAZGFR010000119.1:0-9938 GCA_964524485.1 uncultured Anaerolineaceae bacterium | reverse complement strand
ACGCAGGAGGTGACGTCGCCGATCAGGCCGCTGTCCACCACGTAGCGGGCGGTCTGGATGGCCGACCCGAGAAAGGTATCGGGAGCAGCCCCAAGGTACAGGTGCTTTTCGTCCGCGATCTTCAGCAACTCGGCGGCGTGTTCCAATTCCACCGACAAGACCTTTTCCGTGTAGACGTTCTTGCCCGCTTCGAGCAATTGCTTGATGACGGGATAATGTCCCATCGGCGCGGTCAGGTTGACCACGATCTCGATCGAGTCATCGGCCAGGATCTCGTCGAAGGTCATCTCTTTGATGCCGTATTTCTGTGCCTTGGCATGCGCCTTCTCGGGCGTGCGGTCGCAGCAGCCGACCACGTCCAGGATCTTGAACTTGTTGATCATCGTGCTGAGGTAGGCGTCGCTGATGCCGCCGCTTCCAACAATGGCTGTTTTTACGGGTTGGATTTTCATGGCTCACTCCTTGAGGCGATAGGATACGAAGGCGATGGTGCGGCTATCGGGCGACCACGAGTTGACGTTGATGGTGCCCTGTCCGCCGAACAGCTTTGCGATGAGTTTGGATTCTCCACCCTCGGCGGGGATCAGGCGCAGTTCCACGTTCTTGTTGGCGGGATGGTCGCCAGGCTCCACGTCGCCTTTGGCGTAGGCGATGTAAACCACCCACTGGCCGTCGGGCGAGACGTGCGGGAACCAGCAGTTGGCCTCTTCCCTGACCATTTGGGTCGGGTTGGCGCCGTCGGCTTCCATGCGCCAGACCTGCATTAACCCCGTGCGGACCGAGTTGAACCAGATGTACTTGCCATCGGGCGAATATTCGGGACCGTCGTCCAGGCCAGGCAGATTCGTGAGCTGGGTTTCCACACCGCCGTCGGCAGAGATGGTGTAGATGTCGTACTGACTGCCGCGTTCGGCGCAATAGGCCAGGCGCGCGCCATCGGGCGACCAGCCATGCAGATAGCTGGGGCCTGATTCCGTTACCAGGCGGGGAATGCCGCCCGCGAGCGGCAGGATGTAGATGCGTGATTGCGCATCCTCATGCGTGTGGTGGCTGACCGCCAGTTGCGTATGGTCGGGCGAGAGTACGTGGTCGTTGTTGCAGTCGATGGCAAAGCCCGTGTCGACCTGCTTGACTTCGCCGCTGGCCAGCTCGTATGTGAAGATGCGCCCACGGCTGTTGTAGACCAGGCGACCGTCGCGCGTCCAGTTGGGCGCTTCGATGACGTAGTCGAACTCTTTGAGGATTTTTCGTTCGCCAGTGAAAATGTCCACCGTTTCGAGGATGCTGAACGAGTCACGTTGAGCAACCCATTGTCGCAATGTTTCGATATCCATGCAGGGCCTCCAATATTTGCGATTTGCTCTTGTAGTTTTACCATAATCAACCAGTTTTTTCTCAACCCTTGACCTGGAGTCGACTCCAGGTGATAGACTTTCCATATAAGACAAAAAACAGGAGAGAATCGATGAGCGCATGGACAAGCGCTGAGCTCGACAAAATTGACAAAGCGGAAGAATTGACCCTGTCTTCTTTGCGACGAGATGGCACGCTGCGCAAGCCGGTCATCATGTGGGTGGTGCGCGTGGACGGACATGTCTACGTCCGCGCCTACAAGGGGCGGACCTCACCCTGGTTCCGTGGCGCTCAAACGCGATATCAGGGACACATCCGCGCGGACGGCGTGGAGAAGGATGTCACCTTCGTGGAAGAGTCCGACCCCGAGGTCAATCAGCGGGTGGATGCGGCGTACCTTGCAAAGTACGCCCACTACCCCCAGTACGTCGCCCCCATGGTGGAGCCCGCGGCAAGGTCCGCGACTCTCGAGTTGATCCCGTTAGGCGGCTAGATGACGGCCACTGCCTCCAACTTAAAAGGTATCGGCTTTCTCTTACTGGCCCTGTTGATCGGCTCGCTCCAGAGTGTCGCGGTCAAATGGATCGGCGGGAATTATTCTGTGCTGGAGATCGTCACATTTCGCAGCCTGGTGGCCCTGCCCATCACGCTGGTCTTCTATCGGCTCGAAGGCGGACGAGGATTCCCAACCACCGCCCAACGCAGGCTGCAACTGGTGCGCGGAATTTTTCTTTTCCTCTCCTACACCACCTACATGATGGGGCTGGCCGCCCTGCCGTTGGCCGATGTCGAATCGATCCGCTTTTCGGGGCCGTTGATGATCACCATCCTGTCGGTCTTTCTGCTGAGCGAAAAGGTGGAGCTGCGGCGCTGGCTCGCGCTGATTGTCGGGTTTGCTGGCATTCTGTTGATCGTTCGACCTGGGTCGGCGAATTTCAACGAAGGCACCCTATTCATTTTGATCTCGGTCCTCTTTTACGCGTTCACCGTGATCCTTACCCGAAAGTTGAGGGATACGGATAGCAGCGCCACGATGGCGTATTTCAGTTCATGGGTCTACCTGGTCGCCGCCTTTATCTTCTCGCCACTGGCGGCTGCCGTCGGCGAAATCCCCCACGCACATCCGAGCATCGCGTTCCTGTTCCACACCTGGACCATGCCGACCTTGCTGGACCTGTCCATCATGTGCGGGTTGGGACTCGTCTGGGCAGGCTGGATGTATTTCATCACCCGCGCCTACAGCACGGCGCAGGCATCCGTGATCGCCCCCTTTGAATACGCGTCCCTGCCTATCAACGTGATGTGGGGCTTTCTCATCTGGCGCGAGGTCCCCACTGCCATGACCCTGGCAGGCGCATTCTTGACTTTATTGAGCGGCTTGTATATTCTGTCTCAGGAACAAAAGCCAAAGGCAAGTCAAGCTACAACAGAGATAATCAACCTTGAAAACGAGGCATAAAGGAGAAATCATGGAGTACGCTCGCTTGGGTTCGACCGGCATGAAGGTCTCGCGCATCTGTCTGGGTTGTATGGGATTCGGAGATGCAACGCGCTGGATCCACAAATGGATTCTAAACGAGGAGGACAGCCGCCCCGTCATCCAGAAAGCCCTGGAGTTGGGGATCAACTTCTTTGACACGGCCAACGTCTATTCGATCGGCGCGAGCGAGGAGATCCTCGGGCGGGCCTTGAAGGATTTTGTCAAACGAGACGAGGTCATCATTGCGACCAAGGTCCACGGGAAAATGCGCGAGGGGCCGAACGGCGGCGGGTTGTCACGCAAAGCCATCCTGAGCGAGATCGACAACAGCCTGAAGCGGCTGGGAACCGATTACGTGGACCTCTATCAGATCCACCGCTGGGACTATGAAACCCCCATCGAGGAAACGATGGAAGCGCTCAATGATATTGTCCGCGCGGGCAAGGCACGCTACATTGGCGCTTCCGCCATGTGGGCCTGGCAATTCCAGAAGGCGCTGCATGTCGTGGAGAAGCACGGTTGGACACGCTTTGTCTCGATGCAGAATCACCTGAACCTGATCTACCGCGAAGAAGAGCGCGAGATGCTGCCCCTCTGTCGGGCCGAAGGGATCGGCGTGATCCCGTACAGCCCGCTCGCTGCGGGGCGCCTGACGCGCGACGTATCCGCCGAAAGCACGCTGCGTTCCGAGACCGATGAGATCGCGAAGAAAAAATATGATGCCACCATTGAGACCGACCAGCAGGTCGTGAAACGTGTGGCAGAGATCGCGGAGAGGCATGGTGTTCCGCGCGTGCACATCGCGCTGGCATGGCTGTTGCAAAAGAGCCCCGTCACCGCACCCATCATTGGCGCGACAAAGATCTCGCATCTGGAAGATGCCGTCGGTGCGTTATCAATTCAGTTGAGCTTGGAAGAGGTCGCCTATCTCGAAGAGCCGTACGTTCCGCATTCCATCATCGGCCACCAGTAGATGTCCCGCCGCGCTCATCTCCTCTGATTTGAATACTCCGCGGGCGCAAAGAATACCAGCACCTTCAACTCCTCGGTGATCGAGTGGAAGCGATGCTCGACGTGTTTCGGTACATACACGATCGACCCCGCCTGCACGAGACGGTCCTCGTCCGCCACCTGGATCTTGCCCCGCCCGCCGACCACGTAGTACACCTCGTCCTCGCTGTGCGGAGACTGCGGGTCCATGCCACCCGTGGGCAGCACGTATAACCCCATGCTCAAGTCGAGAACCTTGAGGAATTCGAGATACAGGCGGTCGCCATCGGCCTGACGGGTGATCAGTTGAGATAGCTCAAAGACATGCATGAAAGACTCCTGGGCGAAGATACAAGTTGCCCCATATTACCCCACCCTGGGATTGTTTTTCAACCTACCCCAGTGTCGTTCCTAAAAACTCGGCCACCTGCGCATCGGCAGGGTGGACAAAGACCTCACGCGGCTCTCCCATCTGATGGATGCGTCCCTTGAGCATGACCGCCATGCGCGTGCCCAACCTTTCGGCTTCGCGCAGGTCGTGCGTGATGAAGATGGTCGTGGTGGACGTTTCCGCCAGCACGGCTTTGAGGTCTTCGAGCAGGCGGGCGCGGGTGGGAGCGTCGAGGGCGGTGAACGGCTCATCGAGCAGGAGCAGCTCGGGTTCCAGGACGAAGGCGCGGGCCAGGCTCACGCGTTGGGCTTCCCCGCCCGAAAGTTTCCGCGCGGAACGGTCCGCCAGGTGCGCCACGCCCAATCGTTCCAGCCAGTGGACGACGCGGCGGTCGGATTCCGCTTTGGAGATTCCCCGAAATCCCAGCCCAACGGCGGCATTTTCGCGGACGCTGGCATCCAGCAGCAGCGGCTCCTGCAGCACCAGCGCGATACGGCGGCGATACTCCAGCGTGGACATGGACTCGGTCCCATCAAAGTGAATGGTCCCGCGCTCGTGCCTGAGCAGGCGCGCCAGCGTGAGGAAGAGCGTGCTCTTGCCTGCGCCGTTCGGACCGACCACGGCCAACACCTCGCCCTTCTGCACGGCCAGATGCTCGATCTCCAACACCGTCTGCTTCTCACGTCGGACGAGCAGGTCGCGGACTTCGATCAGCGCGGTCATGAGCGGCCCCGCTGCTGGATGATGGTCAGCGCCCAGTTGACCAGGAAGGTGATGGTCAGCAGGAAGACGCTCAAGGCGATGGCGCGCTCGAACTCGCCCTTGCTGGTCTCCAGCACGATGGCAGTGGTCAACACGCGCGTCTGGCCGCGGATGTTGCCGCCCACCATCATCGACGCGCCGACCTCCGAGATGACCGAGCCAAAGCCCGCCATCAGGGCGGCCAGCAGGGGCAGGCGCGCCTCACGCCACAACGCCAGGACCATCTGCGCGCGGGACGCGCCCAGCCCATAGAGTTGCAACCGCAGGCGCGGATTCAGCTGCTGCAACGCGGCGGCGGTCAGGCCTGTCACCACGGGCGCGGCAATGATGGTCTGCGCGATGACGATGGCGACAGGCGTGTAGATCAACCGAAAATCCCCCAGCGGACCTGAACGCCAGAGCATCATGGCCACGAACAATCCCACCACCACGGGCGGCAGGGCCATGCCCGTGTTGACGATGCTGAGCAGGAAGGAGCGCCCGGGAAATTTACCGAGCGCGAGGATCGTCCCCAGCGGCAGGCCGATCAGCAGGCTGATCAACGTGGCCAGCATGGAGACTTGCAGGGAAAGCAGGGTGATGGGGAAGAGGTCGGCCATAAAAGCACGTGGCACGCATCACTTGCGTAATGCGTGCCACACATTTATCGAGGATTACAGCCCGAGGTCAGCATCGGTCTTGTCCGCATCGGGGACGAAGAGTTGCTGCCCGTACTTGTCCACGCCGAACGTACCGATCACTTTCTGGGTGGCGGGGTCGGTCATGAATTTGGCGAAGGCCAGCGCACCTTCGTAATTGATCTTGGGCCACTTGTCCGGGTTGACCGTGATGACGTGATACACGTTCAGCAGGGCGTTGTTGCCTTCCAGCAGGATCTCGAGTTGGAGTTTATCCTTGTTGGCCAGATAGGTGGCGCGGTCGGTCAGGATGTACGCGCCCTTCTCGGAGGCCACCGTCAGCGAGGCGCCCATGCCCTGCCCGGTCTCGATGTACCAGGCCTGGCCCTTCGGTTCCAGTGCAGCCTTCGTCCAGAAGGAGACTTCCTTCTTGTAGGTACCCGAGTCATCGGCGCGGGTTACGAAGGGAGCGCCCGCATTGTAGATGGCTACAAAGGCGTCCTTGGGGCCCAGTCCCTTGATGCCCGCCGGGTCGGAGGCGGGGCCGACCAGGATGAAGTCGTTGTGCATGACCAGGAAGCGGTCCTTGCCGTTGCCGCCATCCATGAAAGTGACCTCGGAGGACGGGGCGTGCACGAGAAGGACGTCGGCGTTGCCTTCCTCGCCCATCTTGAGCGCTTCGCCCGTGCCCACCGCCACGGTCTGGACCTTATAGCCGGTCTGCTCTTCGAACATGGGGACCAGCACATCGAGCAGGCCCGAGTCTTGCGTGCTGGTGGTGGTCGCCAGGATCAGGTTCGGGTTGGAGGGTTTGGCCGTCCCGCACGCCGACAACGCCAGCGACAGGAGCACGATCAAGGTGGTGATCAGGTATAGCGTTTTATTCTTCATATATCTCATCCTTTACGATTTATTTTTGTCCGACAGCTTGTTCAGGCCAAAAATGACCAGGGCCCCGAGCAAGCCGCCGATGGCACCGTAGAAAAAGTGACCGAGCACGGGGTAGGCGATCCCAAAGCGGAAGGAACCAAACGGCCAGCCCGTGAATAAATTGATGAGGAGGCGTGCCACGGGTTTGGTCATGTGCGCCAGGCCCGCCACGAACATCAGGAACCAGACTTTGCCCACATACCCGGGCAGGTAGCGGAAGGCCGCATCCATCAACGGACCGGGCAGCATGTAGAGCAGCGGTGTGAACGGGTCGCCGCCGCGCCACATGGGCACCATCGAGGCCAGCGACGCGCCAATGCTGGTGAGCGTGCCCGCGCCGCGATACCGCGAGGACAGCCGCCCGATCACCATCAACGCCATCCACTCGACGCCGTGATGTCCGGGCAGGCTGAGCGAGGCGTCGAAACTGCGATGCAGGATCACTGCCAGCACGCCGGCGCCCATCAACAACAGAGCCTCCCACCAGGGAAGCGTCCACTCAGTTGGAAAGGCTTTTGATGTGTTCTTTAGGGAGGACATACCATTCATGATTTTTCTCCTCGACATACAGGGTGGCCAACCCGTCGCGCAAAATGGGACGAATCCATTCGCCGACGTCAACCACCGTTTTGGAATGCAACCTGGTGTGGTTCAACGTACACACACGATCCACATGGCCTAACGCGCAAATCTCGGAGACGGGCAATCTTCCGCGCAGTTCGCGCAGGCCGGGCAGCCACAGGAAACGGCCATCGCTGCCCTGTCGATGCAGGCCGACCGCCGCCAGCGCGCCGATGATCCCGCCGCGTGTACCCGTCAGACCTTCGAGCTGGATGCCGTTATCGAGAGCGGTCTGCTCGGCTTCGAGCATGGTCAGCACCGTGATCTTGGCGCGGCGCGCAAACGAGACGATGCACTCATTGACTGAGTCCCACGCTGCGAGACACAGCCCCGCGTCCGAGCCGGGCGCGCTTTCACGCAGCAGGAACTCGCGGCAGGCCTCCCACAGGTCGGCAGGCATGTCAGACTCCACGGCCATGCAAGCCGAACTGTTATGAGAGGTGTAGGGAATCTGAGAGTCCACCAGCAGTTGATGGCGCGTGATACCCAGCGGCGCGGCCAGATGATTCTCGGCCAGCCAGTCGGCCAGTTGACGCACGCGGTGACCCGTGCCACGGCTTTCGAGATTATCCGTGTCGTCGATACCGATCAGGTACTTCATGCGCATCCTTCATGTCGATGCAAAGTGGATCTTTCGCAACGGCATCATTTCACCGTGATCTTGCTGATATCCTTCGTCCAGTTGGCCTTGGGGATGTAGGTGGTGGCGAGTTTCAACGTGCCGTGATTATTGAAATCGAGGATGGTGTTATCGTCCACCTGCTCGCGCGTCAACGTGGCGGGGCCGCTCGATCCCTCCAACGAGACTTCGCTAAAGTCGGTCACGCCCGCCAGGGTGAGGACATCCATCAACTTGGGGCCTTCCTCAGTCTTGCCGTCCACGGTCAACTGCGCCAGCGGCAGCGACTTGAGCTGGTCGAGCGTGATGTTCACGCTGGAGCCGTCGGGCAGGATCACCACAAAGAGCGCACCCGGGGCGGCCGTCGGCTGGAGAGCCTGGGGCGTCTTGGGACTTTCGGCGGCAGGCGGCTGGGTGACGGGAACAGGCTGAGGGTCCGCAGCGGTGGGGGTGGCGGCGGATGAGCAGGCAGACAAAAGCAGGGTCAAAGTCAGAAATAGGAATATGGAGCGTTTCATGGACAATCCTGTGGTCAGAGAATTTGTTCTCCACTATGAGCGGAGTTGTACCCCGGGAGCAAACCAAGCGACTTGCGGAAATCGAGGGTTTGCAGGTAATCGAGCAGGGGCCGCAGCATTTTCTCCCGCTCGCGGGGCAGGACCAGGTCGTAGCGCTCCTCGAAAAGCGGGATGAAGTCGAGCCCGTGTTGATGGGCGGCAGCCTGCAAACCGAGGGACACATCCGCCTGGCCCGATTCGATCAACGCGGCGGCCTCGCTGTGGGTCTTGACGACCGTCCCGTAGCCGCGGATGGCCTCAACGGGGACGCCCTGCCTGCGCAATTCCGCATCCAGCCACAGGCGGGTGCCCGAGCCCTCATTACGATTGACGAACCGCACTTTGGGGCGAGACAAATCGGCCAGGCCGCGAATCCCCTTGGGGTTGTCCGCCGCCAACATCCAGCCCTGGGTACGGTAGGCCAGGGTGACCACGTCCATCGCGCGGTCGGGAAACAGGTGGCGGATGGTGGGCGTGTTGTACTCGCCGCTTTCGTCCAGAATGTGCGACCCCGAAAGGTGACACAATCCCTGTCGCAGGTTGACCAGCCCGTCCAGCGAGCCGACGGGCAGGCTGAGCAACGTCACATAGCGGGAGAGGTGCTCGGCGATGCCTTCGAGCGCCAGGTCATGACTGCCCGAAAAAACCAGGGCAGGCTTTTTGCTCTTGGGGAGGATCATCTCCTGTAAGAGGAGCGCGCTGGCCTTTGCCCGATAGAATTTCTCGGTCACCTTGCCCGTGGTATGGGTCGCGGACATCTCGATCAGGTCCGCGGATTCGAGCGCGAGGATGTGATGCCGCACCCAGGCGGGAGACTGGCCGAGAGCCCGCGCCAGTTGGGTGAGGGTGGCGGGCGCCGCCATGAGCCGACGCAAAATCTCCAGGCGGCGCGAATCCGCCAGTAGTTTGATCTGGTCGAACGCATGCAGGGATTCAACATTTCTCATGGTGTCAGGGCGCAAGCCTTAAGGAAAAACTTAACCCAAGTATACAACAAAATATATGGGCCCAACCAGTTTGACATTCCTCCCCCGCCATGATATAAAGCCCTGACAAGTTACGGAAGACTCATCCAGAGAGGCTGAGGGACCGACCCTGCGAAGCCTCGGCAACCGTTCAAGCGGTGCCAATTTCGGCGGACAATTCGTCCGAGAGATGAGAGAGGAAGTTGTTTTTTTTATCGCCTCTCTCTGGAGAGGCGATTTTCTTGCGAGGTCATGCAATGAACTGTCCCGAATGCGGCGGACCCGACTGCCGCTCCCGTTTCGACGAGTTTCTGGCCCTGGAGTTCACGGACGCAGGCTATGGCGCCGTCCACCACCTGACCGTGGCCGCGTATATGCTGCAACATTCCAGCCAGTTGACCCGTGAAGGCTGGCTGCACGAACGCGAGTTGCTGCGCGAATTCATCGTGGAAGGCAAATCTCCGTCGGTCATCCGCCAGCAGGTCAAGGACTCGGTGGATAGTGGCAAACGCACTTTCAGATTCAAATCCACGGACGGCCAGCGCATCCTCCAGAAGTCCACGTGGACGCGGACGATCCTCGATGTGCGCACGGAGGACGCCGAAACCTATTGCGCGGACGTGACCGCGTGGGCGAGGTCCGTCCTGGAAGAG
>CAZGFR010000118.1:1338-10051 GCA_964524485.1 uncultured Anaerolineaceae bacterium | reverse complement strand
TATATTAATAATTCAACTCATGCACATCGGGGTCGGCCATCATGGCCTGGACGAATTTCTCGTGCTTCCGTGGTGAGCCGATGGTGCGCCAGGTGCTGACGGTGGCATTATCGGTCTTGGTCAAGTGATATTCGAGCACCTGCAACTTGGTCGAGCGTATCAACTTGTTGGCCTCGACCGCCTTTTCTGCATTTGTGGAGCGGATCACCACACGATAGGTGCGCGCTTCGCGGATATGGTCGATGATGCCTTCGAGATATGGGAAGACCAGCAACACCACCAGCACGGCGGCCGTAGCGATCAATACGAACGGGATCTCGCCTGCGCCGATGCCCATGCCCAATGCAGACGAAAGCCAGATGGTGGCGGCGGTGGTCAGGCCCGCGATGCGTCCACCCTCGCGGATGATGGTCCCCGCGCCGAGGAAGCCGATGCCCGTGACGATGTTCGCGGCGATGCGTGTGCGGCTGTTGCCAGGGTCGAGGCTGATCGAGAAGATCGTAAATAACGCTGCGCCGACCGTGATCAGGATGATGGTGCGGAACCCCGCCGCCTTATCCTGGAACTCGCGTTCCGCGCCGATGACCCCGCCGACCAAGATGGCCAGACCAAGCTTGATGAGGTTTTCAGTCAAGATATCCATGATCTAATTTTACAATTGTTTCAAGAGCGCGTCGACATCTGTCACGGGCTGACGGCACACGAAACCCTCGCACACATAAGCAGCGGGGCGACCATCCACAAGCGGGCGGTCATGCAGCAGGGCGGGGGAGCCGTCCGCGGGCGGATAGGAGGAGGCCGCTATGATCACGTTTGGCCGATAGGCGGACCGAACGGCCTGGATCAATGCCTCGGCCGCTTCACCTTCACCCAGGATCGCAACCTGTTTGACGGGTCCGTGGGCAAAGTCTACGGCGGAGAGCCAGCGCGCAAATCCCGTTGGATATTTGAGCGCGTACTCGCTCACCAGCCACAGGGATTGCTCCGCGCGGTCTCGGTACTCGCCTTTGTCGGTGAAAGCCGCCAGCTTGAGCAGCGCCTCGCAGGCCAGCGCATTGCCCGAAGGCGTGGCATTGTCCTGGATATCCTTGGGCCGCACCAACAGCGACTCACCGTCGGCAGGCGTGTCGAAGAAGCCCCCCGCGGGGTCACTGAAGCGCTGAATCATCTCGTCCGCCAGTTCCACCGCAGCGCTGAACCAGCGGTTATCGAAATCGGTCTGATACAGCTCCAGCAGACCAAGGATCAGCGCGGCGTAATCTTCGAGGAAGACCTCCTGCGTGACTTGGCCGTCGCGCCACGACCGATATAGTTTGCCATCAGGCCGCAGCGCATTGAGTAGGAAATTTGCATTGCGCGTAGCCATTTTATAGTACACGTCATTGCGAGGAAAGCCATAGGCCTGACGAGAAGATTGCTTTGTCACTTCGCTCCTTGCAACGACACGAGATGCCTCCGCAAACGCGGCCAGCATCAAGCCATTCCAGGCGGTGAGGACCTTGTCGTCCGTGCCTGGGCGGACGCGTCCCTCTCGGGCGGCCAGCAGCTTTTGGTGGCACTCGGCCAATTGGGCGGGGACAACTTCAGGGTCCAGGCCAAAGCGGGCGGCGAGGGAGGAGTCGTCCAGGGCGCGCTGCAGGACGGTCTTGCCTTCCCAATTTCCCTTGGCGCTGACGCCATATGCCGCGACGAAGAATTCGCTTTTCGCCCCGAGCGCCGATTCGATTTGATCCAGAGTCCAGACGTAATACTTGCCCTCCACGCCTTCCGAGTCGGCGTCGAGCGAGGAATAGAAGCCGCCCTCGGGGTGGGTGAGTTCGCGCATCACGAAGTCCAGGGTTTCTTCAACGATGCGGCGATAGAACGGCTCGCCCGTGAGCTGCCAGGCGTGCAGATAAGCGCGGACAAGCTGCGCGTTATCGTAGAGCATTTTTTCGTAATGGGGGACCCGCCAGAAATTGTCGGTGCTGTAGCGTGAGAAGCCGCCGCCGACCACGTCGTACATGCCGCCGCGCGCCATGACCTGCAACGCGTGCAGGGATGCCTTCACCTCTTGCCTCTCTACCAGTGGGAGAGAGGAACGCATGGCATGGTGTAATAGAAACTCAATGGTCATCGGCTGTGGGAACTTGGGCGCAGGCCCCCAGCCTCCATAGCCCCAATCGTAATTCTCGACGATGGCCTGGGTGACGGCTTCGAGATGTTGTGGGGCGAGCGAGAAGTTGCTGGCACGGCTTTGCAGGGCGGATTGCAAATGCGCCGTTACCTGGCCGCCGACCTTGGTCACTTCGGCGCGTTCGTTCTGCCAGGCGTTGGCCAGCCCGCTGAGCACATCCTTGAAGGAGGGCATGTTGTAGCGCGCCACGGGCGGGAAGTAGGTGCCCGCGTAAAAAGGCTGCAAGTCGGGGGTGAGGAATACGGACATGGGCCAGCCGCCCGAGCCCGTCATGGCGGTGGTTGCCTGCATGTAGATGGCATCCAGGTCGGGGCGCTCCTCGCGATCCACTTTGATGTTGACGAAATGTTCGTTCATGAAAGCAGCGGTCTCGTTGTCTTCGAAGGATTCGTGCGCCATCACATGGCACCAGTGACAGGCCGCGTAACCGATGCTTAGGAATATGGGCTTGTCTTCAGTCTTGGCTTTGGTCAGCGCCTCTTCGCCCCAGGGAAACCAATCCACGGGGTTGTGGGCGTGTTGCAGCAGGTAAGGGGAAGTGGAACCGGCAAGATGGTTGGGCATGGATACCTCTAGGATGTTCTGTGTGACGTCCCCCAGATTATAGTCGACGCGTGCGCTTTCACACCCTGAGACGGTATCCCACTCCAGGCTCCGTCAGGATGTAATGCGGGCGGGATGGGTCGAGCTCGATCTTGCGGCGCAGGTTGCTGATGTTGACGCGCAGGATGTGCATTTCGCTTTCGTAGGCGTTGCCCCACACCTGCCTGAGCAGATGATGATGCGTGATGACCTTGCCTGCGTTCTGCATCAACAGCCGCAGGATGTCGTATTCCGTGGGAGTCAGCGAGATCTCTTCTCCGCGAATGCTCACCAGCCTGCGAGACAGGTCCACGCGCAGTTCGTCCACTTGCAGGATGGGTTCTTCGGGTTTGCTCGATTGCCTGCGCATGACCACGCGCATGCGCGCCATCAATTCTCCTGTGCCAAAGGGTTTGGTGAGGTAATCGTCGGCGCCTGCATCGAGGGCGGCGATCTTGTCCTGCTCGGCTTCGCGCACTGAGAGGATGATGATGGGCGTCTGCGACCATTCGCGCAGGCGGCGCGTGACCTCGATGCCGTCGATGTCGGGCAGACCCAGGTCGAGGATGATGATGTCGGGACGGTCGGTGAGGACGGCGTTCAGCGCTTCCTCGCCATTGGCGGCCTCGTAAACGGAAAACCCCTGTGCGCTGAGAGCCGCCCGCAGATAGCGGCGGATGGGGGACTCATCGTCCACGACCAAAATGCGCTGCCCTGTTTCGCTCATCGAACCTGATCCTCGATCCCGTTTAATGGAAGTTCCACTGTCACGATCGTTCCGCCGTTTTCGCGGGCGCTGGCGTAAATGTTCCCATGATGCGCTTCGACAATGCCCTTGCTGATGGAGAGCCCCAGCCCCGTGCCGCTGACGCTCTCAGGGCGTTGCACTCGGTAGAACTTGTCGAAGACGCGCAGCAGATCCTCGGGCGGGATGCCCACCCCACGGTCCGCGATCTGGAGGCGGGACTTGCCATCCGCCAGATGGGCGGAGACCTCGATCAGCGAGTCATCCGCTGAATATTTTACGGCGTTCTCCAGCACGTTGACCACCACCTGCACCATCAGCGTGAAATCCATCGGCACAAGCGGATAATCAGCGGGGATGTCCACCTTGACGTCGTGTCGGCCAAGGCGCTTGCCGAGTTGTTCGAGCGCCGTGCCGATCACATCCTCGATGTCGCCAGGTTCGCTGTGCAATTTGATGGCGCCGCTCTCGATGCGAGTCATCGACAGCAGGTTGCCCACCAGACGGTTCAGGCGCTCAGCCTCTTCGCGGGCGGTGACCACCAGGCTGCGGCGATTCTCCTCATCGAGTTGGTCGGCCTGTTCGTCGAGGCTGGTCAGCGCGCCCGTGATCGAGACCAGCGGCGTGCGTAGGTCGTGCGAGATCGAGTTGAGCAGGGCGGTTTGTAATTTTTCAGCGGCCTGCAATAACTCGGCGCGACGGGCTTGCTCGGCCAGGCTGGCGCGTTCGAGGGCTAATGCCGCCTGATTCGAGAAGGCGGTCAGGGTCTGACGCTGCTCGGGGGTGAGGAAATTGCCCGCCTCCTTGGGGCGGACTCCCACCACACCCACCAGTCCATTGGACGTGCGCAGCGGCAGGCAACGGATGCTGGCGGCAGGCAGGGTGTCGGTGCCGCGCCCAGCAGGCTGGTTATGTTCGAAGGTCCAGGTTGCCACGGCCAGTTCATTTTCGTCTGGGTGATAATCGGGCGAGCTGGCGAAAGGATGGATCGAGTCATTTTCGGGCAGGAAGATGACCACATCGCGGCCAAATGCCTGCGCGATATTCGAGATAATGATCTCGGCTACATTCTGTAGGTCGGTGGCGGAGGTCAGGTCGCGGCCAAGGTTGTAGAGCGAGGAGGTCTGCGCCTCACGCCTCAGGGCGGCTTCGGCCTGTTCGCGCGTCTGGGCGGTGAGCGAGCTGATGACCAGGCTGACCACCAGCAGCACCGCAAAGGTGATGAGATATTGCGTATCGCTGACGGCCAGCGTCAGATAGGGCGGGACCAGGAAGAAGTCGAAGGCCAGTACGCCGAGGATGGCGGCCAGCAGCGACGGTCCGCGCCCAAGGAAGATGGCGGAGATGACCACTGAGGCCAGGTAGAGCATCACCAGGTTGGCGGGTTCCAACGTTCCGCGCACGGTGAAGCCCAACAGGGTGGATAAGGCCACCAGTCCGATGCTGAGCAGATATCGCCCAATGGGACGATGCGGCTGCCAGTCTGTGGGGATGATGGGTTTGGTCAGGTCGGTGCGCGCGCTGATGACGTACACGTCAATGTCGCCGCTGGCGTAGATCAGTTGGTCCACCACCGAACCCTGGATGATCTCCTGCCAGCGCGGTTTGAGCGGCTTCCCGATCACCACCTTGGTGATGTTGTGTTTGCGTGCGTAATCCAGCACAGCCTCATGGATGGAGCGGCCCGCCAGGGTGATGGACTTGGCTCCCAATTCTTCGGCCAGTTGCAGGGTCTGTCCGATGCGTTCGCGGTTGGCGGGATTGTTCTCGGGTCTGGAGGCGACCTCCACGTAGACCGCGAACCACTCGGCATTGAGTTCGTCGGCCAGCCTGCGTGTAGTGCGGATCAACTTCTCGGCCAGCGGGCTGGGGCTGATGCACACCAGCAGCCGCTCACTCGCCGCCCAGGGACCCGCAATGGCGCGCGTTTGCATGTAGGAACGCATCTGGTCGTCCACGCGTTCGGCGGCGCGGCGCAGCGACATCTCGCGCAGCGCGGTCAGGTTGCCCTTGCGGAAGAATTTATCGAGGGCGCGGCTGGCCTGTTCGGGGATGTAGACCTTGCCCTCCTTCAGGCGCGTGAGCAACTCATCAGGCGGCAGGTCGATGACCTCGATCTCGGAGGCTTCGTCGATGACGCGATCGGGGATCGTCTCGCGCACGATGACGCCTGTCACCTGAGCGACGACATCATTCAGACTTTCGAGGTGCTGAATGTTGAGCGTGGTGTAGACATCGATGCCTGCGTCAAGGATCTCTTCCACGTCCTGAAAGCGTTTGGTATGTCGCGAGCCAGGGGCGTTGGTGTGCGCGAACTCATCGATCAGGACCAGCCTTGGGCGGCGGGCCAGGATGGCGTCCACATCCATCTCGGGCAGGATCACATTATGATACTGGACCTGTTTGCGCGGCAGGACCTCCAGATCCGCGACCAGTTCCTCGGTCTCGGCCCGCCTGTGGGTTTCCACATACCCAACGACCACGTCCCAGCCCTGCTCCTTGCGCTGGTGGGCGGCTTCGAGCATGGCGTAGGTCTTGCCCACGCCCGCCACATAGCCGAGGAAGATCTTCAGCCTGCCGCGCGCAGTATCTTCGGTTTCGACGTGCTTCAAGAGTTCATCAGGATCGGGACGTGTTTCCATGGCTTATTCCATTGTATTCTAAATGTCTTTTTAGGGTGCAGCAAACTTATAAAAGACAAGGCTGTGCGATGTTCTGCACAGCCTTTTGGTTCATTTGATCTCTTCAGAGCTTGACTCAGTTTGCTTGGGAGCGCCGCCGAGTTTTGGCTGTGGTTTGGGGATGTATTGCTCCAGCAACGAGGGCGCTTCGGGATGGTCCACGTGCAGGGCGTGGTCGTAGTCGCCTGCTACGACGGGTTTGGGATCATATTGAACGGGGCGGCGGATACCGAACAGCTCAAAGAAATCTGCAATGCTCAGCAGAATACGATTACGTAACGAGTAACGATATTCCTGCATACGCAGCGACTGCCACTCGACGATGGAGGCCATAGCTCCCTGTACGCGCGCCTTGTCACGCACAATGCGGTGGATGGTGACGGGGTCGCGTGCACCGATCGGGGAGATCAACACCAGGTTGGAGATCAGCACCAGGGCGCTGAACGAGATCAGCACCACCCAGCCGCCCTCCTGCCACTTGCCCACGATCTGTCCTACGAAGACAATGCCCGAGAGCGTGCCCGCGAACCCAGCGGCCAGGCTGCCCCAACGGCGGGCCGTGCCAGTGAAATGCTCCAGAATATGTTTACGGATGGCAAAACCCATGACCATGATCGGCATGAATACGCCGATTCCATAATACGGTACGCCTGCTGAGGTCTCGCCGCGAATCAAGAAGGTGATGATGATGGTTACCACGAAGGCAATGGTCACGGAGCGGGTGAAGGTTCCGCGCGGGTCGCGATATACGATGACCTCGGGAATCTCGCCCATGGCCACGTCGCGCCACTCGGTGGCCTGCAAATCCTGGAAAGCAGTCATCGAAGCGGCGGCCAGCAGGCCGACAGCTAGAATCTGATACGCCCAGTACAGGATCGCCCCGCCAGGAATCTGGTCAAAGCCGATAAAAGCCAGGTTTGCCACCAGGGAACGCCCCAGTGTCCCATCGAAGACGTTGAAGTGGAAGGCGAAATAGGCCAGGAAGGAAGTGGTGATGCCTCCGTAGAATAGGAAGGAGGTCTGCACCAGACGTCCAATGCCAGATTTGCCGCTGTAGAAGTGCCACAGGCCTTGAAGTCGAGGCAGGTGTTTCTTGCCCCATTTGACGAGACCCGCATCGTCGTTGATGACGAATTGGATGCCATTGGACATGGCTTCCAGACCTGAGAGCGCCACCAAGCCCTTCATGGAGGCGGTCAGCATGTGATAAGCCGCCTGCCAGAAGGAGGCGGGTTGGACCTCTTCTGGATAGACCACAGCAGGCACACCATGCGCCTTGGCCATGACCAAGCCGATGGCCATAACAATGGTCATCAAAATGAAGACGCCCAGCATGGTGAACACCACGCGCGAGGACTCGCCGCGTCCGCGGATGGTCAGATACCAGGTGACGCCCATCAGTAGAATGCCGAGTCCGACCCGAATCAGCCAGTCGATGTGATATGCGTTGATGATGGATAACAACTGGTCCACGCCCGAAAGGCTTGACACCACGATGGTGAAGATGTAGTCCTGAAGCAGCACCACCGCTACGACCAGACTTAAACCAGGTGAGAGGTAGCGCATGGAGGCAGTATAAGAACCCCCGCCTTCGTTGAAGATTCCCAGCGAATACATGTACAAAAATCCGAACACCGCATTTGCAAACGCAATAACCAGTACCGCGATCCATCCATATTGTTGCAAGCCATACGGGTGCAGGGCGCTCATCATTTCGCCCGTGGCATAGAAGTAGGAAGTGAAATAGTCTACGCCGAAGAGCGCCAGAGCCGCCAGCAGACCGATCTGCCCCGCGCCATGGATGTGGGCATGTTCCTCCTTTTCCACTGGGGCAAGCTTAAACGCCAGAAAAAAGATAACGATCAAAAGAGCGATGGAAAAGAACATATATACCTTCTCGTTGAGTTATGACTCGAATGCGACTTCGAGGTTCTTCAGTTGTGCAAGGAAATGTCTGCGTGTGGAGGCGTTCAGGCGTGTATCCTGCGCGACCTTGGCCTGTTCACTACGGGCCGCACGGACGACGAACGCAGGAACGAACATGATGCGTCCCGCGGGGATAATCTCCAGGTTGGCGTTATCGAGAGCGAGAGTCTGATCGTCGAAGTAGGGCAGGCTGACGGTCAGGCCGCGGTTCAGGCTCTGTTGTTCCGCCCGCGCCTTGATCGTGGAAATGATCTCGGCTGTCTTGAAGTTAGCCAGGGCGCGTCCCTGATTGATCAACTGCCCGAGGATGCCGTAGCGCTTGTGCTGATATTCCTCATCGGCGGTCATGTAGGGGGCAAGGGCCAGCGCTCGATGCAGGATCAGCACGTAGCGTTGCATCGACTGGACGTGTGATTCGGCCTCTTGAACGGAACCCACCAACAGCCTGCCATCCAGGTCGAAGGCCACCCATTGTGGCAGGAAGAATTGACGGGCGGCAGGCACGAAGGGCGTCTGCACTTCGCCGCGGTTGTCGGCATCCCCTTCCTCGGCGATGGCGTCGCTGGCCTGGGTGATGGCCGATTCGGGCGCGGCATCTCCCAC
>CAZGFR010000118.1:0-1238 GCA_964524485.1 uncultured Anaerolineaceae bacterium | reverse complement strand
ACACGGTCTGGCAGGGAGAATCGCACCCGCGATGTTTTGGTGATCAACGCCTCGGCGATGAATTGGGCCTGCCCTTCCAGAAAACGCTGCACGATGGTGGGTTGACTTTCGAACAGGATCTTTTGAGCTTCATGTTCCTGTCGTAGATGTGGAACCGCATTGTTTATCATGATCTTTTTTCGATTTCCTTGAGCCGATAGCCTACGCCCGGCTCGGTGATGATGTGTCGCGGCCGCAACGGGTCGCTTTCTATCTTTCTTCTCAGGTTGCTGACGTTGACACGCAATAAGTGAGAGTCTGCTTCGTAGCTACCGCCCCAGACCTCGCGGATCAATTGCTGGTGGGTAAGTACCCTGCCTGCGTGGTTGATAAGAGTGCGTAGAATGTTGTACTCGGTGGGGGTGAGCGTCACGTTTTGACCATTGACCCGCACCTCGCGCTTGATAAAGTCAACGAACAGGTCGTCGTTTTGGAAAATGACGGTTTCCTCCTCCACCTTGTTGGAGTGCCGCAGGGCCACGCGGATGCGCGCCAGCAGTTCGCTCATGCCGAAAGGCTTGGTGAGGTAATCGTCGGCGCCTGCATCCAGGACGGCAACTTTTTCCTGCTCACTGTCACGGACCGAGACCACGATGATCGGCACTTGACTCCATTCGCGCAGGTGTCGGGTCACATCTGCACCGTCTATGTCGGGCAAGCCCAGGTCGAGGATGATCACGTCTGGATGATGCAGCGCCGCCAACTGGATGGCTTGATTCCCATTCTCTGCTTCCAGAACTTGATAGCGATTTCCAAGGGACGCGCTCAGAAAGCGTCGGATGGGGCGCTCATCGTCGACCACGAGGATCTTCAAAGTGGAGTTGGTAACTGGGGACATCAATGCGCCATCAAGAAAATATCAAAGCGCCCAACATTCTATTGTTGGGCGTGTCAATTTAGGCGCAAGATTTGCCCCCTGCGCGTCAAGAAAGTGTCAAGAAGTTTTATTGGGCTGTCCAGGACTTGTAGAGAAAAAAGGCATTTGCCCAGACAATTAGGAAAAGCATCAATATCTGTTGTTGGAAGGTGGTCAATTTCAGGAACGAAGCGCCGATGATGCCTGCCAAGGGAGAGTAAGTAAAGATTTGCTCGAAAATTCGGAAGGCCTTTGTTTTCATGTAGCACCTTTTTGACGCTGATAGTGTATCGATTTGTGTGTCAAAAAGGGGACAAGATTTAGCCTGATCGAGTCAAGATGT
>CAZGFR010000117.1:0-10087 GCA_964524485.1 uncultured Anaerolineaceae bacterium | reverse complement strand
CGCTCATCCCCGAGCGCACGCTCCAGCAGGAAGGCTGGCACTACGAGATCGAATCGCCTGATGCGCCGCTCACCTTTAAAGGTGTGGTCTTCAACGAAATGAAGGGCAACTACTCCTCGCCCGACAGTCTGCTCAACGAACACAGCCAGCACTCGATCTACCCCGATACGCTCTACAGCCTCGACTCGGGCGGCGACCCGCTGGTCATCCCCGACCTGACCTACGCCGAGTTCAAGCACTTCCACCAGACCTATTACCACCCGTCCAACGCCTACATCTGGTTCTACGGCGACGACCCCGAAGAGGAGCGCCTGCGCATCCTCGAAGACTGGCTCAAGGATTTCGACAAGCAGGACCCCAAGTCCGAGATTCCGCTCCAGCCGCGCTTCAGTGCGCCGCGCCGCGAGGTCCACAAATACGACTCAGGCGAGACCGACGACCCCAAGAGCTACGTCAACCTCAACTGGATGCTGGATGAGATCCCCGAATCCGAGACCAGCCTCGGGCTGGCGATCCTGTCCCACATCCTGACGGGTACGCCCGCCTCCCCGCTGCGCAAGGCCCTGATGGACTCGGGCCTGGGCGAAGACCTGACGGGCGGCGGCATGGACAGCGACTTCCGCCAGATGAAGTATTCGGTCGGCATGAAGGGCGTGCTGGCCGAGAACACCGCCAAAGTGGAGGACTTGATTCTCGAAACGCTGACGGGGCTCACGCGGGGCATCGATGCCGATACCATCGCGGCTTCGGTCAACACGGTCGAATTTCACCTGCGTGAGCAGAACACGGGCCGCTTCCCGCGTGGACTGTCGCTCATGCTCGGCGCGCTGACCGCCTGGATCTACGACCGCGACCCGCTCGACGAACTGGCCTTCGAGGCGCCGTTGAGCGCCGTCAAGGCCCGCATCGCCAACGGCGGGAAATACTTCGAGGGCCTGATCCAGAAATATCTGCTGGAGAATCCGCACCGCTCCACCGTGGTGCTCGAGCCCGACCCAAACGTCAACAAGCAGCGCGACGAGATCGAGCAGGAGCGCCTTGCCAAGACCAGGGCTGCCATGAGTCAGGCCGACATCGAAAAAGTGATGGCCGACCTGGCCGCACTCAAACACCACCAGGAAACGCCCGACACCCCCGAGGCGCTTGCCAGCATCCCGTCGCTCTCGCTGAACGACCTCGACAGGCAGGTCAAGACCGTGCCCATCGAGATATCGCAGGTGAGCGGCGCGCAGGTGCTCTATCACGACCTGTTCACCAACGGCATCGCCTACCTCGACCTGGGCTTCGACCTGCACAGCGTTCCGCAAGAGCTGCTGCCCTACGTCGGCCTGTTCGGCCGCGCCCTGCTCGAACTTGGCACCGCGACCGAAGACTTCGTCAAGCTGACCCAGCGCATCGGGCGCAGCACGGGCGGCGTGTGGTCCTCCACCATCACCACCACCGAGCGCGAGAGCGACAAGTCGGTGCTGTGGTTCATGCTGCGCGGCAAGGCTGTCGTCTCGCAGACGCCCGAACTGTTCGCCATCCTCAAGGATGTGTTGCTCAGCGCCCAACTCGACAACCCCGAACGCTTCAAGCAGATCGTGCTCGAAGAAAAGGCGGGCACCGAAGCGGGCCTTATCCCTGGCGGGCATGGCGTGGTGCATGGCCGCCTGAGCGCCCGCTTCAGCGAAGCGGCCTGGGTCAGCGAGCAGATCGGCGGCCTCGACCAGCTCTTCTTCCTGCGCGGCCTGGCCGAGCAGATGGAAAAGGATTGGGCGGGCGTGTTGGCCAAGCTCGAAGCCCTGCGCAAGGTGCTCATCAACCGCTCGGCCATGCTGGTCAACGTCACGCTGGATGAAGCCAACTGGAAGCGGATTCAGCCCCAGGTGGCGGACTTCGTCCAGGCGCTGCCCTCCGCCCCATTCATACCCCAGCGTTGGGACCGAAAGCCTGTCACCGTTAACGAGGGACTCACCATCCCCGCGCAGGTCAACTACGTGGGCAAAGGCGCCAACCTCTATGCCCAGGGCTACGAACCCGACGGCTCGATCCACGTCATCCGCAACTACCTCGGCACCACCTGGCTGTGGGACAAGATCCGCGTGCAGGGCGGCGCCTACGGCGGCTTCAGCGTCTTCGAACAGAACTCGGGCACCTTCGATTACCTCTCCTATCGCGACCCGAACATCCTCTCCACGCTCGACAACTACGACAACACCGTCAAATTCCTGCGCGACCTCGACCTGAGCGACTCTGAACTGACCAAATCCATCATCGGCACCATCGGCGACTTCGACGCCTACCTGCTGCCCGATGCCAAGGGCTACCAGTCCATGCTGCGCCACCTCACCAACTACACCGACGAGGCCCGTCAGCGCACCCGCGACGAAGTGCTCGGCACCACCGCCCAGGACTTCAAACAATTCGCAGACGTGCTCCAGCGCGTGGCCGAATACGGCGAAGTCGTCGTCCTCGGCTCGACCGAGGCCATCCAAAAAGCCAATGCCGAGAAGGGTCAATTCCTGGAAGTGAAGAAGGTATTGTGACCCCCTCCCTGCCTCCCCCCAATCCTGAAAAGTAGGATTGGGGGAGGAGGTACGAATCCATTCCTTTGTGACCTTTGTGTCCTTCGTGGTTAAAAAACTTTGACCTCAAACCTGCCCCTCGACCAAATCCTGCACGGTGACTGCACCGACGTCCTCGCGACCCTGCCCGAGGCCTCGGTCGATTTGGTGTTCGCCGACCCGCCCTACAACCTGCAATTGCAGCGCGACCTGTACCGTCCCAACCTGAGCAAGGTCGACGCCGTGGACGATGGCTGGGACAAGTTCGGCAGTTTCGATGAGTATGATGAATTCACTCTCAAGTGGCTACGCGCATGTCATAGAGTCCTCAAGGATACGGGGACCATCTGGGTCATTGGCTCGTATCACAACATCTATCGCGTCGGCGCGATCCTGCAGGACCTGGGCTTTTGGATTCTGAACGACATCGTGTGGGTCAAGGCCAACCCGATGCCCAATTTCCGCGGGGTGAGATTCACCAACGCGCATGAGACTCTGCTCTGGGCGCAGAAGAAAAAGGGCGCGAAGTACACCTTCAACCATCATGCCATGAAGGCGCTGAACGACGACCTGCAAATGCGCTCGGACTGGAACCTGGCCCTCTCCACGGGCAAGGAACGGGTCAAGTCCAACGGCGTCAAGGCGCACCCCACGCAGAAGCCCGAGTCCCTGCTCTACCGCGTGCTGCTGGCCTCGTCCAACCCTGGGGACGTGGTGCTCGATCCGTTCTTCGGCTCGGGGACCACGGGCGCGGTGGCCAGGAAATTGGGCCGTCATTTCATCGGCATCGAGCGCGACAGGAAGTACATCCGAGTCGCGCAGAAGCGCATCGCGGCGGTGACGGAAGCGCCCAAAGCCGCGCTCCAGGTCGAGGTGCGGAAGCAGGCGCGGGTCCCGTTTGGGGCGCTCGTCGAAAGCGGATTGCTGACCCCAGGTCAGAAATTGTATTTTGCCAAAGGCGGCAGATCCGCCACGGTGCTGGCGAACGGTCACATCCGCTGCGGCAAAGTGACGGGGTCCATCCACATGGTGGCGCGCTCCCTGCTCGACGGCGCTCCTGCCAACGGTTGGGACCTGTGGCTGTATAATGACAAGAACGGTGAACGACGAACGATCGATGCCTTGCGGCAGACCATCCGTAAAAATAAGGTCGGGCGGTAGCGTCCGATTTCAATCCAAGGAGTTCCCATGAAGATCACCCTGCACATCAACGGCACGGACTACCCCTATGAAACAGCACCCGCTGCCACCCTGCTCGCCGTTTTGCGTGGGCTGGGATTTCACGGCGTCAAGTTCGGAGACGAAGACGGCCTCTCGGGCTCGGACACGGTCCTGCTGGACGGGCGTCCCGTCAATGCGGGCTCGCTGCTCGCCGCCCAGGCCGAGGGTCACAAGGTCGCCACCATCGAGGCGTTGGGCGAACATCCCGAACAAGGCTGGAAACTGACCGATGGCCTGCATCCGCTGCAACGGGCTTTTGTCGAAACGGGCGCCATCCAGTGCGGATACTGCACGCCCGCGCAGATCCTGGCGGCCAAGACCCTGCTGGAGAAGAATCCCAACCCCAGCGAAGCGGAAGTGCGCGAGGCCATTGCAGGTGTGTTGTGCCGCTGCACGGGTTACGTCAAACCCGTCCAGGCGGTGTTGAAGGCGGCGGCGGAGATGCGCGGGGAAATGCCGCTGGAAGGCGATGCCATTCATTGGGACTTCGGCGCGCCCCAGCCCGAATCACCCGCGGACGACTCGCCCTCGATGACGGGGGTGCAGACCCGCCCCAAGGTGGTGGTCGCCCCCGAGACGCGCACCTGGCAGACGGTCGGCAAGCCCGAGATCAAAGTGGATGCCGTCAAACTGGTGCAGGGTAAGCCCGCCTTCGCCGCGGACTTCGAGAAACGCGGCCTGCTGCATGCCAAGGTGCTGCACTCGCCGCACGCGCACGCCGAGATCAAGAATATCGATGTGAGCAAGGCGCGCGCGCTTGAAGGCGTGGCCGCCGTGCTGACTTGGAAGGACCTGCCGCGCGTGGTCTATTCCACCGCGGGACAGTCCGACCCGATCCCTGGGCCGCTGGACATGTTCTCGCTCGACCACAGGGTGCGCTTCGTCGGCGACCGCGTGGCCTTCGTCGCAGCGGAGACGCCCGAGATCGCGGAAAAAGCCCTCAGCCTGATCGAGGTCGAGTACGAGATCCTGCCCGCCATTCTGGACTCGCGCGAGTCGATGCAGCCTGGCGCGATCCGCATCCATGACGAGCCCGAGTACGTCAACTTCGCCGATTCCAACCCCGAGAAGAACCTGGCCGCCGAGATCCGCATCGACATCGGCGACGTGGAAAAAGGCTTTGCCGAAGCCGACCGCATCTTCGAGGCCGAGTACCTGGTGCCCAAGGTGCAGCAGGCGCACATCGAGCCGCACGTCGTGGTCACCTACTGGGACGAGGACGACCGCCTGGTCATCCGCACCTCCACGCAGGTGCCGTTCCACGTGCGCCGCATGCTGGCGCCCGTGCTGGGGCTGCCCGTCAAGCGCATCCGCGTGGTCAAGCCGCGCATCGGCGGCGGTTTTGGCGGCAAGCAGGAAGTGCTGATGGAAGACGTGGCTGCGCATTTGACCATCGCCACCAAACGGCCCGTCCTCTACGAATACACCCGCGAGGAGGAATTCATCGCTTCGCGTTCGCGCCATCCGATGCGCGTCAAGATGAAGACGGGCGTCAAGAAGGACGGCACCATCACCGCCAACTCGATGTACGCCCTGTCCGATACGGGCGCGTACGGCTGCCATGCGTTGACCGTCACAGGCAACACGGGCCACAAGTCGATGGCGCTCTATGTCGGCGACGGCGAATATCGCAAGTCGCCCAACATCCGCTTCTACGCGGACGTGGTCTACACCAACACGCCGCCCGCGGGCGCGTTCCGTGGATATGGCGTGCCGCAAGGTTATTGGCCGCTCGACCGTCATCTCGAAAAGATCGCCCGCGAGATGGGCTTCGACCCGATTGAGTTCCGCCTAAAGAATGCCCTGCACCCTGGCGAATACCATCCCTTCTCCACCGCCTGGAACGAGGGCCGCGAGCCGCGCCCCGAGATCATCCACACCGTGGGCCTGGAACAATGCGTGGCGCAGGGCAAGGCTGCCATCGGCTGGGACGACAAGTATGGGAACAAGCAATGGCAAACTGCCAATTTGCCCCACAACAAACGCAAGGGCATCGGCGTGGCGTTGGTCATGCAAGGCACGGCCATCCCCTACCTCGACATGGGCGGCGCGTCGATCAAACTCAACGACGACGGCTCCTTCAACCTGCTGGTCGGCGCCACGGACCTGGGGACGGGTTCCGACACCGTCCTCGCGCAGATGGCCGCCGAGGTGCTGGGCGTGCCCGTCGAGGACGTGATCTGCTACTCGTCCGACACCGACTTCACCCCCTTCGACGTGGGCGCCTACGCCTCGTCCACCACCTACATCTCAGGCACAGCCGCCACCAAGGCCGCGCAGGCCGCCGCGGAGCGCATCCGCATCCGCGCCACGATGATGCTGGGCCTGCCTGAATCCGAGGCCGCCAACATCCGCCTGGCCGACCGCAAGGCGTACGCCCCCGACGGACGCTCGGTGACGATGGCCGAGATCGCGCTCGATTCGCTGCATAAGAACAACCAGGAGCAGATCATGGGCGTGGCCTCCTACGTCTCGCCCGTCTCGCCGCCGCCCTTCGGCGCACAGTTCGCCGAAGTGACCGTCGACACGGAAACAGGCCAGGTCACGGTCGACAAACTGGTCATGGCCGTCGACTCGGGCGTGATCGTCAACCCGCTCACCGCGTCGGGCCAGATCGAAGGCGGCATGGCGCAGGCCCTCGGCTACGCCGTCTGCGAAGAGATGCGCTACGACGAAAAGGGTCAGGCGCTCGAACGTGACTTCGACCGCTATCACATCTTCCGCGCGGATGAGATGCCCGAACTGGAGACCATCTTCGTCGAGACCTTCGAGCCGAGTCACCCGTTCGGCGTCAAGGCCGTGGCCGAGATCCCCATGGACGGCGTCGCGCCCGCCGTGGGCAATGCCGTGCTCGATGCGGTCGGCGTCAACATCGACGAGAATCCCGTAACACCCGAGAAGGTCTGGAAGGCGCTCAAAGCCACCCGGTAACTTACAAAAACAATAACTGAAAGACTTCCGAAGTGGATTACACTTCGGAAGTCTTCGTTTACCCCGCCGTATGACCCCTGCTCAATTGATCTACCTGTTGCCCTATCTGGGCTCTCTGGCCTTATCCATGGGAGTCTTGATCTATACCTACGTGCAGCGCCGCGCATTGGGAGCCAGGGCCTTTTTCTGGTATGTGGGCGGACAGACCCTCTGGGTCTTCGGTTTTATTCTGGAAATGGTCAATTTCAACCTGGGGTGCAAGATCTTTTGGGATGCGGCGCAATGGCTGGCGGGCGCCGTGTCGCTGGTGGCTTTTCCCGTATTTGCCGTGCAATATACCGAATTCAAACTGAAACGCCCCAGGTTGTTCTTCGCCCTTTCGCTGGTGGTACCCGTCTTGTTGCTGCTCGCGCTGCTGGCCGATCCGCTTTTTCACTGGATCTACGTCAGGCCCGAATTGATTGTGACGGGACCGTTCGCGGAACTGAAGTACGAGTTCACCGCCTTTGTCTATTTCTACGCGGCTTACAGTTACGGGGTGATCCTGACCGCGCTCTTCATTGTTGCCCAGCGCTTCTTCCGACCGCATAACCTGTACCGCGCCCAGATCGTCGCCATCATCCTGGGCTTCCTTGTTCCTGTCATTGGGACCATTCTGCCCATCCTCAGCGTCCGCCTCATCCCCCAACGCGACCCCGCCCCGCTGACCATCGGGATCGGGAGCCTGGTCATCGCCTGGGGGCTGTTCCGCTTCCGAATCTTTCAGGTGGTTCCCGTTGGACGGGACCGCGTCTTCGAAGAGATGGTGGACCCTGTGGTCATCCTCGACCGCGCCACCACCATCGTGGACGTCAACCGCGCCATGCTCGACCTGTTGGGCATGGAGGCCGAACAGGTCATCGGGCAGTCGGCCAAGGTCGTTTTCGCCGAATTCCCCATCCCAATCAAGATGTACACCGATGTGACCTACGCGCGCACCGAGGCGATCTTTCCCGTGGAGAACAAACTGGTGCACTACGAGCTGACGGTCTGGCCGTTGTTCGGGGAGGACCGCCTGCTGACAGGCCGCGTGTACTTCTGTCACGATATCACCGCCATGAAGGCGCTGGAAAGCGACTTGCGCAGGCTCAACCAGGTATTGGAAGAACGCGTGGACATCCGCACCCGCGAACTGGCCGAGGCCTACGAGACCACCCTTGAGGGCTGGGCGCGCGCCCTCGAACTGCGGGACAAGGAAACCGAGGGGCATTCCCGCCGTGTAACGGAAACCACCCTAAAGGTGGCGCGCGCGCTCGGCATCTCCGAGGACGAGATTCTGCATATCCACCGCGGCGCGCTGCTGCACGACATCGGCAAGATGGGCATCCCCGATAGCATCCTGAGCAAGCCAGGTCCGCTGACTGAGGAGGAGCGGGCCATCGTGTTGAAACATCCCGAGACGGCCTATCAACTCCTCAGTCCCGTTCCCTTCCTGCACAAGGCGTTGGATATCCCCTACTGTCACCATGAGCGCTGGGACGGGTCGGGCTATCCGCGCGGCTTGAAGGGACGCGCCATCCCGCTGGCGGCGCGCGTCTTCGCTGTGGTGGATGTCTGGGACGCCGTGCAGTCCGAGCGGTCCTACAACCGCGGCTGGTCGCGCGAAAAAGCGCTGGCCTATCTTGAGGAGCAGGCGGGCAAACTATTCGACCCGCACGTGGTGGATATTTTCCTCAGGCTGGCGGAGAAGGGCGAGATATAATTGCCCCAAACCCCGACTGGCTGGAGACTGGCATGAGCGATCAAATCTTTGTAGTAGGGCACATCAACCCCGATACCGACACCGTGGCTGCGGCGATGGGCTACGCCTGGCTGCTGCGCGAACGCGACGGCGCCAATACCGTGGCTGCGCGCGCGGGCGCGCTCAATGCCCAGACCGCCTGGGTGCTCAAGACCCTCGGCCTGGAGCCGCCCACCCTGCTGACGGATGCCTCGCCCCGTTTCGAATCGGTCATGCACCGCCTCGACACCATCCGCCCCGACTCACAGTTGGGCCTGGCCTGGACGCTGGCCTCGCGCACGGGCGGGGTCGCCCCCGTGGTCGGCGAGGACGGCAAGCCCTTTGGTCTGATCAACGGCTTGAGCTTGTTCAAGTATTTCACCGAGGTGCTCGGTCCGCGGCCTGGCAACGCCACCGTGCGTGAGATGATGGCCGTGCCGTGCGCCGACGCCGCTGACACCACCGTCGCAAAATACGCGGCCAACGCCCACATCCGCGATACGCTCAACCGCATCCTGCGCGACGAGCATAACGAATACTGGGTGGTGGACGAGAACGGGCAATACCTCGGCATCGCCCGCCAGCGCGACGTGCTCAATCCCCCGCGCCTCAAGATCATCCTGGTGGACCACAACGAGCCGCGCCAGGCCATCGCCGCGCTCGAAGAGGCCGAACTGCTCGAGATCCTCGACCATCACCGCCTCGGCAACCCGCACACGCACACCCCCATCCGCTTCACCGTGGATATCGTCGGCTCGACCTCCACCCTGGTCTCGGAGCAAACCGCCGAGGCGGGGCTGTCCATGCCGCCCGCGCTGGCGGGCACCCTGCTGGCTGGCTTGCTGGCCGACACCCTGATCCTGACCTCGCCCACCACCACGGCGCGCGACAAGGCCGCCGCCGAGCGCCTTTCGCGCTGGGCCTTTGTGGGCGGGAGTCCGCTCAAGGGCGAGACCATCGAGTCCTATGGGAAAGCCGTGCTCTCGGCGGGCGCGGGCCTCTCCAACCGCGAGCCGAAGGAAGTCGTCAGCACCGACATCAAACCCTTCGAGGCGGGCGGGTTCAAATTTGCCGTGGCCCAGGCCGAGGTCACCGACCTGGTGCAGATCGCCGAACACCTGGCCTCCCTGCGCTCCGCCCTCGACGACCTCAAGGACAAGCGCGGCCTCGACTTTGCCATGCTGCTCATCACCGACGTGGTGCGCGGCACCAGCCGCCTGCTGGTCTCGTCCAACGCCACGCCCATCCTCGATGACCTGCCCTATCCGCCCCTGCCCGACGGCACCCGCGACGCGGCGGGCGTGGTCTCGCGGAAAAAGCAGTTGCTGCCCGTGGTGTTGGGCTTGTTGGAAAAATAAAACAACGGCTTTCATGTATAAAAAAGGTGGTGCGGAATGATGTTCCGCACCACCTTTCCGTTGGAGTTTTATTTGGTATAGGTTAATCGCTCTTTCAAAGTCTTTCGTCGAATGTCCTTAAGAGTCTTAAAGAGCTGAAGAGATTCACCATCAAGTGTACTTTGCCAAGCACTTGCAGCCAGATCTCCAAGTGAATACGAAACTGCTGAAATTGACTGTTTTTTATTCTCTTTCAACAATGACCATTGACTGTCATATTTCAAACGAGTCCC
>CAZGFR010000116.1:0-10091 GCA_964524485.1 uncultured Anaerolineaceae bacterium | reverse complement strand
ATGGCTGTCTTCCTCGTCCGTACCTTCCAACTCCCGCTCCCATAAAGAGTGTGAGTAAGTAAGCATCAAAAAGAGACAGCCGCCCCATGGCGGCTGTCTCTTTGATTCGGAATGCCCATCGAAACGGGATCAGGCTTCGGGTCCAACCAAAATGAGGCGGGGCAGGTCGCGGGGTGGACGCTCGGGTTGGTCGAGCAGGGCCTGCGCGACCTGTTCGAGTTGATTCAATCCCTTTTCCTTTGCAGATTTGACCACGGCTTGTGCGATCTGCCGCGAGGTTTCCACATCGCCACAGGCTAGGGCAGCGGCGCTTTGCACCTGCCGCCAGCGGATGGTCAACTCGAAGCCCAGGTCGGCGGGCGGGTCGCCTGCCACGGTTGCGCGGGCTTCGTCGAACTGACCCGCGCTGATCTGCACGAGCGCCAGGTCGCTTTGGGCCCAGGCGTAGATGCGGGCATTGTCGGCAATGCCTGGCATGGACAGGGCGCGCTGGACGGTGGCGTGCGCGGCGGCGGGTTCGCCTTGCGCCACCTGGACCTCGGTCAGCAGGCACAGGGCCGTGCCAAAGGCCCAGGTATCGGTGGAGTTTTCTCCCACGGTCAGGGCCTTATCGAGGACGGCGCGGGCTTCGGCCAGTCGGTTCAGGCTGATCAGCATGGACGCACGCGCGCCCTCCGAGCTGAGCAGGCCTTCGCGGTCGCCGATGCGCCGTTCGATGTCGCTGGCCCGCTCGAAGCGTTGCAGGGCGGCGTCGAATTCTTCCCGGATGCCGTGCAACACGCCCAGGTTGTGCAGCACACCCGCCACGCCGTACATGTCGCCCAGGGATTCGTAGCCGTGCAGCGCCTCTTCGTAGGTTTGCAGCGCGCCCTGCGACTCGCCGCGCTCCATCAACGCGGTGGCCGTGTTCGAGAGGATGGCGCATTCGATCACGCGCAGGCCCGCGGCGCGGGCGCATTCGAGGGCGCGGCGGTAATGCGCGAGGGACTCGGTTCCTTCGGGATGACGGGTGTAGTTGATCCAGCCGAGGGTGCGTTCGGCGCGCGCCCATACGTCGTTGGCGGCTTGCGGCAGGGCTTCGGCAAATTGCCTGGCCAGGTCGATGGCCAGGTTGGCGGTGCGCTCGGCGTCGTCAAATTGTGAGAGCACCAGGTGGACGCGGCACTGGATGGACGCCAGCCGCGCGCGCAGGAGGATATCTGCTTCACCCAGGCCTGCCATGGCCGATTGGCAGAGCGGCAGCGCCTCGGCGGACCGTCCGCGCTGGAGCAGGACCTGCACCAGATTGCGGACGATCTGCGCGCGTACGGCGGGCAGGTTCTGCGCCAGGGAGAGCGCCTCGCGGTAACTGGCTTCGGCGTCGGCGGCGCGGAAGGTGCCGCGCAGCAAGTCGCCACGGGCAGTGAGCAGGCGGCGGCGCAGGGCCGAGGTGTCGCCGCGTTTGCGGACGGCTCGCTCGAGGGCCTCATCCACCACCTGGACAGCGGCGCTGGCCTGCCCCCGATTGAACAACTCCTCGCTACGGTCGCCCAACACCTCGGCAGCCTGCTCCAGGTCGGCGGCGCGCGTCCAGTGATGGGCCGCCTCCACGATGTTGCCATCCGCCTCGGACCATTCCGCGGCCAGGCGGTGTGTGCGCTTCCTGCGGGCGGTGTCGGTGCCGAGCGTGGTGTACAGGTAATCCTGCACGAGCGGGTGCAGCGAAGCGTGGCGCGGGTTGTCCATCAGGTGGCGCAGGCGCATTTCGGTCAGGGCCGACTCGAAGCGTACGGTCGGTTCATGTTTTTGCGCCAGTTCGACCAGCAGCTCGTCGTACAGGTCGAGCGGGTGGCGGAAGACCGAGAGCAGCGAAGCCAGCCATTCGGCGGCGGGGGAGAGGTCTCGAAGCAGCGCGTCGAGCAGGTAGGATGCGACCTGTGGGTGGGTCTCCAGGTGTTCGATGAAAGTATCGGCGTCCAGTTGGGATTCGACCAATTGACCCGCCGCCAATCGCAGCAGCATGGGGTTGCGGTCGGTGCGGACCAGCAGCCGCTCCAGCCGCCCCTCGTCGAGGACCAGGCCCAGGCGGTGGACCAGGTCGCGCGCCTCGGCGGGTTCCAGCCCTCCGACGTTGATCTGGGCGATGGGCAGGAGTCCGCCCTGACGGCTGGTCAGCAACAGGCTGACGGTGGGCAGCCCGCTCAACTGCCGCAGCAGCGACAGGCTGGTCTCGTCGCCTGCCAGCAGGTGGGCATCCTCGAAGCATAACAGGGCGGGGCATTGTCCCAGCGCGGCGCGGATCTGCGCCAGTTGCTGGTCGAGCGCGATCGGGGCGGCTTCGCCGCGCCGTTCGATCAACGGCTTGAGTTGGGACTGTCCGTTCGCGAAGAGGAAGAGCGCCAGTTGACGCAGGATGGCTTCGGCGCCGGTGTTGACCTCGGCGGTCAGCGTGTGCCAGAAGACGGGCCCCCGGTATTCGCGGGTGACGGCGGCGGCCAGCGAGGTCTTGCCTGCGCCCGCCATGCCGCACAACGCCAGGGCGCGTTCCCGGGCCAGCGCCGCGCGGATGCGCGCCAGCAGGGCGGCGCGGTCCACTTGCTGGGCGGGCGGCGCGGGGACTTCCTCCAGCGCGCCCAGGTCCTGCTCGTCGAGATGTTCGATGGTCACCTGAGTGAGTTTGACTTTGGCCAGCCTGCGCCCGCCGTGCGCCTCGGCCGCCAGTTGCAGCAGGCGTTCCATGGCTTCGGGGTTGTCCCGCAGGTCGAGGGCGGGAATGAAGAGCGCCGCAACCGTGGTCAAGTCGGGCAGGCGTTCGTTCTTTTCAAGGCGGCAAATATGCGCCTCGGTATAGCCGACGGCCTGCGCCAGGTCACGCTGGGTGAGGTGGGCGCGCTTGCGCAGATATTTGAGCTGGCTGCCGAAATCGTGGATGGCGAGACTGGCGGGCATGATCTATCCTTTGGCGAAAGAACGGGGGTCCCGTTGTCAACCATTGTCAAGAAATGTCAACTTTTTCAAGGCTCTTTTTGATACAGTTTGGCATCAGAGGTAACCCGAGATGCCAAGACTTGTTCACCGCCAGGTCACCACCATTCAGATCGTTTCCGTCGAAGTCATCTGGACGGAGGAGCGAATGGATGCTCCGTCCGCAGGGAAAAGGTCGGCAAACGTTCAACGGCGGCGCAAGTCGGTACGCGAGGTCAAAGCCGCGCAGGATGAAGGTCCGCCCATCGTGGAGATTCCCCAAACCGAGGACGAGTCGCTTTCCCTGCGACAAAGTTCCGCTGACGATACTACAAGTTCGAGTTTCTGAAAAGACAGATCATACAAAAATAATCCATAAAGCTGCAAGGAGATTTCGCCATGGGATTCCCTGAACGTGACCGCAAACGCATGTTGAACCTGGTGGGAGTGGGGCCGATGATGGTGACCCGCCTGGAGGAGTTGGGATTTACCTCTCTCACGCAACTGGCCAGGCAGGACCCCAACTCCATCGGCCAGATCTTCACCCAAAGGATGGGACTGGCAGGCTGGCACCGTACCCCCCGCGCGCGCCGCACCGTGCAGACCCTGATCGAGTTTGCACGCGCCGAGGTGTCGCAGCGCAAAGCCGGTCAGGGGTGATGACGGCGGGGCTCCTTTTTCGAAACCACTGCCTGCTCATCCCCCGTCAGCCGCGTGCAGATGGCGGTCTTCCTGGTGCGGATGTTCTACCCGCCATAAAGCAAATGGCTTGAGATCAAAGGCGCTCCTGAATTTTAGGAGCGCCTTTTTTGCTGGATAGATGTGGAAGAAGATGCATTGACGGAAACATATGGCTGGCAAAGCTGATTTTCTGTAAGTGAAATTTATTATGTACATTAGGTGATAAAAGTTACTTGATTTGAACAACGTTCGTCTGTACATTGGCGAAGAACCAACAATCAGACAAATCATTGAAGACATCGGGATAATGGAATGCAAACTAAAAACAAAATTACGTCAACTCGTAAGGCTTTGTATGTGACAATGTTGCTGGGGGTACTCCTTTCCGCCTTTGGTGGAGAGAATTTACCATCTGTCAAAGCACTGAATTCGCCATCCGAAACGCCAACACCTCTAATAAGGAGCACACTTGCTCCCACTGATGAAGTTCAGATTCTCTATGGCGCTGATTGTTCTTCCGATGCATACGGATACAATCAAGATGGGTCCTTTTTTACAGAGGTGCTCAACCTGATGGGAATCCCTGTGTCTCAATTTGGGCTAGATGCTTTTGCAGCATGGCAGCCCTACGAAAACACAACGGCTTGTTGGAATCCTCTTGCAACCACTTATCATGTTGAATGGTTTCCAGCAGGAACTGGCTGTACCGAGACCATATTCAATAGCGCCAATGTGCGAAATTACTCCAGTAAATACTGCGGGGAATTGGCAACCGCAAGAACTCTTTTGTACAGTGGTAGTGGTTCATACTATAAGCCAATCAGGGACATGCTTTCGCAAATTTCCTTCGATTGGCAGTCGCTTCACGACTCCATTAAATTATGGGTGGGGAGCGAGTCATACGCGACCAGCATAACCAATAAATGGCAGACTCTTTGGGATAACCGAGGCGGTACGGTTCCGTCAGGTTTTGGTCAAATTCTGAGTGGAATTGGGGTGGCTTTATACAAGAAAGACTACGCTGGTGGACAACCTGATTATGTGCAAGTGGTTGACCTGAACCAGGGCGCCTCTATAAAATTGATGACGGGCAACATGGCAAGCCCGGGGACCGGGGGAGGGCCCTTTGGAGGAAATAATCCTACATTCACGAGCACATCCCTGGCAACGGCGTGGAACAAATTCAACTCATCAACATCCGGGGCATTTTGTATCACAAATGGAGCTTTTTTTTCTGGCCCCCAGTATAACCCCACCCCGCTTGCTTTTGCCCTTAAGCAAAATGGTGTTATGGTCAGTGACGGGTATTCTGGATCGTCCGACCCGTCTGGCGCGGTTATGATGTTGGAATTGTGGGGAGACCGTGCAGATATTCGCCCATTGACCAAAGATAATCTGTATGGATCAAGCGCCCCTAACATTCTTGGCGGGCTCTCGGAAAACGCAAACAAAAGCGCAAGCAGTTATATTGGACGTACTTTTATTGGGATTGATGATACAAACGGAGACAGCCTCTATGACACAGTGCTTATTTTCAATTCAAGCTATGCTCGCCAAACGGATGCTTCCACCGTTTTACGAAATTTTGGGGCAGACAAAGTCATCATGTTCGATGGTGGCGGCTCCACGCAGTTACGGTGTGGTGCTAATGCTTATGTAAGTTCATCTCGCGATATTCCTCAGACGATTGGCGTAGTCGCGGGCAGCAATTCCGCTCCAAATACACCCTCAAATTTCAGGATAGATGGCTCGACTCAAACTAACATCACTATCGCTTGGGACGACGTAAATAACGAAACAGGTTACAAAATTTACAAATGGGATTGGATCTCATCATTTGTGTATTTTGACTCGGTAGGTGCAAACGTTACTTCATTTACAGATACCACATTAACTTGTGGGAGCGAAGCCTATTATGAAGTGAGTGCTTATAATACTAACGGCGAATCTGTGCATGCTGGGTGGGTACATGGATATACACAAGCGTGTAGCACGACAATTTTTGCCGATGTGCCATTAGACTATTGGGCAAATACCTTTATTGAGCGGTTATATAACGCAGGTATCACGGGTGGATGTTCCATTAGTCCAATGATGTATTGTCCCGAGGTCTACGTCACGCGTGCGCAGATGGCAGTCTTCCTGCTGCGCGGGGAGCACGGCTCAGCCTATACGCCGCCCGTCGCGACGGGGACCCTGTTCGGCGACGTTCCCGCAGGCTATTGGGCGGGTGCGTGGATCGAGCAACTGTCGGCCGAAGGCATCACGGGCGGGTGCGGCAATGGCAACTACTGTCCCGAGGCCGTGGTGACTCGTGACCAGATGGCGGTCTTCCTCCTGCGTGCCAAGCACGGCAGTTCGTACGTTCCGCCCACCGCGACGGGCAGCATGTTCGGTGATGTGCCGCTGGGTTACTGGGCCGACAAGTGGATCGAGCAACTGGCGACCGAAGGCATCACGGGCGGATGTGGTAACGGCTACTATTGTCCGACTGCCCCCGTCAGCCGTGCGCAAATGGCGGTCTTCCTGGTGCGGACCTTCAACCTGCCGTAACCTGCCTCGAACAGCCTCGCACCCCGGGTCACCCCGGGGTGTATTTGTTCGGTGGGAGCGAATCTAAGAGTTTGATGAGGATTTATCTAGATGCATTGACAAATGCTCGACGCCCCGTATAATACGGACAATATCTGTGCAAAATATGTGCAGTAAATAGACAAACTTTAGAAATGGAGAAAAGAAACATGAAACGTATTTCGTCCCTTCTTTCGCTGGTGCTGATCGCCGCTTTCGCCCTGGCGGCCTGTGCCCCCGCTCCCACACCTGCGCCCGAGCCCACCAAGGCTCCGCCCACGCCGGTTCCCCCCACCGCCACCCCGATGCCGAAGGATATCGTGGACACTGCCATCGCGGACGGCCGCTTCAAGACCCTGGTGGCTGCTGTCCAGGCGGCGGGCCTGGTGGACACCCTCAAAGGCCCGGGTCCCTTCACGGTCTTCGCCCCCACCGATGACGCCTTCGCCAAGCTCCCCGCCGGGACCCTGGACGACCTGCTCAAGCCCGAGAACAAGCAGAAGCTGACCGACATCCTGCTCTACCACGTGGTGGAAGGCAAGGTCATGGCTGCGGACGTGGCCAACCTGACCAGCGCCAAGACTGTGCTGGGCAAGGACGTGACCATCAAGGTCGACATGGGTAACGTCTACATCAACGATGCCAAGGTCATCATCACCGACATCGAGACATCGAACGGCGTGATCCACGTCATCGACACCGTGCTCCTGCCCCCGGCGGATGATGCCGCGATGGAGAAGAAAGACATCGTGGACACCGCCATCGCGGACGGCCGCTTCAAGACCCTGGTGGCCGCTGTCCAGGCGGCGGGCTTGGTGGAGACCCTCAAGGGAGAAGGTCCCTTCACGGTCTTCGCCCCCACCGATGACGCCTTTGCCAAGCTCCCGGCTGGCACGCTCGACGACCTGCTCAAGCCCGAGAACAAGCAGAAGTTGACCGACATCCTGCTCTATCACGTAGTCTCAGGCAAGGTCATGGCCGCGGATGTGGTCAACCTGACCAGCGCCAAGACCGTGCTGGGCAAGGACATCAAGATCACCGTCAAGGATGGCAAGGTCTTCCTGAACGACACTGTTCAGGTCATCATCACCGATATCGAGGCCTCCAACGGTGTCATCCATGTGATTGACGCGGTGCTCCTCCCGCCTCAATAAACTTCTCCTGATGGATTGTGAACGAAGAAAGGACGGGCATACGCCCGTCCTTTCGATTCTGGATAAGAAGCCTGCCAGGTGGAAGTTCCCGATCTATGCAGAAATTGTGGGGCGTTTGAAAAGAGTCGCGCGAATCCAGTTGAGGGCGGCCGCAAGGGTGAGGATGACGCACCAGTAAAACAGATACTCAAAGAAGGCAAGGACCAGCGCACCCAGTGGAGAAGCCCCTTGCAGCATGGGCGGTTTGGTCATCAGGCCGCGCGTGAGGGCCCAGGCATGGGACAGGCTCCCGAGCGCCGCGCCGCACAGGAAATAGACGGGCGCGGGTTGTCCACGGAAGCGCATGGCCGCCGCCCACAAGCCGAGTGCGACCAGGCCTGCGATGCCGAAGGCCAGCGGCGGGACCCCGATCCGCGCCCAGGCAGGGAAGACGTACACGTACACCGTCTCCCAGAAGTTGCCGATGGCCCAGCTCCAGATCCCGAGCCAGACCAGGGCGGCGGACAGGGTCAGTTCCCATTTCAGGCGGGCGAAGGTCTCGCGCCGCACGCGCCAGAGTAGCAGCGGCACGCAGACGGCGTCCAGCAGGGCGAACAGGAGCGCGCCCTGATATAACATGGCGGTGGTAATTTTGAGGTCGGTGGGCATGGAACCCTCCGACCTCATCGTACTGCGTTCCAGCGGGAAATTCAATGCGGCTAGTGCATTCCCAATGGCCTGCCCGCCAGCACTTCTTCAGCCATACGCTTCAGGCGCTTTTCGAGGGTCTCGGGCTTTTTGGCATCTGCCAGCCATTGGATGTAACTGCGCTTATGCGAGGGCGGAAGTTTCTGGAAGGCGGCCCATACCTGCGGATTCGCCTGGAGCGCCTGCTCGACATGCGCGGGCATCTCCACGGGCGGGCGCTGGACCTTGGGCTGGTCCGGGTCAAGGGCGTTCACGTCGAAGGGGATCTTGGCCAACCCCGCCTCGGTCATGCGGCCCTCGCGGACGAGTTTGGCCACGCGGCGCTTATTCGACTCGGACCACTGGCTGTCGGCGCGGCGCGGGTTGAACTTGCGGGCGTACTTCTCGTCGTCGATCTTCTGGATGATGCTGTCGATCCAGCCGAAGCACAGCGCCTCCTCGACCGAGGTCTCATAGTCGATGCCGGTCCGCCCGCTGGCGGGCTTAAAGTACACCAGCCAGACCTCCTGCTCGCGGTCGTGGTTCCGCTCCAGCCATTTGCGCCAGTCGGCTGAATCCCTGGGGGTAAAGGATTTGGTGATCTGCATGCCTCGATTGTATTATGACTTGAATCGTCTGCGCTGCAGGAAGGCGAAGACCGCCAGCCCCAGAGCGACCAGCGCCGCCGTCCACGCGGAATTGGCCACCAGCGGCGTGGAGGCCTGTTTGACGGCGATCCCCGCGAAGGACCAGACGAAGACCAGCAGGTAGCCGCTGTCTCGACGGGTGAGCGCCATCCCCAACCCCACAGCGGACGCAACGACCAGCAGGATCACCGCCCAAACCTGCGGCGCAATCCCCAGCCCGCCCCAGCCGACGAAGTACAGCCAGTCGGTGATGTTGGCGATGGTGGCGACGCTGATCCAGCCGAGGTACACGCTGAAGGGCACGTCCACGCTCCAGCCTTCGGTGGCGCCCACGGGGGTGAGTCCCACATTGAGACGCAGGTAGCTGGCGATCAGCAGGCCCAGCAGGGTCAGCATGACCAGCACGCTCAGGCCGAAGGCATTGTAGTGCCAGCAGAACAGCCAGGCGGCGTTGAAGACGCCGCTCAGCGCGAAGAGGTATCCCAGCCTGCGCAGGCGCGGACTTTCCTTCTGGGCGGGCAGGGCCTGGTACACGGCAAAGGCGATCCAGCCGAGGTAGATGACTCCCCAGATGGCAAAGACGTAGCCCGCGGGCACGAAATAGACCTGGAAGCGGTCCGAGATCTCGCCCGTGTTCTGACCGTTGAGCGGCAGGGCGCTGGCCAGGATGTTGACCGTCAGCGCGAGCACGACCGAGAGGATGTTGGCAATTTGACGAAGCGTATCTTTCGACATGGTTCCTCCAGAAAAGATGTACAGCAAGGATAGTTCTATCGTACAACTTCTTACTGTCAATTGCTATCACGAGAGCGGGGGGACTGCAAACGAGTCAGTACATCTTTCCAAACGAGTCAGTACTTGTTTTAAAACCAGACAGGACAGGATGACGCTCCTGTCCTGTCTGAGGAGAATCCTGGCTTGAGGGGCCTATAGACTCTTCAAAATCTCGTCTTTTTTCTTCTGGTAGTCCTCGGCGCTGATCAGGTCCGCATCGCGCAGACGCTTGAGCTTTTCCAGCTTTTCCTCCATCGAGTCGGAGTCAGGTTCGGGCTGGGAGAAATCCCAGGCGGACGGGGCGGGAGACGCAGGGACCTTCAACAGGCTGGGATACTCCTGTTCCTGCTTTTTTCGCGCGGACATGGCACGCAGCGCCAGTACGGACAGGACGATGAATGGGAGGATGCTGTAGATCAGCCCTGCCATGAGCTGGACCCAGCCCGTGCGTTCCACTTTCTCGCCTGTCTCGGTGACGCAATAGGCCTGGATCGACCAACTGGTCTCGCCCGGGCGGTAACTGTTGACGTATTGCTTCACTTCCAACGGCTGACTTCCACACACGAAGGGACGCGCCACCTGGTTCAACTCGGTGAACACGCTGCCCATGCCGATGGCAAAGAAGATGTAGCCGCAGAAGAAACTGATGCCGAAG
>CAZGFR010000115.1:0-10212 GCA_964524485.1 uncultured Anaerolineaceae bacterium | reverse complement strand
TAAGGCTTAGATATAGGTTCGATTCCTATCCGGGGCACTACGATTTTTTAAGGTTGTTTTCCCCTGAAAAACCTTGTCAGGCAAATGTCAATATAGTATTATTCACATCGGCAAGCGCTAGGGTGCCCCCCTCACCCTGGCGCCTGCCATTTAATTTTGTAAAACAAAGAGGTGGACCTTGAAGGTCCACCTCAACTTTTTAATTCAACTTTCCAACCATTTTTTCGACCACATCCAAGATCTCGCCCGACTTGACCAGCGCCTTCATGGTGTTGTGATCGGGGTAGAGCGGACGGTCGACTTCGAGGTGCTGGACGTGTTTGCGGATGGTCTCGCGCGCGGCCTGCGTGCCCTTGCCAGGCTGGAACTCGCGGAAGTCGAGGGCCTGGGCAGCAGCCATGAATTCGATGCCGAGCACGCCGTAGGCGTTGTCGAGGATCTGGGTGTTCTTGAGGGCGGTGTTCATGCCCATCGAAACGAAGTCCTCCTGGTCGGCGGCGGCGGGGATCGACTGGATGCTGGCGGGGGTCGAGAGGATGCGCTGCTCGACGATCAGATGGTCGGCGGTGTACTGGCTGAGCATCAGGCCCGAGTAGAAGCCAGGCTCATGCGCCAGGAAATCGGGCAGGCCCTGCGAGAGCGCGGGGTTGGTGAGACGGTTCAGACGGCGTTCGGCCAGCACACACACCATCGTGATGGCGGCACCGGCCATGTCCATGGGCAGGGCCACAGGCGTCCCCTGGAAGTTGGCGCCCGTCAGGGTCAGTTTTAGTTCGGGGACGAAGATGGGATTGTCGCCCACACCGTTCAGCTCGATCTCGACCTGCGAACGGGCATAGGCGATGGCGTCACGCGCCGCGCCGATGACCTGCGGCGTGGAGCGCATCGAGTAGGCGTCCTGCACCTTGGTCTTCATCTTGCCCGTGGTCAGGTCCGATCCGTTGATCATCTTCATGATGTTCTGCGCTGATTGGACTGCGCCGCCGAATCCGCGCAGTTCGTGCAGCTTGGTGTTGTAGGGCTTCATGTTGCCCAGCAACGCCTCGATGGACATGGCCGCAGCGATCTCGGCCTGCCTGAGGAAGCGCTCCATGTCGTAGAGGTTGAGGGCCGAAATGGCGGTCAACAGGTTGGAGCCGTTGATGGCGGCCAACCCGTCGCGGGCCTGCAGGCCGGGGACGAGAATCCCCGCCCGTTTCATGGCCTCCGCGCCTGGGAGTCGTTCGCCGTTGAAGAAGGCTTCGCCTTCGCCCATCAGCAGCAGGGCGGCCTGAGCCATGGGAGCCAGGTCACCGCTCGCGCCGACCGATCCCTTCTGACAAACCACTGGTGTGACGCCCTTGTTGAGCATCTCCACCAGTGTTTGGGTGATCTCGGGTCGGCAGCCGGAGTTGCCGTGCGCATGGACGTTGATGCGGCCCGCCAGCGCCGCGCGCACGTGCTCAATGGGAGCAGGGTCACCGATGCCAGCGGCGTGATTGTAAATAAGATACTTCTGGAATTCCTTAACCTGGTCGTCGTTGAGGATCTTCTCTGAAAACTCGCCGATGCCGGTGTTCGTACCGTACATGATCTCTCTGGCGGCCAGTTTCTCTTCAAGCATGGCGCGGCAGATTTTGATTCGTTCCAGGGCTGCAGGGGCCAACTCCACTTTCTCGTTAAAGCGGGCGATGGCAACGACTTTTTCGATGGTGAGGGACGAACCGTCGAGGGTGATGGTCATGGGCAAATCTCCTGTGTGGGGTTGTTTGCATTGTACTCCCAAAGGCTGGAGGAAAATCGTCACGGACGTGTCCCCATTTGCAGGTGACATCCATCGACGGCGGAGAGGTCTGCTTGCGGGTTACTCCACCACGGTATAAAAACTCTGGCCCTTGCCGCCGCCTTTGGCCTCGTACATGGCGCGATCGGCCTGCCGCAGCATCCGGTCGACGGTGACGGGGACAGAGCGGAAGGTGACCACCCCGATGCTCAAGGTCACGGGCGGAAGCATATCCTGCATTGATTTTCCCAGGGCTATTTCGATCTTGCTCATCGCGCTCCGGGCCCCGGGCTGGTCGGTATTGGGGAAGAGGATGGCGAACTCGTCCCCGCCCAAGCGGGCGAACATGTCCGTCTTGCGGATGATCCCGTCGACCGTCTGGGCGATGTTCTTCAGCAGCCTGTCGCCTTCGCTATGTCCCAGGGTGTCGTTTATCTGCTTGAAATTGTCGAGGTCGAAGTAGGCCACGGTGAAGGGATGTCTGTACCGGCGCGCGCGTTCGAGTTCGTGGGTGGCCAGATCGTAGAACTCGCGGCTGTTGCTGATGCCTGTCAGATGATCGGTACGTGACTCCTTGCGTTCGTGCGAGACGACCAGCTTCAGTTCATGCAGCAGCTCATTGACCAGCACAAAAACGGCCAGGCGGGTGAGGGCGTTGAAGTAGCGGATGATCTCGTGGGAATAGGTCTCGCCTGCCAGCCAGTTCGAAACCACCCAAGCGGTGATGCTGACAGCGATGACGGCCAGCCCCGCCCGAGCGTTGACGTACCAGGCTGCAATGGCGATGGGGATTAGGTAGAAGAAGGAGAAGGAGACCTCAAACCCCGTCAGGTAGTCCACGTATCCGAATAGGGCCACCATCAGGAAAGCCATCACCAGGGTGACCCGAGGGTCCAGCCTCGACAGGAATGTATGCGCGCGCGCCAACAAGATTCTCATTCTTGTTTTTATCATACTCATTTTGTCCGTTTTTTCAATGATGCCGCCCATTTTCCACGCCCTGTTTGGTTAAATCTGGACAAATAATGGAATTTAGGGAATGACCATCATCAAACATACGATCTCGTCATTGCGAGCCAGATTGCTTTGTCGGGCTGCGCCCTCCCCGCAACGACGAGATTTTTGATTTCGATGTTAGACACTCTCGGAATATATTTGCAAGTTTTTAGCACTTTATCTATGCTATTATAAAATCATGCAAGCCAAAGTGCCTGAAGATAATTTCCATAAACACTTGATCGACAATCTGTATGATGGGGTGTACTTTGTCGATACAGACCGCCGCATCACCTATTGGAATAGAGGCGCGGAACGAATTACCGGGTACCTGTCCGAAATGGTTGTGGGAACTTTCTGTAACAACAACTTGCTCAATCACATCACCGATAATGGAAAACATTTGTGCGAAGATGGTTGTCCTCTTCTGGAAACGATCCGTGATGGCAGGGAACGTGAGGCGGAGGTGCATCTGCGGCATGCTGAGGGTCACCGCGTCCCCGTTCTCATCCGCACCTCACCAATTCTAGATGAGTTCCACAATATTATTGGCGCTGTGGAAGTTTTTAACAACAACCAGTTGCTGTTCAGCATCCGTCGCAAGGTCTCTGAATTGGAAAAGAAGGCCTACTACGACGCACTCACCGGGCTGGCCAACCGTGTATTTACCGAAATGAAGTTGATGGCTGCTTTTGTGGAATATAGTCAGCACAAACTGCCCTTTGGTCTGCTGTTTATCGATGTGGACCATTTCAAGCAGGTCAATGATGTGTATGGACATGAGATGGGCGACAGGGTCTTGCAAATCGTGGCGAGAAACCTGTCTGTACACCTGAGGGATACCGACACCTGCGGCCGCTGGGGCGGCGAAGAGTTCGTGGTGATTGCCATGAATGTGGATGAAAGACGCCTGCGCATCATTGCGGAAAAGGTGCGCGCCATGATTGCCAATTCGACCATCCAGATAAAGGATCAAACCCTTCAAGTAACGGTCTCGATCGGTGCCGCCCTGGTCCATAGCGAGGATGACCCGTCTACCCTGGTCGGGCGCGCCGATGAACTGATGTATCAAAGCAAGCAGGATGGCAGGGATCGCGTCACGCTGCTGGCCTGAAGCGATGCTTCCCGACTCTGTTTATGTGGTATTTGAGTATGGGGGTAGAATAACGAGTGAAGCGACCATCGAAAATAAAAGGAATACCTATGGACAGGATTTTCCACGAATGGAGACGGATGCCCTGGGATTGGCGCGCATTGGGGATCGCCACACTGTATATGTTGATCGGCGGCCTCTGGATCCCATTTACCGACTGGCTGGCCGCTGGTTTTGCTCAGGGAAATCAACAGGTCCTAACCCAGATCAGCATTTATAAAGGTTGGGCATATGTGCTGGTGACAGGCCTTCTGCTCTATTGGCTTGTGCAGACCAACAACCGTTCCCTGCACGCGATCAACCGCAACTACGTTTTACTGGCTGAGAACATTTCAGATGTGATCTGGACCCTCGACCTGGACACAGGGCGCTTTACCTACATCAGCCCTTCCATCCAGCACTTGCGCGGCATGAGTCCCGAAGAGGCCCTGCGCGAGTCGCCGCAACAAGCACTCCTGCCCGAGAGTTGGCAGCACATCTCATCTGCCCTGCCTGGGCGCATCGAAGAGTTCAAGGACGGGGTCAGCAGGAATTACACGGATGTTCTGGCCCAGCCTCGCAAGGATGGCTCCGTGGTGTGGGTGGAAACCGCCAGCCGCTTCGTGGTCAACGAGGAAAACGGGCACATGGAAGTATACGCCGCCAGCCGCGACGTCACCGAGCGTAGACAGGCTGAGGGGGTATTGCGCGAAACCCAGACCATGTTGAACCTGGCAGAGGAAGTGGCGGGGGTGGGGAGTTGGCGTTGGGACCTTGCCACCCAAAAAGTGACCTGGTCGGAGCAGATGTTCCGCCTGTTTGCGGTTGAGCCAGAGGGCTTTGATGGGGATGTCAATCGCGTGATTGCTGAGCGCATTCATCCCGATGATGCCGCCGCGGTACAAGAGGCCAACCGTAAGGTGCTGGAGAAGAGCAGTCCTGCTCCAATGACGTATCGTATCCGCCTGCCTGATGGCGCAGAACGAATCGTCTGGGCGCAGGGCAGGTTGGTGATGGATGAACAGGGCGTTCCGCGGGCCCTGGTGGGATACGTGCAGGATATCACCGAGCGGGTCCGCACCGAGAGAAAGATCCTGCAAATGCAGCGCTTGTACGCCACCCTCAGCCAGGTCAACCAGACCATCGTGCGTGTGCGGGACCCGCTGGAGTTGTATCGTTCCATCTGTCACGTGGCTGTGAAGTTTGGGGAATTTTCGCTGGCATGGGTGGGGTTGCTGGATGAAACCAGCGGAGATATTTTGCCCGTGGCCGCCACCGGCCTGGATGTGGACCACTGGCCGTTCCCTGTCATCAAGACCAGTGAAGAGAAGTTTACCAACCACCTGGCTTCTCTGGCGATCCGCACCTCCAGTCTGCAGACCAGCGAAGATGTCCAAACCGATTCGCGCATGGCCACGATGTGGCCGTTCCTGCGGCAATATCGCTTCCACGCTTCAGCGGTGGTGCCGTTGACCCACGGCGGGCGGACGGTGGGAGTGTTGTCCATTATTTCCTCGGAGATCGGTTTCTTCAAGGCGCGCGAGGAACAACTCCTGCTCGAAGAGATGGGGATGGACATTTCCTTTGCCTTGAACAATATCGAGCATGAAAAGATCAAACGTCAATGGGCAGACGCCTTCGAACACTGCGCCCACGGCATTGCCATCGGGCTGCCCTCGGGGAGGATCCTGACTTGCAATCCCGCCTTTGCCAGTCGACAGGGATACACCATCGCGGAGATCACCTCCAGGCTGATCGTGGAGATGTACGCCCCGCAGGATCGCGAGCAGGTCCGGGATTGGATCGCCGAGGCGGACCGTTCGGGACATGTCCAATACGAAGCGCACATGGTGCGCAAGGATGGCCGCGTCTATCCCGTCCAGATGGACGTGGTCAGCGTGCGGGATGAGGCAGGGAATCTGCTCTATCGTGTGGCCACCCAGCAGGATATCACCGCGCGCAAGCGGGCGGAACAACTTCAGCAGGAAATGGAGTTGCGCTTTTCGAAGATCTTCCAGGCCAGTCCAGTGGCCATCAATATTTTCTGGCTTGCCGACGGCCGCTCGCTGGATGCCAATGACGCGTACTTGGAGTTGACCGGTTATTCGCGTGAAGAAGTGCTGAGACATACTGCCACGGAGTTAGACCTGTTCGTGGACGTCGCAGCGCATACAGATTGGATGGAAAAAATACAAAACGGCCTGCGGATCACGAACCAGGACGCTCGTATCCGCCGTAAGGACGGCGAGATTCGCGATGTACTGGCCTCGCTCGACAGGATCGAAATCAACCGGGAACCGATGGTGTTGGTGTTCGCCACTGACATCACCGAGCGCAAGCGGGCGGAGGAGGCCCTGCGCGACAGCGAGGAAAAATTCAAGTACATCTTCGATCATTCCCCCATTGGAAAATCGCTCACCACGCTGGATGGGCATCTCAGTGTGAATCAAACCTTTGCCGATATGCTGGGCTATTCTCTCGAAGAATTGCAGGACCGCACCTGGCAGGAACTGACCTACCCGGACGATATCGAGCTCAACCAGCGGGCACTGGAGCCGGTATTCGCCGGCGAAAAGGAAACGGCCCGCCTGGTCAAGCGTTATCTGCACAAGAATGGCTCCATCGTGTGGGTGGACTTGAGCACGAGCCTGCGTCGCGACTCGAACGGCCAGCCGCACTATTTCATCTCTGAGATTGTCAATGTCACCGAGCGCAGGCAGGCGGAAGATGCCTTGAGAGAGAGCGAACGTCAATTGCGCGCCCTGGTTACATCTTTGGACGATATTGTCTTCGAATTGGATGAGCGCGGCGCCTATCGGAACATCTGGGCGGCGGACGAGAACCTGCTGCTCCGCCCTCGCACCCAGTTGTTGGGGCAGAGCATGCCCGAGATCCTAGGCGGCGAAATCGGCCGTCTCTTCGAAGAGGCCGTTCCTCGCGTGTTGTCCAGCGGGATCCCGGAGAGTATCGAATATCCGCTCGAGATCAAGGGAAGCGAGCATTGGCTCCTGGCGCGCATCAACCCGATCAAGTTCGATAGCGAGGCTCCACATACAGTATCCCTGCTGGTCCGTGATATTACCGATCGCAAGGTGTCTGAGGAGGCCAGGCGCGCCAGTGAAGCGCGCTTTGCCACGGTATTCAACGCCAGTCCGATGGCGATCGCCATTACAGGCATTCGGGACAATCGTCTGATGGATGTCAACCCAGCCTGGCAGACCGTCACGGGCTGGAGCAGGGATGAGGTCATCGGGCATTCTCCAGACAAGTTCAACCTGTGGGCCGATCCCTCCGAGCGTGAGCATATGGTCAAGATCATGCTCGACAAAGGGATGGTGCAGGGCTTTGAAATGAGGAACCGCAAAAAAACTGGGGAGATCGTCAACCTGTTGATGTCGGTGGAACTGATCACGGTGGCGGGCGAACGGTGTATGCTGTCGGTTGCTCAGGACATCACCGCGCGGAAACAGGCCGAGGAGCGGGCCCAGCTTCAGTTGCGGCGACTGCAGGCCTTGAACGAGATCGACCGCGCCATCAACGCCAGCCTCGACATTCGCCTGTCGCTCGATATCCTGCTGACTGAGGTGTTATCCGAACTGGGCGTGGATGCGGCTTCGATCCTGTTGTTGGACCCTCTTTCGCAAGCGCTGGAATACGTCGCCGGCAAGGGATTCCGCACTTCGTTAATCAAATCCTCCCGCATGCGTATCGGCGAAGGCCTGGCGGGGCAGGTCGGCCTGGAGCGTAAGACCTTCCACTTCACCAGCCCGCAGGGCATAGAAAATCATGTCAAGCGCCTCGAACTATTCCGCGAGGAGCAATTCGTGGATTACTACGGTATCCCGCTGGTGTCGAAGGGCGTGCTCAAGGGCGTGCTCGAAGTGTTTCACCGCGCTCCGTTGTCCCCCGACCCCGATTGGGTCAAATTCCTCGAAACCCTCGGGGAACAGGCGGCCATTGCCGTGGATAACTCGCAACTGTTCGAGAATATCCAAAAGTCCAACCTGGAACTGATCTCCGCCTATGACGCCACCATCATGGGTTGGTCCCGCGCCCTGGACCTGCGCGATAAGGAGACCGAGGGCCATTCGCAGCGCGTCACCGAAATGACCCTGCGGCTGGCGCAAATGGTGGGGATGAGCGATACCGACCTCCAGCATATCCGCCGCGGAGCGCTCTTGCATGATATCGGTAAACTGGGCGTGCCCGACCACATCCTCTACAAGCCTGGCAGATTCACTGAAGAGGAATGGCAGATCATGAAAAGACATCCCACTTTTGCGTATGAGATGCTCTCACCAATCGATTACCTGCGCCCAGCCATCGACATCCCGTATTGCCACCACGAAAAATGGGACGGCACGGGGTATCCGCGCGGATTGAAGCAGGAGCAGATCCCCCTGGCGGCGCGGCTCTTTGCCATTGTGGATGTGTGGGACGCCCTGCGCTCCGACCGTCCCTACCGCCCCAGTTGGTCGTCTGAACAAGCCCGCGCCTACATCCGCGAACAATCGGGCCAGCACTTCGACCCCCAGGTGGTCGAGGCCTTCCTTGAGATGCTCGAAGAGGCGTGAGCGTTTCCCGACACTCCCGCAGACCCGAGGGACCGAAACCCTCGGGTCTGTATTTTGGTACAATCAACCCCGCCATGCGTCTGACCCTGCGTACCATGTCCCTGCTGGCCGTCCTGCTGGCGCTCGCCTCCCTGGCCCTGCCCGCCTGGTTCCGCGGCGAATATCCGCACCCGGCAGGGCCCGCTTTCGACAAGTTCGCCACCCGCCAATACCTGCGCGACGCCGAGCGGATTCAGCCCGAGGTCATCCTGCTGGGGGACTCGATCCTCACCAAGGGCGTGGACCTGGAGGCCTTTCAGGCGCGGGTCGGCGCGACCACCTACAAGATCGACATCCCAGGTTCGTCCTCCGCGTTGTGGTACCTGCTGATCAAATCCACCATCGTGGACCTTGAGCCTGCTCCCCGCCTGCTGATCATCCTCTTCCGCGATAGCATTCTCACCGCTCCCGCCTTTCGGACGACGGGTCCCTACTTCGACCTGATCGACCGTTTCGCTGCACCCGACGACTCGTTGGTGATCGAACGCGCCTACCTCCCGCAGCTGACTCCCATGCAGGCCGCTCTGCAGGAATACTTCCCGCCCTACACCTACGGCGAGTCCCTGCGCGCCAAACTGGACTCAGGGTTGCGCCACCTCCTGCCGCAGGCGTTCGGCTGTGACGGCGAGTGCGCCGACGACGCCATGACGAACGTGTTGGGCGATATGCGCCCCGAGGTCTTCGCTCAGTCCATCCTGCAGGCTGAGGCGGTGTTGTACTCTCCAGCGGAACTCGACTTCAACGCGCGGGTGGACGAGTCCTTCCTGCCCGAGATCGTGCGCCTGGCGCAAAAGCGCGGTATCCAGTTGGTCTTCGTGCGCGCGCCCACGAACATTTTCCCGAATCCCGCAGACGAGCCGCCCGCCCTGCACACCTACCTCGCAGACCTGCAGGCCTGGCTCGCCGCTCGCGATATCCCCCTGATCGACCTTTCGCGCGTGGACGGTATCGGCCCCGGGCAATTTGTGGACCCGCATCACATGTCGCTGGAAGGCAAGGCCATCTTCACGCCCATCTTCGCTGATGCGGTAAAGCCATATCTTAGGTAAACAATAAAGGTATCGAATGGAAACCGAATTCATCCCTACCATTGCCATGAGCATCCATGCCCATCCCGACGACCAGGAGTTCACCGTGGCAGGCACGCTGGCCCGCTGGGCGCGGATGGGCTGTACCGTCATCTCGGTCATCATCACCAGCGGCGACTCGGGCTCGAACGATCCCGCCCACGGCGCGGACTACAAGTCCACGCTGGCGGCTTTGCGCGAGGAGGAACAGCGCGCCGCGGACGCTGTCCTCGGCATCCGCGAGACGATCTTCCTGCGTTATCCCGACGGTGAACTCGAAGCCACCATCCCCCTGCGCAAGGACCTGACCCGCTTGATCCGTCAGTGCAAACCCGAAGCCGTGGTGACGGGTAACCTGGAGGCCGCCTTTTACGGCAACGAATACATCAACCACCCTGACCATCGCGCCGCGGCTGAGGCGGCCACCTATGCCGTCTTCCCGTCAGCGGGGACGCGGCTTATCTTCACCGACCTGCTCGAGGCGGGCTACGAGCCGCACAACGTCAAGCGCCTGTACATCCACGGCGCGGAGAAACCCGACACCTGGGTCGACATCAGCGGCGACATCCAGACCAAGGTCGAGGCCTTGCGCAAACACGTCAGTCAGTTGGGTGAGTGGGACCCCGAGTCGATGATCCGCGA
>CAZGFR010000114.1:0-10371 GCA_964524485.1 uncultured Anaerolineaceae bacterium | reverse complement strand
ATAATGAATACAGTGACAACATGATCCACACCTATCAAATCGAAGGCCTGACCGTGCAGACAGGCGACGTCATCTGCACCATGAACGGCAAACCCGACATCCTGCCTGGTGAGTTCTGGCGGTTGGTCGGGCGGCTCGTGCCCGGCGACGTGGACCACGTGGTGATGTACGTCGGTCCAGGCGGCCGCTGCGTGGAGGCGGGTTCGCGCGGCGTAATCACCTTCGAAATCCCTGGCGAGCATTGGGATACGGAGGCGATGGCGCGTGAGCGCGGTCTGCTCTTCGACACGTTCTACGGCGTGGCCTCCCCGCTGGACGGGCTGGAACTATCCGCGGAAGAAGAGGAAAACATGCGGCATGCCGTCACGGAGTATGCGCTGGCGCAGGTTGGAAAATTCTACAACCTGAATTTCCTCAACGCCGAAACGGACCAGTCTTTTTATTGCAGCCAGTTGATCTACAAAGCCTATCAACAGGTCGGCATCAACCTCAACACGGGCCTGGTCATGGAGCAACTACCTGGCACGAACGAGATCGTCTATCCGCAGGAGATATGGGAAGGCTGTCCGCATCGGTTGGCGGAAGCAGGCCGCAGGTTGGAAGAGTCGCGGGCGCAGAATCAGCCGCAGGTCCCCGACCCATTGTTGTGAAAGTCCCCCGGAATCAAAAGAGCCTGGCGCATGCGCCAGGCTCTTTTTGTCGATTAGCTCATGACGGTGACGTTGGCCGCCTGAGGACCCTTGGGGCCCTTCTCGACGACGAACTCGACCTTCTGGCCTTCCTGCAGGCTGCGGAAACCGCTGCCCTGGATGGCGGAGAAGTGGACGAACACGTCCGCGCCGCCCTCGCGAGCGATGAAGCCGTAGCCCTTGTCCCCATTGAACCACTTGACGGTGCCGATGATACGATCAGACATTTTTGCCTCCTTAGGCAATAGAAATTGGTAGATATTCGGTTTGGTTCCATCGGAGGAAAAACAAAACGGCTCATGGACGTAACATGAGCCGCGGTCATCCGTACCAACGTAACTTCCTGTTATCCTGTGCGGCCTAGAATAACACACATATTGAGATCGGTCAATTGCAGGAGGGCTGCGGCGAGGAACAGTCCAATGCGAAGCAGAACCTTTCGAATCTTCATGCATTCTCCTTTCCTGACTATTCGGACTAATTAATGTCCTTTTCATAAAGGTCGCAGGAAATCCGAAAAGGTTACGGGCAGGAAAATCACACTCCCTCACTCTAATGCTATAATCTCCCATCATGAACTTTCTAATCACTGGAGCCGCGGGATTCCTCGGCTCTTCGCTTGCCAATCAACTTGCCCGCGAGGGACACCAGGTCCGCGGACTGGATGACCTTTCGACGGGCAACCCTCAGGCGCTCTCACCCGACATCCACTTCACGCGCGGGGATGTGAACGACCGCCCCAAGCTGTGGACCCTGCTCCAGGACGTGGACGTGGTCTATCACCTGGCGGCGCGAGTCTCGGTCCCCGAGTCGGTCCTGTACCCGCGCGACTACAACGCCTCGAACGTGGGCGGGACCGTGGCGCTGATGGAAGCCATGCGTGACGTGGGTGTGCGCCGCGTGGTGCTGGCCTCCTCGGGCGCCGTCTATGGTGACCTGGGCGAGCAACCGCTCAACGAGACCGTCACCCCCTACCCGCGCTCGCCGTACGCCGTCTCGAAACTGGCGGCGGAATATTACGTCCGCACCATCGGCAACCTGTGGAATATCGAGACCGTCAGCCTGCGCATCTTCAACGCCTACGGACCTGGGCAACACCTGCCCGCCTCACATCCGCCCGTGGTGCCGCATTATCTGCGCCAGGCCTTGCGCGGTGGGACCCTGGTCGCCCACGGTGACGGGAATCAGACCCGCGATTACATCTATGTGGACGACGTGGTCAGCGCGATGATCGCCGCCTCGACTGCGCCCAGCATCAACGGACTGGTCATCAACGTCGGCTCGGGGAATGAGACCAGCATCAACGACCTGATCAAGCAGGTGCTGAATGTGACAGGCAGCAAATCCAACGTGGTCTACAATGCCCAGACCTCGGGTGGCGTCTCGCGCATGTGCGCCGACCTGCGCCTGGCCCAGGAAAAATTGCGTTTCCAGCCGTCGATCAAATTGGAAGAGGGATTGAGGTTGACGCTGCAGCGGGATTCGCGCTTTCGTTAACAAGTTGGCAGGTTAACAAGTTGAACATTCAAACCTTTCAACCTGAGAACCTTCAAACACATGCCACCTCTCCCCTTATCCTTCTACAACCGCCCCACCCTGACCGTCGCCCGCGAGTTGATCGGCGCGCGGCTGGTGCGGATTCTGGACGGGCAAACGCTCGTCGGCCTGATCACCGAGACGGAGGGCTATATCGGCGAGAAGGACCTGGCCTGCCATGCCAAGGCGGGACTCACCCCGCGCACCGCGCCGATGTACGGTCCGCCTGGACATGCCTATGTTTATTTCACCTACGGCAACCACTGGATGCTGAACACCGTCACCGAGCGCGAGGGATTCCCCGCGGCGGTGCTGATCCGCGCCATCTGGCCCGTTGAGGGCGTGGAGGTCATGTCTGCGCGCAGGGGCGGGCGCGATACCTTCGGGCCCGGGAAGCTGTGTCAGGCGCTGGGCATCGACAAGGCGCTGAACACGGTCGATTTGACGGAGACAGGCGCGGGCCTGTGGATCGAAGCGGGGGAAACTGTCCCAGATTCGGCCGTGACGATTGGCCCAAGAGTGGGTTTAAATAATACGCCAGAGCCGTGGCTGTCCAAGCCGTGGCGATTCCTAGTCAAAGGCTGGAAGATTTGAAATGTCATTGCGAGGAGGCCGAAGGCCGACGAAGCAATCTCCTGTTTTCTAAATCCATGAGATTGCTTCAGGCTGCGCCCTCGCAATGACATTCACCAACGGAGGAGCAATGGGTTTACTCGAAGGGAAGAACGCTTTAATTTTTGGGCTCGCCAACGAACGCTCGATCGCCTGGGGCATCACGCAGGCCTTCCAGCGCGAAGGCGCCAACCTGGGCATCAGCTACGCGGGCGAGATGCTGGCACGGCGCGTCAAGCCGCTGGCCGAGCAGGTGGGCTGTCAGTGGGTCGAGGAGTGCGACGTCACGGACGATGAGCAAATCGCGGCGACGGCCGAAAAGGCCGCGAAGCATTTCGGCAAGATCGACGTGCTGGTACATTCCATCGCCTACGCGGGCCGCGACGAGTTGAGCAAGCCGTATTACCAGACCAGCCGCGAAGGCTTCAAGACCGCCATGGATATCAGCGTGTTCTCGTTCATCGCGCTGACCAACGCCTTCCTGCCGCTGCTCAACCCGGGCGCGTCGGTCATGTGCCTCACGTATTACGGCTCGGTCAAGGTCGCGCCGCATTACAACGTGATGGGCGTGGCCAAGGCCGCGCTGGAATCGTCCACGCGCTACCTGGCCTACGACCTGGGCCCGCAGAAGATCCGCGTCAACGCCATCTCGGCGGGACCAATCCGCACGCTGGCGGCGGCAGGTGTGGGCGGCTTCCGCGACATGTACAAACACTTCGCCGACATGTCGCCCATGCGCGAGAACGTCACCATCGAGGACGTGGGCAACTCGGCCGTATTCCTGGCCTCGGACCTCTCGGCTCGCATCACGGGCGAGGTGCTGTACGTAGACTCGGGCTTCAACACGGTCGGCGTGCAAATGACGGGCAAAGAAGAAAACCAGTGAGTGATTGGGCGGACCTCCGGTCCGCCCTTTTTATTCAAAACAACGCGAAATCGCAGTTTTTTCGTGTTTTTCACCGATACGGGGTAAGAAAAACAACGCTCCCGCCGTTTCTACGGTACAATTAATTCATCATGTTCAAGCGAAATTCCACTCTCACCGAAACCACCCAGCCGATCCAGGCTGTCGAACGAATTACTTCTGTGCTGGGGCCAGGCATCGTCTGGCACGGCGCCATCAACGGCAGCGGCGGCGTCCGCATCGAGGGCGCCTTCGAGGGCGAGATCGCCCTGCGCGGCATGCTGGTCGTCGGCGAAACGGGCCGCGTCACCTGTCAGAACGTGCGCGCCAACACCGTCATCGTGGCGGGCGCGGTGCGCGGAAATATCACCACCCAGAAGCTGGAGATCCGCGCCACGGGCCGCGTGTGGGGCGACGTGGTCACCACTGCCTTCGTGACCGAGGAAGGCGCCTTCCTGCGCGGGCAGATCCGCATGGAGGAAACCGTCGACTTGGACCTCGGGCCTGCTCCCGACTCCACGCCTTCTGAGGCCGCCCAGGCCGAATCCGCCGCCCAGACGCCGATCGTCGTCCCGCCGCCGCCCACGCCTGCTCCCGTCCCCGTGGAAGCCACATCCGCCACCGCAGCGACCTTCGTCAAAAAGAAAAAGTAACCACCTTACCCCCTAGCCCCCTCTCCAAAAGGAGAGGGGGTGCCTTAAGGAAATCATGCGTTACCGCGACCTCCCCATTCAAACCCAACGTGAATTTCCCAACAACGCCCGCACGCAGGGATTCGGCTGGCTGGTGCGCGCTGGCTACCTGACTCGTGAAAGTCAACTCCTGCCGCTGGGCGAGCGAACTTTCAAGTGGCTACGCGCAAGCTCTGGCGACCCTTCTTTCCTCATTCATCTTTCCCTGCCTTTGCTCTCCAACCAAGATGAAACCTTCTTTCCAATTTCCACAGGTGAGGCCGAGATCGTGAACTGTCCCGTTTGCGGTTTTGTCGCGCGCAGGGAAGTCGCCGCCTTCAAGAAGGCACCCTTCTTGCAGGAAGCGCCGCTGCCAATGGAAAAAGTCCTCACGCCCGAGTGTCCGACTATTGAGGCGCTGGCGAATTTCCTGAACCTCCCCAAAGAGAAGACCGCAAAAGCCCTGATGGTCACCCGCGTGGCGGATGGCAAGTTCGTATTCGTGGTGGTGCGCGGCGACATGACGCTCAGTGAGGCCAAGCTCAAGCAAGTCGTCGGCGAGGTGCGCATGGCCACGCCCGAGGAGGTCGCGCGCTCGGGCGTGGCGGCGGGATATGCTTCGCCTGTTGGCCTGACGGATGCGCTCATCGTGGTAGATGACCTGATCCCACAGTCGCCCAATCTGGTGGCGGGCGCCAACGAGGCGGGCTATCACCTGCTGAACACCAATTGCGGACGCGATTACACGCCCGAACTCGTCGCGGACCTGGTCATGGCGGAGGCGGGCGCGGCCTGTCCACAGTGTGGCAATCCGCTTACCTTGCAACGCGGCGAGACATTGGCTACCCGCAACGAATTCAACTTTGAGGAAATCCTGCTGGCGCTGGCGGAAATCCATCACGACGAAAAAGGCCTGACCCTGCCCGCCGCAGCTGCACCGTTCCATGTCTATCTCATGCATGTGCCTGGCAAGGAATTGGACACCCGCGCCAAAGCCGAAGAAATTTACGCGTTGCTACAAGACGCGGGCATCCCCGTCCTGTTCGATGACCGTGATGAGCGCGCGGGCGTCAAGTTCAACGACGCGGATCTGATCGGCTGTCCTGTCAGAGTCACAGTGGGAGAAAAAGGACTGAAAGAGGGAAAGGTCGAGTTCAAACAGAGAACTGAAAAGGAAATCCAGCTCGTACCAGTCGAGAAGATAATCGATCTTTTGAAAGGTTAAATTTGTTCCCAAGACGGGAACAAATGGTATAATGCCTTATGCGAATCCTCTCCCGCAAAACCTTGCGTGAGTTCTGGGATAAACACCCTGACGCACGTCAAGCATTGCAAACATGGTACATAGACGTTGAACGCGCAAACTGGAAGAGCACTGCTGATATCAAGCGTACCTACCAGACTGCCAGTTTTTTGCAGGATAATCGGGTCGTATTCAACATCAAAGGAAATAAATATCGGATCGTTGTCGTGGTCCAATTCAAGTATGGATACGTCTACATCCGTTTTATCGGAACACACAGTCAATACGACCAAATAGATGCCAATACGATTTAGATGGAGTAAATTTTATGGAAATCAAACCCATCAAAACAGAAAAAGAATACGAAGCCGCTCTCAAAGAAATTGAGCGTCTCTTCGATGCGAAACCTGGCACGACAGATGCAGATCGGCTTGAAGTGTTGGCTACGCTGGTGCAGGCGTATGAAAACGAGCATTATTCCATTCCCCTGCCCGATCCCATCGAGGCCATTCTGTATTATATGGAAACACGCGGTCTAACTCGGGCTGACCTGGAACCATACATCGGCAGCCGCGCGCGAGTCTCTGAGATATTGAATCGCAAACGTCTATTAACCTTATCTATGATTCAACGCCTGCATGAAGGACTAGGCATCCCTGCCGAGGTGTTGGTACAGCCATATAAACTGGCAACAGTAACTTCAAAGTCTTCTCACCGTATCCCTATTGCTGCATAACATTGATGAAATTTTTCAATCGGCTTTCACCCCTGGACCGCTTCATTTTTGAAGGAGGTTTTAGAGGTGTCTTGTCTACCATTCCCGCAAGTATTTTATTTTCCATCGTGTTCGAGGTCAGTTTCTATGCAAGGAACGGAGAGTTTCCATTCAATGAAAATTATCCTGCACATGTTGCTATTGGAACCTCAATTGCAATAGGTCTGTTTTTCTCATTCCTGCCGTCCCTGATAGGCAGTTGGGCATTAGCGCATTGGATCTATGCAGAAACAAGAAAAAGAACACTACTATCAGGCGCTATTAAAGGTCTAGCGTGCGGAGCTACGGCCATGTTTGGCTTCGACTTTTTGATTGGCCTTGCCCTGTTGACATTTTCGCACGGCCCTTCCATGGAAATGTTTATGTTCTACGTGATTTCTTCCACAGTCATTGCAGCCCTGACTGGAGCCGTCATTGGCTTACAATTGATGAATAAAATCCTAAAGGCAGAAATTCTTTCATGACTCACCCCAAAGTTCCCATGTCCTCTCCTGACCTGAACGATGCAGATCGTCAGGCTGTCCTGGATGTCCTCAACACGCCCATCTTGAGCATGGGTCAGCATACGCCCGCCTTCGAGCAGGCCTTTTGTGACCTGACGGGCGCGAAGCATGCGATTGCCGTCAACTCGGGCACGGCGGGGCTGCACCTGTGCGTCCGCGCGGCGGGCATCGGCGCAGGCGACCTGGTCATCACCACGCCGTTCTCGTTCGTAGCCTCGTCGAATGTGCTGCTGTTCGAGAATGCCATTCCCATCTTCGTGGACATTGACCCGAAGACGGGCAACATCGATCCCTTCCTGGTCGCGGATGCGGCCAATAATATTGAGAAATACCTGCCGAGATCCTTCGCTGGCGCTCAGGATGACAAACGTCTAAAAGCCATCCTGCCCGTGGACGTGTTCGGCCAGCCTGCCGACATGGACGCCATCAACGCCGTCGCCAAACAGCATGGTTTAGCCGTCATAGAAGATTCGTGCGAGGCGCTTGGCGCGACCTACAAAGGAAAGCAGGCGGGCATGCTGGGAGATTTCGGCGTCTTCGCCTTTTACCCGAACAAAGTCATCACCACGGGCGAGGGCGGGGTCATCGTCACGGACGATGACAAGGCCGCCAATTTCATGCGCGCGCTGCGCAATCAGGGACGCGCCCCGGGCGACACCTGGCTCCAGCACACCCACCTCGGTTACAACTATCGCATCGACGAGATGTCGGCGGCGCTGGGGCGCACGCAAATGTCGAGGCTGGACGAACTAATCGACAAACGGGAACAGGTGGCGGCCTGGTACGAGTCGCGGCTGGCCGAAATCCCAGGCGTGGAAGTCCCCTACGTCGAACCGTCCACCACGCGCATGTCGTGGTTCGTGTACGTCATCCGCTTCGACGCCAAGCTCAACCGCGACGAGATCGCCAAAAAACTCGACGGGATGGGCATCCCCGTGCGGCCGTACTTCCTGCCGATTCACTTGCAGCCCTACATGGCCGAACGCTTCGGCTGGCGCGAAGGGGACTTCCCCGTGACCGAAGACCTGGGTCGCCGCGGACTGGCCGTCCCGTTCAGCAGCGTGATGACCGAAGAACAGGTCGAAACCGTGTGCCAGGCCATCCGCGAGGTTATCAGCCAGGCATGAACGTCCGCCCGACTTCGTGGACTCACCCGCAGGTGGAGGTCCGCCCTTCGCCCATCGGCGGACAGGGCGTCTTCGCCCTCGCCCCGCTGCGCGCAGGCGAGACGGTCTTCATTTGGGGCGGACAGCGTGCCACCCCCGAGGAGTATCGCGCGGGCGTCATCACCTCGCGCTCGTGCTCGGCCATCGAGGAGGACGTGTATCTCGGCAAGCGCCCGTCGCTGGGCGATCTGCCCGATGACTTCGTCAATCACAGTTGCGAGCCGAACCTGTGGCTGGCCGATGCCGTCACCGTGATCGCACGCCGCGACGTTCAGGCAGGCGAAGAGTTGACTTTGGATTACGCCACCTTTTACGACATCGACGACTGGATCGTGACCGAGGCTTGCGCCTGTGGATCGCGCATCTGCCGCCAGCGCGTGACGGGCGCAGATTGGCGTCTGCCCGAATTGCAGACGCGCTATCAGGGTCACTTCACCCCGCTGTTAGCGGCCCGCATCGCGCGGCTGGAGGTTGGTTCATGAACTTGGACTCCTTCCCCCCTGCCCGCCGCCGCGGGATGATCCTCCACCTCACGCTCATCGCGCTGCTGGCTTTGCTCAGCACGGCGGCCTTCATCAGCCTGTCGCAGGCGGCGGTGGGACCACTCTTCGTGGCCTACCTGCTGGCCGCCATCGTGACCTTCGTCCCGCTGCCGCTGCTGATCTACCGCGCCTACTCGCTCTCGCGCGCCGACTATCACCTGGGCCGCGACAGCCTATCTATCCGCTGGGGCCTGCGCGCCGAGGACATCCCGCTCTCGGATATCGAATGGGTTCGCCCCGCCGACGACCTGACTCACCCGCTCGGGCTGCCGTTCCCGTCCCTGCCTGGCGCGGTGCTCGGCCTGCGCCGCCATCCCGACATCGGCCTGGTGGAGTTCATCGCCTCCGAGTCGCAGACCCTGCTGCTGGTGGCCACCTCGCGGCGCGTGTTCGCCATCTCGCCTCTGGACGCCCAGGGCTTCGTGCGGACCTTTGCCCGCGCGGTGGAAATGGGCAGCCTGACACCCACCGAAGCCCAATCCGTATACCCGACCTTCATCGTGGCGCGCGCCTGGGACAGTCCGCTGGCGCGTTATCTGTGGCTGACGGCGTTGTTCCTCAACCTCGGCCTGCTGGCCTGGGTCGGCGTGCTGATCCCCACGATGCCGCAGGTCATGCTGGACGTCAACGCAGGCGGCGCAGCCCAGGCGGCGCCGTCCACGCAGTTGATCCTGTTGCCGTTGGCCAGCGCCCTGCTGGGCGTCAGCGGCTGGCTGGCGGGATTGTCGTTCTACCGCTGGGAGAAACAACGTCCGCTGGCCTTCGTGGTCTGGATCTCGGGCGCGCTCTCCAGCCTGGCCTTCCTGATCGCGGTGTTGTTCATCATTTCGAGACCGGTGTAACAACTCCGCATCTCGACTGCGGTCCTCGACAAGCTCGAGCCTCCGCTCGATGCAAAAAACGATCCCATGCAAATCCTCCTTGGTTTCTTCTTCGCCATCCTCATTGCCTTCCTGGCCCATCGCGCCCACAGCCTGAACCGCAGCGGTGCGGCCGCCGCGACCATCGTCGGCACGGTCATCTTCGGGGTGGGCGGCCTGTCGTGGGCGATCCTGTTGCTGACCTTCTTCATCACCTCGTCCGCGTTGAGCCGCGCCTTCAAGCAGCGCAAGGCGGGCTTGAACGAAAAGTTCTCGAAGGGCCACGAACGGGACGCGGGTCAGGTCTTCGGCAACGGCGGCATCGCCACACTCTTCGCTGCCCTGCACGGACTCTACCCTGAGGCCGCCTGGCCATGGATTGGCTTCGCCGCCGCGCTGGCCGCCGTCAACGCGGATACGTGGGCCACCGAGTTGGGCGTGCTCAATCCGTCCGCCCCACGCCTGCTGACGGACCTGCGTAAGCCCGTCGAAAAAGGGACCTCGGGCGGGGTCTCGCTATGGGGAACGGCTGCCGCGCTGTTGGGCGCCGCCGTCATCGCTCTGCCTGCCGTCCTGCTTTCGGATGGATTCTCGCTCGGCGTGGGACACTTCCTCCTGATTAGCTTCGCAGGCCTGGCAGGCTCGCTGTTCGACTCCCTGCTCGGCGCGACAGCCCAGTCCATTTATTTCTGCCCCACCTGCCAGAAGGAGACCGAGCGGCATCCTCTGCACACCTGCGGCACGCGGACCGAACAAGTCCGCGGCTGGAACTGGCTGGACAATGACTGGGTCAATTTCGCCTGCGGTGCGGCGGGGGTGGTAGTGGCGCTGGCAGGAATGCTGTTAGTATAGAAAGTTTTGCCATGCATG
>CAZGFR010000113.1:0-10522 GCA_964524485.1 uncultured Anaerolineaceae bacterium | reverse complement strand
CCTTTGCAAGTTGAATTATCAGTGCAAAACCTATGCAGGCGTTCCATCCCCCAAACATAAAAAACGAGCCTGCCTGGTGCAGACTCGTTTTCCTGTTTCGCTATTTTCCTCGTCCCCACAATCCATACCCCTCATTTCGCCGCTGTTCTCGGCGCTCGTGCTGCTCGTGGATCTCCTCCACGTGGCCGATCTTCTCCTCGATGGCGGCTTCCAGCCACAGGCGTCCCTTCTCGGCGGTGGCGTGGCTGCCCGCGCCGTAGGCGCCCGTCTTGGAGTCATCGTCCCAGGGCGGATTGGCCACCAGCGCGCCGCCCTCGATCCAATCCATGTAATAGGAGGGGGTGGTTACGAAGTCGGTCTCGTCCACCACGCGCTGCATGTGACACAGGTCGGGGCGCAGATGCAGCATGAACGAGGTTTCGAGTTCGCAGGCGTGACCCATCCCGCCGATGGCGGAGGTGCGATGCTTTTCGATGGCTGCCGCGCCGATCGTCCCAGCCGTATGCAGGAAGGCCGTGGCGCAAAAGATGCGGCGGTGACGTTCGCCCGCATACTTGACGATATTGACCAGGAACGACATGTTGCCGCCATGCCCGCTCATGAAATAGAAACGGTCGAAGCCGCGCGCCACCAGCACATCGATGACCGCCAGCCAGAAATCCTCGAAAGCCCGTCCGCCCGCGTTGAGCGTGGCCGCGAAGGAAGAGCGATGCGTGCTGACCCCGTACGGCATGACGGGCAAAGCCTCGCTGCGTGTAGCCACCTGAGAGACCACGCCCTGAGCGATGGAGTCGATAATAATAGTATCCACGGAGAGGGGCAGGTGGTAGCCGTGCTGTTCGGTGTGACCGATGGGGATCAGGATCACTTTTCCACGCGCGGAGTCTGGTGGCAGAAATATTGATGGCGCATAAAGAGATGGATTGGGAAGCGAAATTCGAGATTCGATATTGGGGATGGATGCGAAGGACTGCGGATCGATTCCCTGCGGTGCAAGGTAATAGACGCGGGTAAATCCGTCGTCGCGCAGGCTGTCGAGCAGATTGGCCACATATTGCCCAAGAATTGCCTCAGGGGCGGCCAGTCCGCTTCCGCGCCAGCCGAACGGGATTGGCGGCAAGAGTCCCACTCGTGGCGGATTTCCCAGCGCCGAGGCCAGTTGGGCGAGGTCATATCCCGAACCCAGTGGGATGACGAGCGGCAGGTCACGCGGTAGATCCGCTACTTCAGGCCAGGTCAATTCATCGTAGGCAAAGAAGTCGGTCATGTGATTTGTCCATATCTTTGATTTGCGTGTAGCCAGTATATACAAAGAAAAACTCTACCAACTATTCAACTCTTAAACAGAAAACATCCCAAACTCCTCCGCATACCGCACCAACCCGCCTGGCAGCTCCCTGCCCGACAAGTTCAGGACCATGAACTCCTCGTCCACCCCATACTCATTTTGCAGGCCAAAGGCGCTGGCGGTTTGGAAGCCAAAGCGATGATAATACTCGGGGCTTCCCAGCAGGACAACAAAATCATATCCATCCGCCTTGATCTCGGTCAGGCTGGCGCGAATCAACTTCGAGCCGACGCCTTGGTTCTGGAATTCAGGTTTAACCGCCACGGGCGCGAGTCCCAGCCCGTGCGAGGGCAGGGGCGTTGTGATGGGACTATACAACACGTGGCCGAGAACCGTGTCCTGTTCGTTGACTGCAACGAAGGAATAAATGGCTTTACCGTTGGCGCGCAGAGCGTCCACCAGTCGGGCCTCGGCGTCCGTGGGAAAAACCGAGGCATTCAGGGCGTGGATGATGGAGATGTCTTTGGGTTGTTCGGGACGGATGAAGATGTTCATAGGCAGGATATTTTCGCCCTGAGCGGAGGGCGGTGCTCTTCCGCCCGCAGTCGAAGGGCGGGTTACGGCAACAAATACCAATCCAGAAAACGCTCGACGCGTTCATACACGTCGGTTAGATTTTCACGGCGCAAGAATCCGTGCGGTTCGTCGTCGTAGGTCTTGTACTCGAAGGTCTTGCCTTCGCGCTTCAGAGCCTCGACCCATTCCTCAGAGGCTTCGGGCGGGACGATGTCATCCAGCAGGCCGTGCAGCACCAGCACAGGTTTTTGCACATTCTTCACATCGTACAGCGGCGAACCTTCGAGGTAGGCCTGTCGATTCTTGGCGGGGTGACCGAGGAAGATCTCGGTGTACAGGCGCAATTCGCGGTTGCATTGCGCCCACGAGCTGACCAAATTCGAGTCCCCGTACTTGGCCACGCCGCAGGCGAATAGATACTCGGGGTCGCGTGACAGCGCGGAGACGGTCATGTAGCCGCCGTAGCTGCCGCCCAGGATGGCGATGCGCGTCGGGTCGATCCACGGCAGCGTGCGCAGGAACTTCGCGCCGTATAAGCAATCCTGCAGATCGCCCTTGCCCCAGTCGCCGTAGTTGCGATGCTCGAACTCCACGCCATAGCCCGTCGAGCCGCGATAGTTCGGGGCGATGAAGGTGTACCCCTTGGCCAGCAGGTATTGCGCCAGGATGTCGAACTCCGTCGAGTACAGCGAGGACGGCCCGCCATGCGGATGCAGCACCGCCGCGCCGTTGGGCTTCTCGGGCTTGAACAGCAAGGCAGGAATATCCAGCCCATCATAACTTTTGTAGGTGATGTGTTCGGGCATGACCAGCTTCAACGCGGCCAGCGCGGGCGGCATGGAGAAGGTCAACGGTGTGACCTGTTTGCTGCTGATGTCCATCCTGTAAATATCAGGCGGGAGAATGGGTGACTCGAACTCAAAGGTCAGCGACCCGCCGTCTGGCAACCAGCATAGCCTTGAATGCACACCTGGCTCCGTTTTCAGGTCGGATACTTGGCCCGTCTCGACATCCACCATCACCAACTCGAACGACGCATTACGGATGCGCGTCGCTACCAGAGACTTGCCGTCAGGCGACCAGGCGAACTCGGCAAAGTCAAGACCTTCGTGAGTGAGTTGACGCACAGACCCATCAGGCCGCGCCAGCCACACGTCGTCATGACCTGCTTCCTGGGAGATGAAGGCGATCCACTGACCGTCGGGCGACCAGCGCGGTGTTCCCATGCGGACCTTCGGCAGGCCGTGGAGCATGCGTATCTCGCCGCTGGACAGGTCGATGATGCGGATATCGAGGCGATTCAGGTCGTCGAAGGGACGGTAGACGAAGGCCACAGACTTCCCATCGGGGGCAGGCTGGGGGTCCCAGTGGTCGCCGCGGGAGTCGGTCGTCAGGGCGCGAGGCCAGGCCCCGTCGCGGTCGGTCAGGAGCAGCTGGGTGGCGTCGTCGCGCTCCACGCTGACGATCAGTCCCTTCGAGTCGGGCATCCATTTGGGCGAACTGGCATTCGCGGTAAAGTCGGTGACCTTGCGCGGCAGGCCGCTCCCTTCAGCTGTGTTCAGGGAGGCGGGCACTACGTGGACGTGTCCCTTCAGCGTGAAAACGATCCACTGCGAGTCGGGCGACCACTGCGGCACTTCGTCGTCCCAGTAAGCCACCAGTCCGCGCTCGGTGCTGATGCGGCTGGGCCAGCCTCCATTTAACGGAAGCAGGTACACGTCCGAGAGGCTTTCTCCATCCTTGATGTAGGCGATGGATTTTCCGTCGGGCGAAAGGCTGTGCGAGCGGATGCGCTCCAACGAGGTCATTAAAGAAATGCTCCAGCCTGTGGGTGGCTTGAGGTCGGGCCGCGCCACGGAAGGCCAGCCATTGCGCTCGTATTTCTCGGTCAGTTTGATGGGTTTCTCCATGGGGTCCTCCGATATTCCCCAGTATAAACTCTTTTCCTTATTCTCAAAATCCAGTACAATTTTTATGAAAGGACAGCCTTGAAACCTACGAAAGACCGTTCCCCCTACACCCCGTATCCACGCTGAGCGTCCGCGCCCGGGCAGATTTCTGCATGGACGCGGACTTTTTGCATTTCAGATTCTCTGGAGGAGAGAGCCATGAAGCGAAACCTGTTGTATGTATTGGTCCTGGCTGCCATGCTGCTATCGGCCTGTGGCGGCGGGACTGCGCCGACCGCGGTCAGTGCCACCCAGGCACCCGCCAGCGCCGCGACCCTGAAGATCGGCTGGATCGGCAAGCCCGACACGCTCAACCCCGCTTATGCCTTCCTGACCGAATCCTATACCATCTTCGACCTGATCTACTCCACCCTGGTGACCGAGTCGGCTGACGGCACCTATGTGGGCATGCTGGCCAAGGACTGGTCCGTCTCGGACGACGGCCTGACCTGGACCTATCACCTCAAGGACGGCATCCAGTGGCATAACGGCGAGCCCTTCACAGCGGGGCAGATGGCCTGGGCCATCAACGCCATCATGAAGGACCCCGAGGGCTGGGCCGCTTCGGCCAACTACACGGGCGGCTTCAAAGAAGTGACCGCGCCTGACGACAAGACCGTGGTGATCGTCACCGAATACCCGATCGCCAACATGGATTACCGTACCTCCTTCCTGTACGCGGTCTATCCGCCCGACTTTGAGAAATTCACCACCTCGGCCGACCTGCAGAATTTCACCAACTTCAACGCCATCGGCACGGGTCCCTTCAAACTCAACACCTTTGACAAGGATACGGGTGTGCTGCTGCTGGGGGCGAACCCAGCCTATTTCGACGGCGCGCCCAAGATCGGCGGCGTGATCTTCCAGACCTTCGACAACACCGACGCCATGATCCAGGCCCTCAAGGTGGGCGACATCGACCTGGTCAACGAGGTGCCCGCCAGCGCCTTCGAGACGGTCAAGGGCTTCGAGAACGTGACCGCCTCCGCCATCGACGGACGCTACTTCAACGAGTTGATCATCAACTCCGTGGACCCGAAGCGGGATCCCGCCCCGACGGGCAACCCCGCCCTGGCCGACCCCGCCGTGCGCCTGGCCATCGCGCATTCCATCAATAAGCAGGATATCGTTGAGGTGGTGGCGCAGGGGCTGGCCACGCCTGGCGATACCATCGTCCCGCCCACCCTGGGCGGCGGATTCTGGCACAGCCCGAACGTCAAGGACATCCCCTTCGATACCGCCGAGGCCAGCCGCGTCCTGGAGGACGCAGGTTACCTCCTCGGCAGTGACGGCGTGCGCGCCAAAGGCGACCTGCGCCTGGAGTTCCGCCTGCAATTCCCGTCCGACTCGGCCGTCTATCCGCGCATCGCGGACCTGATGGCGGGCTGGTTCGCCCAGGCGGGCATGAAGGCCACGCCCGAAGCCGTGGACCCCGACGCCCTGGTGGCGGCCACCACCCCCGCGGGCGATTACGACCTGGTGCTGTGGGGCTGGGGTCCCGACCCTGATCCCGATTTCATCCTGTCGGTCATGACCACCGACCAGTTCGTGGACGGCGGCTGGAGCGACAGCGGCTATCACAATCCCGAATACGACAAACTGTACCTGCAGCAGCAGCAGATCGTCGACAAGGCCGAGCGCCAGAAGGTGGTCTGGAAGATGCAGGAGATGGTCTTCAACGACCGTCCGTACATCGTGATGTACTACGAGAAGATGCTGCAAGCCTACCGCTCCGACCGCTTCACGGGCTTCATCGAGTCCCCGCTGGGCATCGAGTCGGCCCAGTCGCTGCTGAGCGTGACGGCTGTGAAGTAGACCCTTGTCCCTGCCCCTCTCCCGAAAGGGAGAGGGGAAAAATAATGAACCGTCGCGATTATCTTCTTCGCAAATTTGGCCTGTCGTTGGTGACGATCCTGGTGGTGGTCGTCATCAACTTTTTGCTGTTCCGCGTGCTGCCAGGCGACCCCGTCCGCGCGGTGGTGGGACGCAACGTGCGCATCTCCGCCGAGACGCAGCAGGCCCTGCGCGAGCAGTTCGGCCTCGATAAGCCCGTCTTCCCCGACCAGTTCTTCGATACGCTGGGACAGTGGGCGCAGGGCAACCTGGGCGTCTCCTGGTCGCTGCGGCGGCCCGTCAGTGAAGTGCTGATGTCCAAGTTGTGGAACACCGTCCTGCTGATCGGCCTGGGGCAGTTGCTCTCCATCATCTTCGGCGTGATCCTCGGCCTGCTGGCGGGTTGGAAGCGCAAGACCGCCATCGACGTCGGCGCGCTGACCTTCTCGCTGATCGCCTGGGCCATCCCCACCTTCTGGCTGGGCATCATCCTGCTGGCAGCGGGCAGCACCTGGTTTGGCCTGCCCACGGGCGGCATTGTCAGCCCGATCAACGTGGGCAAGCCGCTTTACACGGTCATCCCCGACGTGGCCCGACACTTGATCCTGCCGACCTTCACGCTGACCATCCTGTACCTGGGCGAGTACATGCTCATCATGCGCTCGTCCATCCTCGAGGTGCTCAGCGAGGACTACATCCTGACCGCCAAGGCCAAGGGCATGAGCCACTGGCAGGTGTTGTGGAGGCATGCTCTCAAGAACGCCATGCTGCCCATCGTCACCCTGATCGCGCTCAACCTGGGCTTCACCGTCTCGGGCGCCATCTACATCGAGACGGTCTTCTCCTACGATGGCCTGGGCAAGCTCTTCCAGACCGCGCTGACCAAGCAGGATTATCCGCTTTTGCAGGGCGCCTTCCTGCTGCTGGCGGTCAGCGTCATCATCGCCAACATGGCGGCGGACGTGCTCTACGCCGTGCTCGACCCGCGCGTGAAGGAGTCGTGACATGAACGAGAACTGGACTCTCTTCAAACGCAACCTGGCCGAGTTCTGGAAGGCCTTCCGCAAGAACCGCCTGGGCCTGCTGGGCGCCTTCCTGGTCGTCACATCGATCCTGGTGGCGACCTTTGCCCCCTGGCTGACCCCCTACAACCCCAGCGACATCATCCGCGACGAGGGCGGCCACGGCCTGACCTTCGCCTCGCCCGCCGTCCACGCGCCGCTCGGCACCGACGACGCGGGCCACGACGTGTGGACCCAGCTGGTCTTCGGCGCGCGCATCTCGCTCATGGTCGGCTTCATGGCGGGCTTCATCGCCATGTTCGTCGGCAGCCTGTTCGGCATCCTGGCGGGTTACTTCGGCGGCGCAGTGGACAACCTGCTGATGCGCATCACCGACATCCTGCTGGTCATCCCCGACCTGCCGCTGATGCTCATCCTGGTGGCCACCATCCGCCAGATGGATTTGAAGATCTCCCCGTTGACCGTGCTGATCGCCGTCATCGGCCTGCTGTACTGGACCAGCACCGCGCGCCTGATCCGCTCGCAGGTGCTGACCATCAAGGAGCGCCAGTTCGTAGCGCGCGCGCGCGCCATCGGCGCGGGGCACGGACACATCATCCGCAAGCACATCCTGCCGCAGATCATGCCGCTCATTGTGGCCAATACCGTGCTGATCCTCTCCACGGCCATCCTGGTCGAGTCGGGCCTGGCCTTCCTCGGCCTGGGCGACCCGACCCGGCCCTCCTGGGGCACCATGCTCAACTTCGCCTTCGACCGCAGCGCGGTGACCAACGGCGCGTGGTGGTTCTACCTGCCGCCTGGCCTCGCCATCGTGTGGGTCACGCTGGGCTGCGTGCTGCTGGGCAACGTGCTGGAGGAGATGCTCAATCCGCGCCTGACGTCGCACCACCTGGAGGGCGACCAGAATATGGTCCCGCGCGCTCCATCTTCCACAGAGGAAACGCGCGGGATGGTCACGGTACCAGGCAAGGGGGCGGAATGATTGCTCCGTTGCTCTCCGTCCGTAACCTGACCACCGAATTCCACCTGCCGGATGGCAAGGTGGCGCGCGCGCTGGAGGATGTCTCCTTCGACGTGCTGCCAGGCCAGACCGTCGGCCTGGTGGGCGAGTCGGGCTGCGGCAAGACCACCACCCTGATGTCGGTCATGCGCCTGCTGCCCGCCAGCGGACGCATCACCTCGGGCCGCGCGCTCTTCCAGGGCAGGGACCTGTTGCAGCTCAGCGAACCGCAGATGCGCGCCGTGCGCTGGAAGGAGATGGCCATCGTCTTCCAGGGCGCGATGAACGCCCTCAACCCCGTCATGAAGGTCGGCGACCAGATCCGCGAGGCCATCGAGCTGCACAACCTGATGGGCCGCGAGGCCGCCGAGCAGCGTGTTGGTGAATTGCTCGAGATGGTCGGCATTCAGCGCGCGCGGCGGGACCAGTATCCGCACCAGTATTCGGGCGGCATGCGTCAGCGCGCCATGATCGCCATGGCCCTGGCCTGCTCGCCCAGCCTGCTTTTCGCCGACGAACCCACCACCGCGCTGGACGTGATGATCCAGGCCCAGGTGCTGCAACTGCTGAAGGAGATCCAGAAGGAACTCGGCCTGGCCATCGTCCTGGTCACCCATGACCTGGGCGTGGTGGCCGAGGTGTGCGATTCGGTGGTCGTGATGTACGGCGGCAAGGTGGCCGAATATGGCAGCGCCGACGCCATCTACAACGCGCCCCAGCATCCCTACACGCGCCGATTGCTGGCCTCCTTCCCCGACCTGAACCGCCCGGGCGATACCCTGGCCTCCATCCCAGGCACGCCGCCGCGCCTGACCGACCTGCCCGCGGGCTGCCGCTTCCATCCGCGCTGTGACGTGAAGGTCGAAGCCTGCGAGACGGTCTCTCCGCCCATGCTCGAAACCGAACCAGGCCATTACGCCGCCTGCCATCTCTGCCAGGGACGGGAGGCCCGCTTCTCATGACCGCGCCCATGTTGGAAGTCCGCAATCTCTACAAGTATTTTCCCATCCGCCAGTCGCTGACCGACCTCCTGCGCCGCAAGCCCGCGGACTACGTCAAGGCCGTGGACGGGGTCTCGTTCACGCTCGCGCGCGGCGAAGTGCTGGCCGTGGTCGGCGAGTCGGGCTGCGGCAAGACTACCATCGCCCGCACCCTGATCGGCCTCGAAGAGCAGACCGACGGCGAGATCCTCTTCCACAACGAGACGGTCGGCGCACACGAGCGCCGCGCCCGCGCGGGCCTGGTCCCGCTCGAATCGGGCGGCGTGGGCACCCGCGAACAGCAGGTCCTGCCGCGCATGTCCATGAAGCGCCTGCGTCAGCAGGCCCAGATGATCTTCCAGGACCCGTACGAGTCGCTCAACCCGCGCGCCACCATCCTTGAGATCGTGGCCGAGCCGCTGGTGGTGCACGGACTGGCGCGCGGCAGGGAGGAGCGCATCGCGCGCGTCAAGACCGCGCTGGAAGAGGCAGGCCTGCGCCCCGCCGAGGATTACTTCCTGCGTTACCCGCACGAGCTCTCGGGCGGACAGCGTCAGCGCGTGGTGATCGCCTCGGCCATGGTGCTGCAGCCTGAACTGCTCATCGCCGACGAACCCGTCTCGATGCTGGATGTCTCCATCCGCGCCGAGATCCTCAACCTGCTGCGTGACCTGCGCCAGCAGCGCGGCGTGAGCATCGTCTTCATCACGCACGACCTGAGCACCGTGGCCTACTTCGCCGACCGCATCGCCGTCATGTATCTGGGCCGCATCGTCGAAACGGGACCCGCCCGCGAGGTCCTGGCGAACCCGCAACACCCGTACACCCGGGCGCTGCTCTCGGTCATCCCCGTTCCCAACCCGCGCCAGCGCCGCGAGCGCGTCATCCTGCAGGGCGAGACCCCCAACCCGATCAACCTGCCCACGGGCTGCCGCTTCCATCCGCGCTGCCCGCTGGCCTTCGAAGACTGCAAAAGGGTCGACCCACCCGACGCGCAGGTGGGGGAGAAGCATTCCGCGGCATGCCTGCTGGCCGCCCCGCGCTGAGCGGATATAATACCCCCATGACCTTCGACATCACCAGCCTGCAAAACGAGCGCGTCAAATCCATCGTTAAACTGCGCGAGGACAAGCGTCAGCGCGGGCGCGACGGCCTGATGTTGGTGGAGGGCTGGGATGAGTTGACCCTGGCCCTGGCCTCGGGCCTCACCCCGCGGACCGTCTTCACCGCCCCCGAGCTGACCTCGCGCCCCATCCACCTGCCCGCCGTCGAAACGCTGACCGTCTCCCGCGCGGTCTTCGAGAAGATGTCCCACCGTGAGGGCCCCGACGGCTGGCTGGGCGTCTTCCCCATCCCCAGCCGCTCGCTCGCTGACCTGCACCTCCGCCCCTCGCCCCTGGTCATCCTGGCCGAGTCGGTCGAGAAGCCTGGCAACCTGGGCGCCATCCTGCGTACCGCGGACGCCGCGGGCGTGGACGCCCTGCTGGTGTGCGACCCACGCGTGGACCTGTGGAACCCGAACGTCATCCGCGCCAGCCGCGGCGCCGCCTTCAGCGTGCAAACCGTCGAAGCCGACAACGCCTCCGCGCTGGCCTGGCTCCAGTCCAGGGGCATGCAGGTGTTGGCCGCCACCCCCGCTGCGACCCAGCCCTACACCGCCGCCGACCTGACCCGTCCCACCGCCATTGCCGTCGGCACCGAGGACGCGGGCCTGAGCGACTTCTGGCTCTCCCACGCGGACCAGCAGGTGCTCATCCCCATGTTCGGACAGGTCAACTCGCTCAACGTCTCCGTCTCGACGGCCCTGATCGTCTACGAGGCCGTGCGCCAGAGAACTTCGCGCTAAGCGCAGTCGACATCGTACTTGAGGGGGG
>CAZGFR010000112.1:0-10633 GCA_964524485.1 uncultured Anaerolineaceae bacterium | reverse complement strand
GCCAATGCCGACGCGCGTGTGCAGGTAAGGGTGAAGATGTTGATCACGAGATGGAAGATAAACAATTAACACGAAGGACACAAAGAGCACAAAGGGAATTCATACTTTGTGTCCTTCGTGCCCTTTGTGTTTAAGTCACTTCACATCCAAGCCCGTGGCCCGCGTCAGCAGGCGGTGGATTCCGTACAGCGGCAGCGACAGCGCGCCGTGAACCAGGGCGCTCAGCGCAAAGACCAGCGCTGCGCCGCGCAGGAAGGCGTTCAGCGGCGTAGTGATAGTGGCCAGCATCCACGGGCCAGCGCCAGCGAAGAGCGCTAGCGCCAGCAGGCCGACGATCAACAGTCCCAGCGGCAGCCAGGCGTGACGGTCCGATTCGGAGGGCATCATGGTGGAGCTGACAGCGAAGGTCAGGTAGAACCACAGGGCGAAGTCGGGCACCTGCGGCACGAGCGCCAGTCCCGCCCAGAACAGGTCAAATTGGGCGGTGCGGACCAGGTCCCATAACGGGAGCAGATTCAGGCGGAAGATGGCGATCAACGCCACAGTCAGGCCGCCTGTCAGCAGCGGGGCGATCCCGATCAGCGAGTCGCGGGCCATATCGGTCTGGGCCGTCTCCACGTAGCCAAGCTGCAAGCGTCCATCGTCGGTCGTGTGAGGGATGAGGGAAAATCCACCCGTGCGCACCATCAGCAGTTTCGCCATCAGGAAATGGCTCAGTTCGTGCAGGAACACGCCAGGGAAGAACAGCACCGAGAACAGGCCCATCGTCAGCGCTGGGTTGCGCGTGGCGATGAGGAAGATCGCCTGGATCTCGTGATGCAGTGTGCGTTGGAGCCACAGCAGGGCCAGCAGCGCCAGCGCGAACCATAACAGACCATCGAAGGAAGTGAGCATGGCAAGATAAGACCCTAAAGGTTTTCGCGAAGCGTACCTTTAGGGTCTTCTTGTTATAGGATTACTTCGCCGCAGCCTTCACAATGGCGACGAACTCCTCTTCCTTGAGGCTGGCCCCACCGACCAACGCCCCATCGATATCGGGCTGGCCGAAGAACTCGGCCGCATTGGCCGCCGTGACCGAGCCACCATACAACACGCGGATGGCCTGCGCCGTTTCGGTGCCGTACAGGCGCGCCAGCGCGGGGCGGATGACATCCGCCACCACGGCGTTGGCTTCGGGTCCGTTCGAGGCCTTGCCCGTGCCGATGGCCCAGATGGGCTCATAGGCCACCACCATCTTCGGCGCAAAGGCGGGGTCGAGATTGGCCAGGCCCTTTTCCACCTGACGCGCGACCACGTCCGCCGTGCGGCGCGCTTCGTATTCTTCGAGCGTTTCGCCCACACACACGATGGGCGTCAGGCCCGCCTTCTGCGCGGCCAGCATCTTGCGGTTGACGGTCTCGTCCGTCTCGGCGAAGTAGGCGCGGCGCTCCGAGTGGCCGAGGATGACGTAGCGGCAATATTCCTTCACCATTGCGGCAGAGATCTCGCCCGTGAAAGCGCCCTTCTCCTCCCAGTGCATGTTCTGCGCGCCCAGGCCCGTGTCGGTGCCCTCGAGCAGCGCCGAGATCGCCAGCAGCGACATGGCGGGCGGGCACAACACTTTTTCCACGCCCGAGATCTCGCGCAGTTTCATGTTCATCTTGAAGACCAGGTCGCGCGCTTCGGCGACGGTCTTGTTCATCTTCCAGTTTCCAGCAACGAATGGGATTCTCATGGGTCTCTCTTTTTTTGGATGTTCAGGGATAGACAGGAAATCTAATCGAATTGTACGCCAGGTTTGGATAAAAAAGGATGGGCGCTTGCGCGCCCATCCTTCGTGAGACTACTTCGGGAGCAGGGCCGCCACGCCTGGCAGTTCCTTGCCTTCCAGGAACTCCAGCGAAGCGCCGCCGCCCGTCGAGACGTGCGTCATCTGCTTGGCGACGCCCGCCTTCTTGACCGCGCTGGCGCTGTCGCCGCCGCCAATGACGGTGGTCGCGCCCGACTCGGCCAGCATCCTCGCCAGGGCGAAGGTGCCTTCAGCAAACTTCGGCATCTCGAACACGCCCACCGGGCCGTTCCAAACGATCAGCTTCGCGCCGCTCAATTCCTTCTTGTACAGTTCGAGCGTCTTCGGGCCCACGTCCATCATACGCCAGCCCGCGGGGATCTTGTCCGCGTCCACGACCTGGGTGTTCGCGTCAGCCTCGAAGCGGTCGGCAATGACCGCGTCCACGGGCAGGATCAACTTGTCGCCCGACTTGGCGAGCAGGGACTTGGCCGTCTCGATGGAAGCAGCTTCGACCAGGCTGTCCTGCATGTTATAGCCCTTGGCAGCCAGGAAGGTGTTGGCCATGCCGCCGCCAATGATGAGTTTGTCACACTTGGCGAGCAGGGTCTCGACCACCAGGATCTTGTCGCTGATCTTGGCGCCGCCGAGGATCGCCACGTAGGGATGCTCAGGGTTGGAGACGGCGCGGCCGAGATATTCCAACTCCTGTTCCATCAGGAAACCCGACACGGCGGGCAGGAAGCGGGCCACGCCTTCGGTGGACGAGTGCGCGCGGTGCGCCGAGCCGAACGCATCGTCGACATACACGTCGCCGAGCGCGGCCATCTGCTTGGCCAGGTCGAGGTCGTTCTTTTCCTCGCCCGCATGGAAGCGGGTGTTTTCGAGCATCAGCACGTCGCCAGGCTGGAGGGCTTGAGCCAGCTTCTCGACTTCAGGGCCGACGCAGTCGGGCGCCATCTGCACAGGGCGGCCAAGCAGGCCAGCCAGAGTCTCCGCCGCGGGCTTCAGGCTGAATTCGGGGTCGGGTCCGCCCTTGGGACGGCCGAGGTGGCTCATCAGCATCACCGACGCGCCCTGCTCGAGCACGTACTGGATGGTCGGCAGGGCGGCCCGGATGCGCTTGTCGTCGGTCACTTTGCCGTCGGCCATCGGGACGTTGAAGTCCACGCGCATGAGCACGCGCTTGCCCTTGAGATCGATATCTTTTACGGTTTTCTTGTCCATGTTGACTCCTGCCCCCACCCGCACCCTCCCCCAAATCCGAAGAATCTGGGGGAGGGACGGGGAGGGGGTAGATTTACAGGGATTTCGCCATCAGGGCGGCCAGGTCAGCGGTGCGGACCGAGTAACCCCATTCGTTGTCGTACCAGGTGACGACCTTGATGAAGGTGCTCTTGTCCTTGCCGAGGACGCTGGTGAAAGGCAGGTCGACCGAGGAGCTGTACGGGCTGCCCTTGAAGTCCATGCTGACCAGGGGCTCGTCTACGGCTTCGAGGATGCCCTTGAAGCGCGGGGCCTTGGCGGCATCGCGGAAGGCCTGGCGCAGTTCTTCGGTGGTGGTTTCCTTTTCGATCTCGGCGGTGAAATCGACGACCGAGACGGTGGGCGTCGGGACGCGCAGGGAATAGCCGTCGAACTTGCCCTTCAGGTCAGGGATGACCAGGGCGATGGCCTTGGCGGCGCCGGTCGTGGTCGGGATGATGTTCAGGCCCGAGGCGCGGGCGCGGCGCAGGTCCGAGTGCGGCATGTCCAACACCTTCTGGTCGTTGGTGTAGGAGTGAATGGTCGTCATGAACGCGCGCTTGATGGTGAACAGGTCATGCACGACCTTGGCAGCCGGGGCCAGGCAGTTCGTGGTGCAGGACGCGTTCGAAACGACGTGGTGCTTGGCGGGATCGTACTTGTCTTCGTTGACGCCCAACACGACGGTCAGGTCTTCGCCTTCAGCGGGAGCCGAGATGATGACCTTCTTGGCGCCGCCCGCGGTGATGTGGTTGACTGCGCCCTTGACGGTCTTGCCCTTCTTGTTGACGCCGTCTTCCTTGATGGTGAACAGACCGGTCGACTCGATCACGATATCGATGCCCAGGTCCTTCCACGGGATGTTGGACGGGTCGGTCTCCTTGAAGACCTTGACCTTCTTGCCGTCGATGTGCAGGCCGTCGTCCGAGAACTCGACGGCGCCGTTGAAGCGGCCGTAGGTCGAGTCGTACTTGAGCAGGTGCGCCATGGTCTTCATGTCGCCGATGTCGTTGAACGCGACGACTTCGAGTTCCTGCGGGTAATAATCGCGGATCGCCTTGAGGACCTGGCGACCGATGCGACCGAACCCATTAATGCCAACTTTCACTGTCATGGTATGCCTCCAAAATGGAAATATTTGTGATTTTTATCACTTTGTATTTTACCCTAATTTGGGCAATTTGTCAGGTCGATTGTAATCGTTTTCAACGTAACATACAGCAAAAACCGACCGGTATAGATGATTATACTGCTATTTGTGCGGGCATACAACTAACTAGATAACGGACCCGTGCGCTCGTAATACAGGTCCATCAGCACCTGGGCCAGTTTGACGGAGTCATGCCGCCAGGGGTGGGCCACGTCCACCAGGTCAGCGGTGTAGAGGCGGGTGTCGCGGAGGGAACGCTCATCGGCGCGGACCCACTCCACGTCCCGATTCAGGCTCTCGTCGTAATTGTCGTTGCACAGCACCACGTCGAACAAATCCTCGCCCACGTGTTCCTCCAACGCGCGCACGTGATCGTAGCAGCTGTAGGCGTCCGTCTCGCCTTTCTGGGCGGCGATATTGCACACGAAGACCTTGACCGCGCGGCTGACGCGCAAGGCGGCCAGCAGGTCCTGCACGAGCAGGTTGGGCAGCAGACTGGTGTACAGGCTGCCCGGGCCGACGATCACCATCTCGGCCGAAAGCAGGGATTGCAGCACAGGCGGGAAGGCGGGCGCGTTGTTGGGTTCGAGCCACACGCGGCGGACCCGTCCCGCCACCTCGGGGATGCGGCTCTCCCCTTCCACGCGGACCTCGTGCAGCAGATGCGGCATCTGGATATCGGCCACCAACTTGACGTCGTGCAGCGTGGACGGGAGCACGCGTCCGTGCACCGACAGCACCCGCCCCGACTCGGCCACCGCTTCCTCGAAACTACCCGTGATGTCGCTCAATGCAGTGATGAACAGGTTACCGAACGAGTGGCCGTCCAGCCCGGTCGAGCCGCTAAAGCGATACTGGAAGAGTTGCGTGAGCAGCGCCTCGTCGTTGGAGAGCGCCGCCAGGCAGTTGCGGATGTCGCCCGGAGGCAGGATGCCGAAGGTCTCACGCAGGCGCCCCGAGGAGCCGCCATCGTCGGCTACGGTGACCACGGCGGTCAGGTTGCGGGTGTGATCCTTCAAACCGCGCAGGAGGGAGGCCAGCCCGTGCCCGCCGCCGATGGCGACCACGCGCGGTCCCCGCTCGAGGCGGCGGAAGGAGGCCAGTTCGTCCACCACGGCGCGGCCCGGGCGCATGAACGGACGCAGCAGCGAGCGGTTCAACTCCCAGATGCCGAAGACGATCAGGCCCACGCCCAGTCCGCCGAAGATGACCACGCGCAATTCGCGCGGCAGGAAGCGCAGCGAGGCATAGGACAGGATGGTCAGGATGATTTGATTACCCCAATCCGTGCGATACAGGTCGAGCAGGAAGATGGCAAAGCCCACGCCCAGCAGGGTGATGCCCAGCAGGATGAGCGCCAGCCAGCGCTTGACTCCCAGCCCGGGCTTGAACCAGCGCAGGAACTGTCGCAGGTTTTCCGCTGCCCGGGCGCGCCACGAAGATGTTCTCATGCCTACAAGTCTAGCAGTTTTGGCGGGGAGAGTCAATTAAATGCGGACCTGCCCTGAGCCGTAGCCCCGCCGACGGTTGCCGGGCGGCCTTTTTCTGGTATAATCTTCGCCCGTGACTGGTCCTGCCCCGCGGTTCACGCTGCGGACATGGAGACCTGCAAAATCTACAGAAAGGAAGCAAACGTCATGCCTCTCGCTAAGGAAGTCAAGACCCAGGCGATTCAGGATTTTCACCGCCACGAGACCGACACCGGTTCTCCCGAAGTCCAGATCGCCATTCTGACCAACCGCATCCAACAGTTGACCGAGCACCTGCGCGCGAACAAACACGATGAATCGTGCCGCCGCGGCCTGCTCAAACTGGTCGGCCAGCGCCGCAGATTGCTGGCTTACCTGCGCAAGACGGGCTACCCGCGTTACATCGAAGTAACCGACCGCCTGAACCTGCGCCGCAAGTAGAAGTCAAGACCCTGACGGTCTTTGAGACCGTCAGGGTCTTCTTAAACCGCCGTCAGGAATTGAATAGCGCGAACAACCCTGGTTGTGCCCGCTCTTCAGTCCCTGACCCGAGGCGGAATCTTTTCATCCGTGCAAAATGGCCCTTCGACAACGTTCAGGGCGGGCATTTTGCACATCACAGGAGACAAATCCATGAAACCCGAAGCAAAACGATATTCGGCTGTCGTCGGTTCACGCACGCTTACCTATGAGACTGGCAAACTGGCTGGTCAGGCGGGCGGCGCGGTCACGTTTGGCACCGATGAGGCCATTGTCTTCGCTGCCGCCACCATGGGCGGCGTGCGCGAAGGCATCGACTTTTTCCCACTGTCCGTTGATTTCGAAGAACGCATGTACGCCGGCGGAAAGATCCCCGGCTCGTTCTTCCGCCGTGAAGGCCGCGCCTCGACCGATTCGATCCTCGTCTCGCGCCTGACCGACCGTCCGCTGCGCCCGCTCTTCCAGCACGGCATGCGCAACGAGGTCCAGGTCATCATGTACTCGCTGTCCGCGGACGGCGTCTACCCGCTCGACATCCTGGCCATCAACGCCGCCTCGGCCGCGATCATGATCTCGGACATCCCCTGGGGCGGCCCCATCGGCGCGGTGCGTGTGGGCCGCGTCAATGGCGAGTTCGTCATCAACCCGACCTTCGCCGAGATGGACGAATCCGACCTCGACCTGCGCCTGGCGGGCACCAAGGACGCCATCCTGATGGTCGAGTGCGGCGCGAACGAGATCCCCGAAGACGTGATGGTGCAGGCCCTGGAACTGGGCCACAAGTCCATCCAGCCGATCATCGATCTGCAAATCCAAATGGCCGCCGAAGTCGGCAAGGCCAAGCGCCAGCCGACCATCGCCATCGCCAACGAAGAACTGCAGAAGCTGGTCTTCGAGCGCGTCAACGGACCGATGAACGAATTGCTCGACAAGCCGCTCAGCAAGGCCGAGTTCTACGGCGGCATGGATGAGTTGCAGAGCGCCCTGGTGGCCGAGATGTGCGCCGCCGGCGTCGAAAATGCCCCCTCTGAAAAAGACGTCAAGTCTGCGTTCAGCGAGGCTGAACACAAGATCGTGCGCGAACGCATCCTCGGCATGGGCAAGCGCCCCGACGGCCGCACTCCCACCGAGATCCGCCCGATCTGGTGCGAGGTGGGGCTTTCCCCGCGCGCACATGGCACGGGCCTGTTCACCCGCGGTGAGACGCAGGTGCTGTCCTTCGCCACGCTCGGCACGCTCGGCGACGCGCAGGAACTGGACAACCTGACCCCGATCAACAGCAAACGCTACATGCACCACTACAACTTCCCGCCCTTCTCCACAGGCGAGGTCAAGCCCCTGCGCGGCCAGAGCAGGCGCGAGGTTGGTCACGGCGCTTTGGCGGAACGTGCGCTCGAGCCCGTACTCCCCGCGGAAGAATCCTTCCCGTACACCATCCGCGTCGTGTCGGAGGCGCTGTCCTCCAACGGCTCGACCTCGATGGGCTCCGTCTGCGGCTCGACCCTGGCCCTGATGGACGCGGGCGTGCCGATCAAGGCGCCCGTCTCGGGCGTGGCAATGGGCCTGATTACCGACGAGACCGGCCGCTACCAGATCCTGACCGACATCCAGGGCACCGAGGACCACCTCGGCGACATGGACTTCAAGGTGGCGGGCACCGCAGCAGGCATCACCGCCCTGCAGATGGACATCAAGATCAGCGGCCTGAGCGCCCAGATGATGAAGGAAGCATTGGCGCAGGCTCACACGGCTCGCATGTCCATCATGGAAAAGATGCTGGAAGTCATCGACCAGCCGCGCTCCGAGCTGAAGCCGCACGCCCCGCGCATCATCACCGTCAAGATCCCCGTGGACAAGATCGGCGCGTTGATCGGCCCGGGCGGCAAGAACATCCGCGCCCTGCAGGAAGAGACCAAGACCAAGATCGACATCGAGGAAGACGGCACCGTCTACATCGCCTCGACCGAGGGCACAGGCGCGGAGATCGCCCGCCAGCGCGTCGAGTCACTGGGCGAGAGCGCCGAGATCGGCCGCATCTACACGGGCAAGGTCGTGCGCATCGAGGCCTTCGGCGCCTTCGTGGAGATCCTGCCCGGCCTGGACGGCCTCGTGCACATCTCGCAGCTCGACAGCGAGCGCGTCAACAAGGTGGAGGACGTGGTCGGCATGGGCGACGAGATCACTGTGATGGTGACCGACATCGACCCGCAGGGCAAGATCCGCCTCTCGCGCCAGGCCGTGCTCGAAGGCTGGACCGCCGAGGAAGCGCGCGAAAAGGACCAGCGCAAACCCGGTGGCGGCCGCCCTGGCGGCGGCGGGCGCGGCGGGGACCGGGGTGGACGAGGCGGCGGAGATCGCCGCGGCGGCAACCGCCACTAGTCCGCACTAACGACACTCGGAGGACGGGTCCTGCAACAGGGCTCGTCCTTTTTTGTCCGTTCGGCCGGTAGAATCGAAGCAACGATCAACAAGGAACTCATGAACTTCAAGTACCCACGTCAATTCTGGCTCATGATCGCAGGCGTGGTCATCGCCACCGCGGGCGGGTCGATGATCTGGCCCTTCATGCTCATCTACGCCAGCGGAAAGCTGAACCTGCCGCTCAGCACGGTGGCGGCGCTTATCTCGATCAACGCGGGCACGGGGCTGGTCTCCTCCTTCGTGGCGGGCGCACTGGCTGACCGCGTCGGGCGCAAGGGCGTGATGGTCTTCAGCCTGGCCATGACGGGACTGGCCTACTTCCTGATGATGCATGCGCAGACGTATGCGCATTTCGTGGGCCTGATGGTGATGATCGGACTGTCGAACCCGATGTACCAGGTGGGGGCCGACGCGATGCTGGCCGACATGATCCCCTCGGAGCACCGCACCGACGCGTACGCCATCAACCGCATCGCCAACAACGCCGCCTTCGGGATCGGTCCCACGGTGGGCGGCTTCCTCGCGGCCAGTTCGTACAACCTGGCCTTCCTCGGGGCCTTCCTGGGCTTCTTCACGTACAGCCTGCTGCTGCTTGTCTTCGGACGGGAGACGCTCTCGCCCGCGATGCGCGGCGGAAAGGCGCCCATGACGCGCCGTGAGGTGCTGCGCAGTTACAACCGCGTGTTCGAGGACCGCGGCTATCTGGCCTTCGTGGCGCTGATCGGGTTGGGGCTGATCGCGCCGACCATGCTGTGGGTGCTGATGCCTGTCTACGCCAAGACCAATTTCGGCATCCACGAGAACCTGTACGGCTGGATCCCCACCACCAACGCGGCCATGTGCGTCTTCATCCAGTACTTCGTCACGCTGGTCACGCGCCGCCACAGGACCCTGCCCGTCGTGCGGGTCGGGATGTTGATCTATGCGCTGGGCGCGGGCAGCGTGGCGCTGATGTCGGGGTTCTGGGGATTCTGGCTGAGCATGGTCATCCTGACCTTCGGCGAGTTGACCCTGGTGCCGACCGCCAGCAAGTACGTGGCCGACCGCGCGCCCGAGGACCTGCGCGGGCGCTATATGTCGATCTACTGGGTCGGATGGGGCCTGGCCCGCACCCTGGCCCCGTTGATCGGCGGGGCGCTGAACGATGTGATTGCCCCGCGCGCGATCTGGATCGGGGCGCTGACCATCGGCCTGACCAGCGTCCTCGGGCTGACCCTGCTCCATCGGCGGGATGTGGTCCAGGTAACGGAGCCCGCCTGAGGGTCCGCGCCGCTCTTCGACCCGTTCCAGAAAGATGCATCCATAGATTTTCAGGCTTCACCGAATCCTAGATTGGCTATACGCAAATGAAGATCATCCTCCATCCCTATGACCCCGCCTGGCCAAGCCAGTTCGAGCAGGAGAAGGCCCGCCTGATGGATGCCCTGCGCGGGCACGTGACCAGCATCCAGCACATCGGCTCGACGTCCGTGCCTGGGCTGGCGGCCAAACCGATCCTCGACATCCTGATCGGGGTGCCGTCGCTGGCGGAGGCGGACGAGTTCTGCATCCAGCCGATTGTCGCGCTGGGATACGAGTACGTCCAGGCTTTCGAGGCGGAGACGCCGCAGCGGCGGTATTTCCGCAAGGCGAACGCGCAGGGCGTGCGCACGCATCACATCCACCTGGTGGAGATCAACAGCGATTGGTGGGTGGACCACCTGCTCTTCCGCGACTATCTGCGCGGCAACCAGGCAGCGCGGCGGGCGTACGAGGCGCACAAACGCGAGTTGGCCGCGCGCGAGTGGCCGACCAGCAACGATTATGCCGAGGCCAAGACGGAGTTCATCCAGAAGACGATGGCGGAGGCGCGCGCCTGGCGTCAGAATGTTTGCATGTAGGGGCGGGAATCGGATGCCGATGAAAGTTGTCTGACATTAATTTGAGGAGGTCGTGCATCTGTGGGGTCGCATGTTGACCTATGCGAAAGGGGTGGATTATAATTTGTCGAGTAAGTTTAACTTATGGCCGTCTAAAATCCTAATTGATTTAGGAGATTAGGCGGTAAGAATTGGCCGTCCAAAAGCCGTTATACAGCGGCCGCATATCCACTAGTTGGGC
>CAZGFR010000111.1:0-10838 GCA_964524485.1 uncultured Anaerolineaceae bacterium | reverse complement strand
CAACTCCCCTCTCAAATACCCCAGCGTATTCGACATGTTCATCGCCAGCGGGTCGGAGACCATCAGGCGCAGCAGGCCCGCGTCATTCATTCGTTTGTCCAACTGGCGCACCTGTCCCATGGGCTTGTCCATGTCGAAGGGCAGGAACTGCTGAAGCGTGGACTTATACGCCGTGAACTGCCAGTGCGACGCGCCCGCCAGCGCGGTCACGCCCTTGTAGACTACTCTCCAATCTCTAGTCTCGGCATAGACCTTTTTGTTCTCCTCTTCGGTCTGCCCGAGCGAGAGGTTGAATTCGAGGAAGGTCTCCCACGGGATGAACTGTCCCTCTTCGAGAGTCGCGTTGGCACGCGCCCACTGCAGGGTCGACTCGTAGAATTCGGGCGGGGTGCGGAACGGTCGAGCGGTCACCATGCCCACGTTCGGGAAGGTTTCGAGGATCTCCACCGAGCGCTTGAGCCAGTTCGGCGAGAACAGCACGTCGCTGTCGGTGTAGGCGATGATCTCGCCAGGCGCGCCCGTCAGCATCACATTCCACGCGCCGCCCTTGCCCATGTTCTTCTCCGAGAGGATCAGATACTGGATGCGCCCCTCGTCTTTTTCCTGCACGAGAAAATCGCGGACCTCGGGGCAGGACCCGTTATCGAAGACCATCAGGTCGAAGGGCAGGCCTGCATCCTTGCGCATGGATTCGAGCGAGACCTTCAGCACGTCGAGGGTCTCGGCATAGAATCCGCTCAGGAAGGGGATGTAATTCAGCAACGCAACCGTGATCCGCTCGGGGCGGGCCACGTCTTTGACGAACTTGGCGGGGTTTTGGCCTTTACGCATTTTCATTCCTTGTAGGGGCACAGCGCAGCGAATCCAGGATTTTGTCCTTTGACCGTCTCGCTGTGCCCCTACGTTATTTGAATAATTTCTTAAACCGTTTCTTCCAGCGTTTCGGACGCGCGATCTCTTCGACCACGTTCTCAGGCAGGAAGAAAAAGATGGCGCGCAGGAATAACTCGACCTTGCGCATGAAGCGCAGATAGGTCAACTGCGGGCGGGCAAGTGTACCATCGACCAGCCGATGGGTTGAGTCGAGGATCGTGTAGCGGATGTTGGCCTGTCCGCCCGCGAGACGGATGTTCTCGTTCGTGTCGGGATGCTCGTAATGCGGCTTGCCGCCAGGCAGATGGCTGTAATCGTGGTTCTGATGCACGATCATCACCGACGGCGTGCAGTCGATGACGGGCCAGCCTTCCCTGCGGGCCTTGTAGATCATCCAGTTGTCCCAGCCCGCGCGGCCGATGATGAAATCGGGGATGTCGGTGTAGCAGGATTTCGGGAAGAGGAAGAAGTCCGAGCCCGCGGGACGGTGGAGGTTGTTTTGACCGTGGACGGTGGACCGTAGACGGTCCTGCCAGCCCTCGGCAAAATCAAGCGGCGACGTGATGTCGTAGTCCCAGCGTTGGCTGAGCAAGACAAATCTATCCTTCATCTTCAACGCCTGTCTGGCCGCCTCGACAAAATCGGGCAGGAGGATCATGTCCGCATTGACGATGCACAACAGGTCGCCCGTCGAGTGTTCGCGCGCCAGCTGGAACATGGACGAGATCAACGGCGTGCCATTGGCGTTGCGCGCCACGTTCGGCAGGTGCGTCACGCCCAGTTCGCGCGCAGCCTCGGCCAGCCCCTCTTCCTCACCCAGCAGGATGACTTCCACATCGGGCAGCAGGGTCCACGAATGGATCGCGTTGCGCTGGATCATCGCGATGTGCGGATCGGTGAAGGGTTTGGGGGCAGAGAAAAGAGTGATTAGGGGCATGGGATTCCAATGTGTCGCCCTGAGCGTAGCGAAGGGCCTCTACCACAATAGAAGAGACTCTTCGGTCGCGAAAAACGCTCCCTCAGAGCGACACAATTCTATTTTTTCTTTAACGCTCTTTTATCGATATCCTTGAGCGTCTTGTGCTGCACGCCTGCATTGATCTTCATCAACTCAGGCTCATCGTGGACCAGGTCGAGGACTTCCTTCCAGGTGAAGTCGTCGCGGCCATCGAAACGCGCATATACCTGACGCATGAATTCGAGATCTTCGGGCGTGTCGACCGTCCAGCGGTAATCGCCGAAGTCGGTGGTGTGATGCAGCAGGGCGACGTTGAATCCGCGCGGAGAGACGCCCGTTTCGAGCGTGCGACTCTGGCGGGTCAGTTCCACGCCTTCGTAGAAGTAGGGCATGGCATGTTCGCGGTGCTGGGGTTCCCTGGCTTCCTTCCAGGCTTTTTCCAACACCTTGAAGGTGCAAGCCTCCACGTCCAAGCCGATGGGATAGGTGCGATGCCAGGGCGGCGGGAGACGGTTGCAGACAAAGTCATATTCACCGTCGAGGATGGTGTGGACCACGTCATCGATCAGCGCGGGGTCCATGACGGGACAATCGGCGGTGATGCGGACGATGATGTCCGCCTTTGTCTCTTTAGCGGCTTGATAATAGCGGTCGAGCACGTCATACAGGCTGCCGCGCGTGAACGGGATGCCGCTGAAGTCGCAGTACTCGGCCACGGGGTCGTCGCTGGGATCGGTCGTCGTGGCGAAGACCGTCTCGGTCACGGTGGCCGCCCGAGAGGTCCGCACGAAGACGCGCGTCAGCATGGGCTGTCCGCCGATGTCAGCCAGAATCTTTCCAGGCAGGCGGGAGGAACTCATCCGCCCCTGGATGATGGCAACGATGCGCGGACTCACTGCTGGAGTTTCAGGGTGTCGGATGGGGTCGGCGTGGGCGGCGTGACGGGTTTGGGCTTCTGCAATTCGGCAACCTTCGCCTTATGCTCATCCAATTCCTTTTCCAGCGCGCCGATGCGTTTGCGATGGCTCGAGACCGCCAGGGAATTCTTGATGGCCGAGGGAGCCAGCACCAGCATGCCAATCACGGCGCCGATGGCGAGCGTGACCAGCAAGACAAGCGACAGCGAGCCTGTGACCGTCCACACAAAGAACGTGATGGTCACGGTCAGCGTGTTTTGCAGGGCAAAGATCACCGCGATGACCGCGATGACCAGCGCCACGATCAAATATAGTGTAGCCATTTCTACCTCCACCGGTTGGGTTTCACTCGGATTCTACTCTGCTTGCGCCTCGGATGGGATCGGCAGCGGGGTGACGAATCCCTTGGCGCGGAATTTCTCGACGTACTCGCGCACCATCCAGTAATCCAGGCCGACCTGCTCGGCGATGTCGAAGACGGTGTGCTGGCCTTCGAAGCGCATCATGATCTTTTCGATGGCGCGGTTGAGCGCCCAGTTCTCGCGCCAGTCGACCCATAGGCCGTTGCCGCTCAGGAAGACGGGCCCGCGGAAGGTGCGCTTCGGGATGTAATTGCTGGCGTAGATGCGGATGACCTGCTCGGCCACGTCCGCCGCCCCGACCAGCATGTCCTCGTGCATGATGTCGAGGTTGTCGTCGGTGGTGTGATACTCGTCGTAGGGCCAGCGGTTGATCGAGATGCACGGCACGTTGACGCCCGGTCCGTTGATGACGCGTTCGTCGTTGGCGGGCGCGGCGGCAAAGTCGCGCTCGTCGTGGTCGGTATCGCGCAACACGAATTTCGTAATGCGGTCGAGCAGATGATCATGCTGACGGCTGTGGTGCCAGGCGATCTTGTTCTGATTGCCCGTCATCTCCATGAAGATACCGCCGCGCAGATTCGGGATGAGGTCCTCGTTGTGGGCCAGCCAGGCAATGGTGCCGATGGTCTCGGGTCCGAACCAGAAGCGGACGCTCATCGACCCCGCTGGGAGCGGATTCTGCGCGAGGCGCCGCGCCAGCTCGATGGTGCTGACCACGCCCGCGCCGTCGTCGTTGGCCTGCGCTGGGTGACAGGTGTGCGCCTGCACGACGATCTCGCCCGCCTCGGGGTTGGGTCCGCCCTCGGGGTGGACCACCGCCGTGGCGACCTTGAATCCCTGCGCGGGGTCGGTGATGAACTCGCAGTTAATGATGGCGTGATATTTCTTGTCGCGCGGCAGACTGTCGAAGAGATTCTTCGGCAGGCAGAAGCCCCAATCCCGCTCGTAGTACTTGAAGATCCACGGGATGGCGTGCGGGCGCTTCTCGTTGAAGTACAGATGCGGCTGAAGCTCGTCGAAGGTCAGCCACTTGTCGGTCTGCAGCGAGTACGAGACGATGTGCAGCGGATTGTCCTTGAAATCCACCACGCGCTGACCGTCTTCCGTTTCGAGATACGCTTCGTGGACCACGTAGCGCTCAGGCACCTGCCAGGTCCAGACCTTGGTCAGCGGCGCATAGGTCTCGACCGTGTAGTTCGACGACTCGGGCATGTACGAGCCGACGATCTCCAACGTCTTGTCATGGTCATCGGAGACCAGCGTGCGGTGCAGCGGAAGGAATTCCGCCAGGATGGATTTGAGGGAGGTGTAAGGTTTCATAAAAAATCTGTCCACAGATTGCGCAGATTTCACAGATTTTCATCTGCGGCATCTGTGAAATCTGTGGATTGCTCTATTTTTACTTCTTCTCGATCTGATACAGCAAATGCGGATCACGGCGCATTTCGCGCGCGGTGAAGGCGTAGACCTCGTTGGCCTTCATCAACTTGACATCCGCCTCGCCGATCTTGCGGACCTGGATGACGCCTTTCTCTTCCATCAGGAAACCCATCGGGTCCACCTCGGTGATGACGCCCTTGTCGATGTCGCGCACGAGCATCTCGAAGGTATCGGTGTAGGTACGACCGTCCGCGTCGGTGACCTCGCCTGTGAACTGTTTGAGGAAGCGGTAGTCTACACCCTCCATCTGCTCGATGTGGTGGAAGAAGGTCATGCTGTTGGTGTAGGACAGGCCGATGACCATGATCTTGCCGTCCAGGTCGCGCAGTTTGCCAAAGACCGAGTTCCGCTCGTAGGCGCTCTTGTAGCGCAGTCCGCCGAGCATCTCTGCGTGCCTGCCCAACACCGCGAAGGAATAGAATGGATGGAAGACCCGCTTCGCGCGCGGATCGACGCGCACAAGTTCGGTCAGCACACCCATTTTCGAAGGGGTGGTGCGCACGTCCCAGGGCTCGCCCTTGTTGAAGCCGAAGTTGAAGGTCGGCATGATCAGCGTGCCGTCATGCTCGGTATCGACGGCCAGCTCCAAGGCGCGGATGACGGTCTGCGGGCCGCCGTCCACGGGGCCGAAGGATTTGTAGGAACTGTGGACCAGCAGGGTGTCGCCCGCTTCCACACCCAGGGCGCGGAATCCATCCACGAGGTCAGTCAGGGTCAGCATCATTCCTCCGATTTCAAACGAATCACGGTTTCGTACGTTCGCAGCAGCGTTTCGGTGTTCTTCTTCCAGTCGGCGCGGGCTTCGGCCACCGAACGGGCGTTCCGCCCGATCTGCGCCAGCGTCTCGCGCTTTTCGATGGCCTGCAGAATCTTCGTGGAGAGGTCGTCCACGTCGCCATCGCGGAAGAGCCAGCCGTTCTCGCCCTCGCGCACCCACTCCTGGTTGGCGGGGATGTCGGAGACGAGGCAGGGCAGCCCGCAGGCCAGCGCCTCCATCAACGAGACGGACGAGCCGTCCACGTGCGAAGGCGAAATGTACAAGTCAGCCCGATGATACCAGTTTGGCAGGTCTTTTTGGGAAACCTGCCCGCCGAAGTGGACCCGCTCCATGACGCCGCCCCTCGTCAGGATTTGACGCAGGCTGGCGCCCTGCGACCCGCCGCCCAGCAGAATCAACCCGACCTCGGGCCTGCTCGCCGCTACCTGGACGAAGGCCTTCGCGAGGACATCCACGCCGTAGCGCGGCTCCCAGGAGCGGTTGCAGAACAGGGTAAAGGCCTCGGACGATGGACGGCCAACGGTGGAGGGCGCGAACTGTTCAAGGTTCACGCCCCACGGAAAGACGACCGTGCGCTGGGGATTCATGCCGTAGGCCACAGCCTTGTCGCGGGTCACGTTGGCGTCGCTGATGAAGTAGGTCGAACGCTGGAGCGTGTAACGTGTGGCCCACTCCCACCAGCCGTTGCGGTGGACGTCATCCATCAGGTCGAAGCCCCAAGACATGGTCAGGATCGGGCGGAAGCCCGTCAGCACGGCGAGGAAGGCGCAAGTCTGGATCGGCCCCGCGTGAACCAGGTCGGGCTGGAAGTCGCGGATCAGCCGCTTGAGGTCGAGCACCAGCGCAGGCAGGTCCCGCCACTCGAACGGTTTCTTCCCGCCCTTCCACAGCGCCAGCCTCACCCCTTCGGGGATGGGGCGGTCTTCGACCTGCCGCCGATTGCCTTCGAGTTGTACGAACAAAACGTCATGACCACCGCTCGTCATGGCAGACAGGAAGCGGTGGTCGTGGGTGGAGTAGCCGAGGGAGAAATAGAGGATTTTCATATTCATCTACGTCATTGCGAGTCTTCGAGAAGCAACCTCATGGAATACAGAGATTGCTTCGGGCGGAAGAACACCGCCCTCGCAATGACATCAAGCGCCCAAATCCGTCCAGCGCAATTCCTGACCGTACTTGAAATCATGCAGGGCCTTTGTGCCTAGGACGTTCTCGATCTGGTCGGGCTTAATGGCGCCAGGGGTGGCAGGACGCAGCACATCGATCATGTCGCGGGTGAAGGTCTCGCCCGCCTGGATGTCGCGCGCGGCGCGCAGGCAGCGGCGCTGCACGACAGCGGTATCCACCTCGTTCTCAGCGATGAACTTGTCCGAGGAGCCGAGCGCGCGCTCGACCAGGCGCGTCTCTTCGACCATCTTGGCCCAGTTGTCGGGATTCATCGCGAACTTGTGGTCGGGACCTTCGCGGTCGTTGCTGTCGGTGAAGTGGCGCTCGATGACGCGCGCACCCAGCGTCACGGCGGCGATGACAGGCGAGACCGCGTGCGTGTGGTCAGAGAGGCCCAGGATCACGTCGGGGAACATGCTGGCGTAGGTCTTCAGCACGTTGATGTGCAGGTGGTCATAGTTTTTCGGGCTGGCGGTGTAGTTGGTGTTGCACTGCATCAGCACCAGTTGTTTGTTGATCTTGAGGATGGCATGTACCGCCTTCTGTACCTCGCCGATGGTGGATGCGCCCGTGGCGACGAAGAACGGCTTGCCCTTGGAGGCCATGCGCTCCAGCGCCTCGATCCAGTCGATTTCGCCCGAGCCTGCCTTGTAGACTTCCACGTACTGGTCGAGGAAGTCGATGGCCTCGAAGTCGTAGGGCGAGGAGAAGTAATCGATGTCGACCTTATCGCACTCTTCCTTCAAAATGGTGGACCACTCGAACGGGATGGATGCGCCCTTATATACCTCGAACACGGATTTCTTCCATGCGGCCTGATGCGAGACCTGCCCGCCGCTCATGGCCTTGAAGCCGTAATCCGAGACGATCTTGGGGGCGTCGAAATTCTGGAACTTGGCCGCGTCCGCTCCCGCTTCCTTCGCCAGGCGGATGAGCTGCTTCGCGCGTTCCAGGTCGCCATCGTGATTGGCAGCGATATCCGCGATGAAGTAGGTGGGGTAGTTCAAGCCGATGACGTGTTTGCCGAATTTGATGTCCATGGTTCCTCCGAAATTGTGGAAAAAGTGGGTCAAACCTGTGGATAACTGGAGTCTTTACTGTGGATTAGTGGGCTAGACAAAAATTAATTCTGTGGACAAATCGCTCAAAAAGGTGGAATTTCAGTGCATAAACTGGGCAAAAACAGTGCAGAACGATCTGAAAAATCGTCCTACTTCTGTTGATAACTGCGGATTTTCTGTGGATAACCCTGCTGGAACTGTGTATAAAACTGGTCAAGTCCTGTGGAAAAGCGGGGGAGAGACTCGCCCAAAGCGGTGGATAACCTGTGAGTAGAAAGCCATAGGTTGGGAGCGCGACGCGCCGTCAGGCTGGATTCCAGCACCGACTTGGGGGTGATCAGCCCGTCGTCCAGGCCAAACTTGCGGGCCACCTCCACCCCAAACTGATACTTGCTCATGGCCTGCGGTCCCACCACGTGATACAGGCCGCCCAGTCCGCGCGCGAGCATTTTCACTAACAGACGGGCCGTGTCGTTGACCAGCATCGGGCAGAAGATGACATCCGTAAAACCGCTGACGTTCCTGCCTTGAGACAGGTTGTTATAGAAGAACTCCGCCAGGCTGCGCTTTCCGCCCAGGCTCCAGCCGTAGAAGTTGACCCGCGCCACGATGGCCTCGGGATATTCGGACCCCACGACCTGCTCCCCTTCCAATTTGGTCTGAGCATACGCCCCCAGCGGATTTGGCTCGTCGTCCTCGGTGTAGTAGCCGTGCTTCTGCCCGTCGAAGACCGCGTCGGTGGAGATGTGCGCCAACCGAATGCCGCGTGCGTTGCAGGCACGGGCCAATTGCGCGGGCAGGTCCGCGTTGAGGCGGCGGGCCAGGCTTGGGTTGGCCTCGCAGGCTTCGAGGTCCGCCAGCGCCGCGCAGTGGATGACCGCCTCGGGGCGGACTTCGTCGAGGATGGCCTCCACCGCCCCATCCGACAGCAGGTCCGCCCGCACGATCTGGAACGGGGCCTGCGGCGACAACTTGCCGCGATCCACCGCCACGACCTCATGCGCCGACATGGCTTCGAGCGCCAGGTTGATTCCGAGCAATCCGCTTGCGCCAGTGACGAGAAGTTTCATGAAATTCTCCAAACCCTAAAGGTCTCGCTGACCTTTAGGGTTTTTTTATTCTATCCTTCCAACTTACCCTGCGTATACAATTCCTCGAACGGCGCAATGAACTTCTGGATGCCTTCGAGGTCGAGCCATTCGCTGTTGTTGTCGCTCGAATAATGGAAGCCTTCGGGCAGCGTCTTGCCCTTGGATTGCCACGAATAACCAAACCAGGTTGCCTCGGCGGGCTGAACCACGAACATCTTGTCCAGTTCGATGGTGTGACGGGCCTCGTCCTCGGAGATGAGCGCCTCATGCAGTTTCTCGCCCGGGCGGATGCCGATGACCTTGATCTCGGCCTGCGGCGCGATGGCGCGCGCCAGGTCCATGACCGTGGTGCTGGGAATCTTGGGGACAAAGACCTCGCCGCCTTCCATCTGCTCGATGCAGTCGATGACAAAGCGCACGCCCTGTTCAAGCGAGAGCCAGAAGCGGGTCATGCGGTCATCGGTGACGGTGATCTGACCGTTGCCGCGCTGCTTGAGGAAGAGCGGCACGACCGAACCGCGCGAGCCGACCACGTTGCCGTAGCGGACGCACGAGTAGCGGGTGGACGACCCCGCGGCATAAGCGTTGCTCTGAATGGTCAGCTTTTCGGCGGCCAGTTTGGTGGCGCCGTACAGGTTGGCGGGGCTGACGGCCTTGTCGGTGCTGATGGTCATCACCTTCTTGACGCCCGCATCCAGGGCGGCTTCGAGCACGTTGCTGGTGCCCATGATGTTGGTCTTGACGGCCTCCATCGGGTTGTACTCGCAGGCGGGTACCTGCTTGAGCGCCGCCGCGTGGACAACAATATCCACGCCGTGCATGGCGCGCAGCAGACGCTCGCGGTCGCGGATGTCGCCGATAAAATAGCGCAGGCGCGGATCGTTGTACCCGCCGACCTGCATCTCGTGCTGCTTCAACTCGTCGCGGCTGAAGATGATGACCTTCTTCGGCTGCTTCTCTTCGAGCAGGATCTTGGTGAATTTCTTGCCGAACGAACCCGTGCCGCCCGTGACGAGCACGACTTGATTTTTCCAGTCCATGAATTGCTCCTTATATTGCAGGGCGAGTGATCACTCGCCCTACCTATTTTATGCGAAAAGCTGATCTAAAATTTCGTTGCTTTGAACAATCCCGAATCTTTCGTGATGAAGATCTCGCCATCCTTTGCCAGCATGGCGCGGAATTCGCTTTCGAGCTTCGCCAGTTCCTCGGCGGACAGTTGCTCCGCGCTGATCATCGAGCGGATGTAATCCAGCAGCGGTGCGACCTCGGTCACCTTGAGGTTGTCTTCGTAGCGGTCCATTGTCACATTGGAAAAGAACGCGCGCAACTGGTCCCCGCCGTTTTCGAGGGTGAACGGCTGGGTGAATTTTCCCTGGCGCGGCTCGATAGAGGCGCGCTTGATCCACGCACCCATCTCTTTCAGGTGTGTCTCGCCCACGGTCGCAGCCATGAGCCTGCCGTCGTCCTTGAGCACGCGGCGGATCTCGGTCAGCGCCTGCGGTCGGTCGGGGACGTGATACAGCATGTGGTTGGCAATGACCAGGTCAAAGGTCCCGTCGGGATAGGGGATCGATTGCGCATCGATCTCTTTGAACTTGTAGTTGCGTCCCGTCACGACTAGATTCCTCCAGGCTGAATCGATCATCCCTGCAGAAAGGTCTGAGAGGGTGATGTCCCAAGTGGAAGGGATTCGAGCCGCATTCTCCTTCCACAGGTAGCCAGGCCCGCATCCCAATTCCAGAATTTTTGCATCCGCTGACAGTCCGAGAACATGATCAAAGACCCAGTTCATCCAACCGTAGGAATTGGTGCTGAAACGTTGATGAATCACCACCCGCGCATCGAGATTGGATGAGTCGCGATACTGGTCCGTTTTCAGATAGTTCGGGTCCGTGAAGCGGGACATGGATCACTTCCTGATGACGATCAGCGGATACTGTCCGTTTTCGCCGAAGAAGCGCGGGAAGCGCTCCTCCAGCCAGAAGATGAAACGCAGCCAGGCCTTTCCGCCCAGTTGCGGGCGGATGAACCAGCGCATGAAGCGCGGGCTGAGGCTGCGCCACGGGCAGATCTTGAAATCGACCACGCCGCCCAGTTCGTTCTTGAGCCAGCGCGGGGTCATCTTGGCCACGAAGGTACCCGCCTCGTCGTCTTCGGCCTTCCAATTTTTCTTCTGCTTGGCCGAGCG
>CAZGFR010000110.1:0-10907 GCA_964524485.1 uncultured Anaerolineaceae bacterium | reverse complement strand
TGTCGAGGTCGGTGGGGTGGAAGCCGATTGCGGCGTAGATCATGGGGTGAGATTCGGCCAGGCTGACGGCGGCCAGGCTCGAGGTCCAGTGCAGGGCAGGGATGAGGATGCGCGTCAATCCCGCGTCCACCGCGCGCTGGATCACGGCTTCACGGTCCTCGTCGAATTTTTGGTAATCAAGGTGACAATGCGTATCGGTCAGGTTCATGGGCAAGGCAGGCGCATTATATCAGACGGACTTGGGGGAGCGCCGACAAAAACACCGCCAGTCATTGACTGGCGGTGTCACTTTTGCGGGATTTACTTGATGCCTGCGACCTTGAGGCCGTCTTGCAAAATGGCCTGGACCTTGTCCTGGTGGCGGGTCTCACAGTAGACGCGCATGATGGGCTCGGTGCCGCTGAAGCGGATCAGCATCCAGCCGCCGTCTTCGAGCTTGAACTGGAAGCCGTCCACGGTGATCAGGTCGGTGACCTTGAGGCCGCCCAGGGTGGCGGGTTTGGCGTCGAGGATCATCTTCTCGCGGGCCGAGCGGTCGCCGCTGAAGGCTGAGTCGACGCGGTCGTAGAAGTATTCACCGCCGACCTTGGCAAACAGGTCCTTGAGCAACTCGGTCGGTTTCTTGCCTGTCTTGACCATGAAATCGAGCATGTACAGGCCGCCCAGAATGCCGTCGCGTTCGGGGACATTTCCGCGGAAGGCGTAGCCGCCGCTTTCCTCGCCGCCGATCAGGGCGTTTGTCTCGGTCATCTTGGGGGCCACGTACTTGAATCCCACGCCCGTCTCATGGACAGGTACGCCGTAGAGTTCGCCCAACTTGTTGAGCATGCCCGTGGTCGAGAGGGTCTTGACGATGTCGCCGCGCTCGCCGCGGACCTCGAGCAGGTAATAAGCCAGCAGGGCATAGACGCGCAACTGGTTGATGAACTCGCCGTTCTCGTCGCCGACGCCGCAACGGTCGGCGTCACCGTCAGTGATGAGCAACACATCCGCCTTGTTGTCGACCGTGGCCTTGAGGCCCACGTCGATGTTGGGGCGGATCGGTTCGGGGCGTTTCATCTCAGGGAAGGACGGGTTGCGCGTGTTGTGGATCTCGATGACCTTGGTCTTGCCGCCCGAGAGCAGGCGCGTGAACCAGCCCGCGCCGTTGCCCCACATGGCATCCACGACGACGGTCAGGCCCGCGTCCTTGATGGGTTGCAGGTCGATCAGACCGTCGCGGGTGAGGTGCTCGATGTAGGGCGTGGCCGCGTCGAACTTGACGATCTCGCCCGCGGCTTCGGCCTCTTTGTAGGCTTTACGCTTGACGTCCTTGACGTCATCGGGGATGCTGCTTTCGATCTGGAGCAGGCCCTCGGGGTCGATGGCGCCGCCCGTCTCGTTGCGGACTTTGAAGCCGTTGTCGGTGGGCGGATTGTGCGAGGCGGTGATGTTGACCGCGCCCGCGGCCTTCTTGTCCACCACGGCATAAGCGATGACGGGGGTGGGGGTGGCGCCGTCGGTCAGATAGACCTTGAGGCCGTTACCTGCCAGCACCGCGGCCACGGCCGCGGCGAAATTCTCCGAGTGGAAGCGCTTGTCGTGCCCGACCACGATCCACTGACCCTGCTTGCCCTGGGAGAGCATGTAGGACGCAAACCCCTGAGCGCAGCGGCGCAGGTTATCGAAGGTGTAGTCTTCGGCGATGACGCCGCGCCAGCCGTCGGTGCCGAACTTAATTTTGTAGGCCATATTTTCTCCTGTAACGCAAATGATAACGGGTTGATTATATCAAGAGAAACCCGCTGGGGAACTAGCCGAGGCTGGGTCCCGCCAACTCCACGACCATGTCGCCCAGACGTTCCAGCGCCCGCTCGATGGACAGGTTCCAGGCGGCGGCGTTCAGGCGGATGAAGTTGTAGAACTGGTTGGTGGGGGAAAAGAGGTAGCCAGGCGTGAGCGTAATGCCGCCCTTCAGAGCCAACGAATATAGTTCCAGCGAGTCGACGTTTTCGGGCAATTGCACCCACAGCACGTATCCGCCCGAGGGACGGGTGACACGCGTCCCCGCAGGGAAGGTGCGCGTGACGGCTTGCGAGAGTCGGGTCACGTTGCTGGCGTACTCGCGGCGGATGCGCCGCAGTTGATGGTCGTATCCGCCGCTGGCGAGGAATTCGGCGATGGCCATTTGTGGCAGCGTGGCGGTGGCCGCGCTCAACGTGAACTTGAGCCACTCGACCTCGTTCTTGTAGCGCCCGGGCGCCACCCAACCCACGCGCAGCGAAGGGCTGATATCTTTCGAGAACGAAGAGCACAACATCACCAGTCCCTTTTTGTCGAAGGCCTTGGTGGTCAGCGGGCGTTTCTCGGCGAAGTACAATTCGCCCGAGACGTCGTTGTCGATCAGCGGAATGTCGTAGCGTTCCAGCAGTTCGACCAGTTCCTTCTTCTTCTCATCGGGGATGCAGCTCCCATGCGGGTTGCTGAAATTGGAGATGGTCAGCACCGCCTTGATGGGATTGTGTTCAATGGCGAACTGCAGCGCGTCCAGGCTGATGCCGTCGCGCGGATTGGTGGGAATCTCCAGCGCACGCAGTCCCTGCACCTCGATGATCTGCAACGTGCCGAAGTACATGGGCGACTCGATGGCCACGATGTCGCCCGGCTTGCAGACGGCATGCAGGCACAGGCCGATGGCCTCGGTGCCGCCTGAGGTGATGACGATGTCGCTGGGGGAGAGCTGGCATCCGCTGTTGACCGCGCGCTGGGCGATCTGCACGCGCAGGTCCTCGACCCCGGGCGGGAGTTGGTAGCGATGCGTGCCGCGGCTGGCCGTCCGCGCAAGGCGGGCCAGGATGCGGTTCATGCGCTCGGTGGGGAGCAGTTCCAGGTTGGGCATGGCTGCACCCAGCTGAGCCAGTTCGGGGTTCAGGGAGTCGCGCATGACCATCATCACCAGCTCGTGCAGGTTGACGCGGGTGGGGTCCAGCCCCGGGGAGGAGGCCTCGGGTTCGGGCAGGTGCAGGTGGGCAGGTCGGCTGACGTAGTATCCCGATTGGGGCCGCGCCTCGATTACCCCGCGGCTTTCGAGCAGCAGGTAGGCCTGCAGAACGGAACTAATGCTGACGTCCCGTTGGAGGCTCATCTGCCGCACGGATGGGATGCGGTCGCCCGGGCGATAAGTTCCCTGCTCGATCAGCTGCATCACCTGTTCCGCCACCTCTTCGTAGCGAAACAATTGTTTTTTTGATGAGGGTTGTTCAGCCATGAGCCTTCTCCAAAGTAGATACAGTTGTCGTAATTTCAATCAGTACAATTTATTGTATCACTAACTGTTATGATAACAATTCCTTGTTTTTGCATCTGTACTTATTTTTGATTTCAGCGAAAATAAGATAAATTATTGGTCTACTCAAAAGGAAAACCCATGAACACCAACACTAAAAATTCGAAACTTGACCTTCATCTGCACCGCCGCGCTTTCCATCATGTCGCCAAGGTCAATCCTGGCATGACGGTCGCCTGCGAAGAGGGCCTGGTCTGGGTGACGGAAGCCAACAACCCGCAGGATTACATGCTGCGCCCGGGTAAGAGCATGGTCATCCGCAAGCGCGGGGACGTGCTGATCGAAGCACTCTCCGACGCCGAGGTGAGCATCATCAACCAGAACTAGTTTGTAAAGCTCCTCCGAGCTGGGACTCCGAGATTTGGTCATCTCGGAGTCCGTTTATTTTCAGCGGGTATAATTAATTCACCATGACCCATCCGATTTACCTGGACTACGCCGCCACTACCCCCGTGGACCCCCGCGTGCTGGAGGCGATGCGCCCTTACTTTGCGGATTCCTTCGGGAACCCTTCGTCTGTTCACCGTTATGGACAAGCTGCCGAAGCTGCGGTTGATTCTGCGCGCGAGGCGGTTGCCTCCGTGCTGGGTTGCCGCCCCGATGAAATTATCTTCACCTCCTGCGGCTCCGAAGCGGATAACCTCGCCCTGCGCGGAACTGCCCTGGCGCGGCGCGAACAGACGGGCGCCACCCGCATCCTGACCGCGCGGACCGAACATCATGCTGTCAGCAAGACGGCCGAGCAGCTCAAAAAGTATTACGGCTTCCAAGTCGAATGGCTGGAGGTGGACGAGCATGGATGCGTCACATCTGAAGCAGTGAAGAAGATACTTAACGAGCAGGCCGCACTGGTCTCGGTCATGTATGCCAACAACGAGATCGGTACCGTCAACCCGATCCGCGAGATTGCGGCGCTGTGCCGCGAGCATGGCGTGCCCTTCCACACGGACGCGGTCCAGGCGGCGGCCTACCTCGACGTGGACGTGTCGGTTCTCGGCGTGGACCTGCTCTCGCTGGGCGCGCACAAGTTGTACGGCCCGAAGGGTGTCGGCGCGTTGTATGTCCGTAAGGGGACAAAGCTGGTCCCGCACCTGACGGGCGGCGGCCAGGAATTCGGTCTGCGCGCGGGGACGCATAATGTGCCTTACATTGTCGGCTTTGCCGAAGCGCTGCACTTGGCGAAGGAAGAACGCGAACGGCGCATCGGTCACGTCCAGCCCCTGCGTGACCACATCCTTGGCCGCGTGCTGGAAGAGATCCCCGACTCCAGGCTGACGGGGCATCCCGCCGAACGCCTGCCCAACCATGCCTCTTTCGTCTTCAAAAACGTGGATGGCAACCTGCTGCTGACCCTGCTCGACGCGTCGGGCTTCGCCTGCTCCTCGGGGTCCGCCTGCAAGACGGGCAACCCCGAACCCAGTGAGGTCATCACCTCATTGGGTTTCTCACACGACTGGGCGCTCGGCTCGTTGCGCGTCACCCTCGGCAAAGACACCCAACCCGTCGAAGTAGATGCATTTTTGCAAGCCTTGCCATCTCTGGTGGAGCGGGCCAGAGGTTTAAACCAGAGATGAACAAAGATGTACGGTGATTTTTGATTTTTGTGATGGGAGGTTTGTATGAACGAAGAAGAGTTGAATAAAATTACCGAGCGGATCATTGGTTGTGCCTACAAGGTTAGTAATGCATTGGGAATTGGGTTTGTCGAGAAAGTGTATGAGAATGCCCACGCCTTTGAAATGCGCAAGGATGGGCTGAAAGTCGTTCAGCAACATCCGATCAAGGTGTTGTACGAAAGTATTATTGTTGGTGAGTTCTTTGTGGATATGCTGGTTGAGGATGTTGTTTTGGTCGAATTAAAAGCGGTTTCGGCTTTGAACAGCGAGCATCTGGCTCAGTCGTTCAATTACATGCGAGCTTCGGGCCTGTCTACCTGCGTGTTGATCAATTTTGGCCAGCCCAGGATTCAGATCCGCCGCCTATATCCATCTCCTGCCTGGAAGGCGACAAAGCCTTGAGCCTCCAAAAAGCATCCCTGTTTATCTCCGTTTATCACTGGTGAATTAATGACCAAAGTTGTCGTTGCCATGTCGGGAGGAGTGGACTCCTCCGTTGCTGCGGCCCTGCTCAAACAGCAGGGTTATGAGGTCATTGGGATGATGCTGCGCTTGTGGTCGGAGCCTGGCAAGGAAGACTCCAATCGCTGCTGCACGCCCGACTCGATGGCCCAGGCGCGGCGCGTGGCGGCCAAACTCGACATTCCCTTTTATGTAGTGGACGCAAAGAACGTCTTCCGCGAGACGGTGGTGCAATATTTCCTGGATGGCTACGCCCGCGGCGAGACGCCCAATCCGTGTTTGCTGTGCAATCGGCAGATCCGCTGGACCTTTTTGCTCGATCATGCACTGGCCTTGGGCGCGGACTTCATGGCGACGGGACACTACGTGCGCAGGAAGGAAGATGGCGGAAAGATCGCGTTATTGCGTGCGGTGGACCCGTCGAAAGATCAATCTTATGTGTTGCATGTGTTAACTCAAGAGAAATTACAGAGGGCCCTGTTCCCTGTGGGGGAATATCCAAAAACGGAGATTCGCAGAATCGCTGAGTCGTTTGGGTTGCCGACCGCCTCTCGGCCCGACTCACAGGATCTGTGTTTTCTGGCTGGCGAAGACTATCGCAACTTCCTCCAGCGCAACGCGGCGGACATGCTCCGCCCGGGCGAGATCGTGACCCGTGACGGTCAGGTCGTGGGTCATCACAACGGTTTGTCAAACTATACCATCGGTCAGCGCAAAGGATTGGGTGTGGCCTCGCCCGTGCCGCTCTACGTACTGGGCAAGGATGCGGGGACCAACACGGTCATCGTGGGCACGCAGGACGAGCTCGGCACGCGCGAGTTGACGGCCAAAGATGTCAACTGGATTCGCGGCGAAGTTCCGACCGAACCATTCCGCGCGGAGGTGAAGATCCGCTACACGGCGCGGCCCGCCTGGGCGTGGGTCACGCCTTTAAATGGCGACCAGGCCAGGGTCCAGTTCGATGCCCCCGCGCGGGATGTGACCGCGGGTCAGGCGGCGGTCTTCTACGTCGAAGAAGAAGTGCTCGGCGGCGGAATCATCCAATAAGGAGCGGCCATGTCCATCCCAGCCTTGATCCTCGGGTTCGTCATCGCAAGTCTGTACGGCGCGTTGTATCACCTGGTGCGGGATGGCGGAATCTGGCGGCTGGTGTTTTATCTCGCCCTGGCCTGGGCGGGATTTGCGGCAGGACATTTCGCGGGAGCCTGGCTGGGCTGGGAATTTTTTCCGCTGGGATTGCTGAACCTGGGCACCGCAACCATCGGAAGCCTGGTCTTTCTGGGGGCGGGGGACTGGTTGAGCCACATCGAGAGGCCGCGGAAAAGCAAGGTATAATGGCGGCTTGCTAATCAATCAAGTGAGAGTGAAATGGAAACCATTAAATTTCTGATCGACCTGTTCCTGCACCTGGACGAATATCTGAGCCAGATCATCACCCAGTACGGCACGTGGACGTACGCCCTGTTGTTCTTCGTCATCTTCATGGAGACGGGCTTTGTGGTGACGCCCTTCCTGCCCGGCGACTCGCTGTTGTTTGCGGCGGGCACCTTCGCGGCGCTGGACGCGCTCAACATCTGGGTGTTGCTTGGTCTCTTGGTGGTGGCTGCCATTGGCGGCGATACGGTCAATTACTGGATCGGCCACACCCTGGGCGAACGAGCCTATAACATCAAATGGATCAAGAAGGAATACCTCGACAAGACTCACGCCTTCTTCGAGAAACACGGCGGCAAGACCATCTTCCTGGCGCGTTTCGTGCCCATCGTGCGCACCTTTGCGCCCTTTGTGGCGGGCGTCGGCAAGATGTCGTACGGATTCTTCATCCGCTGGAATTTCATCGGCGGCATCGTGTGGGTGTTGTTGTTCACGCTGGCGGGATACTTCTTCGGCAACATTCCGTTCGTGCGGGCGAACTTCGAGTTTGTGATCATTGCCATCATCCTGATCTCGGTCCTACCGATGGGCTATGAGTGGTTGAAGGCGCGCCGCGAGTCCAAACAACCCAAAGCGGAAGCCGCCAACTAGAACGAGGAGACGCCCGCAAGGGCGTCTTTTTTATCATGACCAAATGGCTGGCGGTTGCTTTCTCGATCTTCATCATCGTGGTGATCATCCTGGCGGACATGGGGACGCTGCCCGGGCTGATTCGCGGCCTGTATGATTTCCCCAACGGCGACAAGCTGGGACATTTCATCCTGTACGGGATTCTGAGCCTGTTGTTGAACCTGGCCTTTACCCTGCGTCCAAGCCTGAATCTCCCCCGCACCATCTGGACCGTGAGCCTGGTCCTGGCCCTTTTGATCGGTCTCGAAGAGTGGAGTCAATCCCTGTTCGACAGCCGCACCATGGACATCGTCGACCTGTTGGCCAGTTACGCGGGTGTGACGATCACCGCGTTTGTCGTCTGGCGAATCCGCAAACGGGCGTAACTTTTTGGCAGATTGTGCATCCAATCTCTTGAAATTTTCATTCAGGAGCCGAGGATGCCCATTTATGAATTTACATGCAGCCAATGCGGACGAGCTTTCGAGGAGTTGGTCAGCATCAGCAAGATCAATGAGGTGGTTTGTCCGCAATGTGGAAGCGGACAGGTCAAGAAGAAGATGTCCACCTTCGCGTCCAAGCCTGCGGAGGGAGGCGGCGGGTTCTCGTTGAACAGCATTCCCTCCTCTTCGTGTGGCACGGGCAGTGTCTGAGGGGGCTAACCCGCTCGGCCGTGCGCCGACCTTCGTAACAAAAAGAGACAGTCGCTTCGCGAAGCGACTGTCTCTTTTTATATCAGATTCCAGTTTTTCCAGCAGTTGTACTGCTGGAAAATTTTTGCGGCAGTGCAACTGCTGCAAAAACACATTCTACGGTTTCAACACCAGATGCCCTTCGGCATCTTTGATCGCGGATGGTTGATCCCACCACATCGGATAGTATTGCACATTGGCCCACAGCGGAGCCATGTCCGCGTAGTGCTCGTTGTAGGCGTGGCCCGACTGTCCCGTGGTGTGGACGGTGAGTGAGTTGTTCAGGTTGCTCAAATCCACGATCATGCGCATCGACGGCAGCCAGTCCACTTCAAAGGATTCGCCGATGCTCCAGCCCGTGGCGTTGACGATGGATTTTCCGCCGCCCGTGGGGAAGGGTCCGCGATTGAAGAGGTCCTCGATCGGGCCGATGCCCGATTCGCCCAGGGTCCCGTTACGGAAGGTGGCAGTGTGCAGACTACCCCATGTTGGCCATTTGGCTGGGTCCTTGCCGTAGTCCTTTTCCAGTTGATTGACGGTTTCAACCAGCGAAGCAATGAAGATATCGTCGCGGGTCTCCACCTTGTCGGCGGTGGAGCGGTCATCCCAGAAGGGATCGTTGGGAACCTGCACCAGGCGGCGCATCACCTCGAAATCCTTGTCGCCGCCCGAGACGGCATAACGTTCGGGCAGATCATCGTTGAAGGTGTTCTGGTCGAGATTCCACCAGAATTGCTGATAAACAGCCGCTGCCTTCGAGTCGGCTGTGCTTTGATCGTCCCATTTTTGCATGAGGTCGAGCACGTAGGCTTCGTTCGGGCTGGCGGCCTTGTAATTAATCTCACTCCAGATGGGCAGGAGCGCCGCAGCGCTGGCGTCATAGGCGTCGCCGTGCATCTTCTGGATGTAGGCGATGTCGATCTTGCCAGGCGCGTTCTGGATCATCTCAACGATGCGGTTGGCGCGAAAGCCGTAATCCCAGTCAGCGGTGACCAGGTAGGGGTAGTCGCGCGGCGGGACGCGGTTATTGGCGGTGACGATGTAGCCTTCGGCGGGGTTGAAGGTGTAGGGCTGTTCCTCGAAGGGAATATAGCCCGTCCAGTCGTATTCGCTGTTCCAGCCAGGGACTGGGAAGCGGCCATCGCCCTTCTTGCGGATCGGCACATCGCCAGGCATCTGGTAGCCGATGTTGCCGTCCACGTCGGCGTAGAGCAGGTTTTGCGCGGGCACGTGGAAATTGCTGGCGGCGGCGCGGAACTCCGTCCAGTTCTGGGCCTTGTCGAAGCCCCAGATGGCCTCGAAGGGCGTGGAGGGCGTGAGCGCCGTCCATTGCAGCGCGATGACGTATTGCTGCGGTAGCTCGATGCCCGCGCGTTCCTTGAACGGGACGAATTCCTTGTCCTTCGGGTCGCCCTGATCCTTGAGCGGACCATAGGCATCCGAGATGACAGGACCGTGGCGGGTGAGCCGCACGGTCACTTCGACGGGTTCGCCGCCGACGATGGCGATGGTTTCCTTGCGGGTCTCGAAGTTGACCCATTTGCCGTCGACCTCGTACTGGTTCGGGTCCTCGGGGTTGACCTTCTCGATGAACAGGTCCATCACGTCGGGGCCCGTGTTGGTGAAGCCCCAGGCGATGCGGTCGTTGTGACCGATGACCACGCCAGGCACGCCCGCGAACGAGAAGCCCGCCATCTCGAACGGACATGCATCGTTCTTGGGCATGCAGTGCATATCCACCTGATACCAGATGGACGGCATCTGGATTCCGAGGTGCGGGTCGTTGGCGAGGATCGGCTTGCCCGTATCCGTCAGCTTGCCCGAGACGGCCCACGAGTTCGAGCCGATGCCGTCGCTGAGCTGGCCCAGCAGCGGGTCGAGCAGGGCGATGTTCGATTGAACGGAGTCAAGTGGCAGGGCGGAGAGCAGCGCGGGGTCCGTGGGGGCGGCGGGAACGGCCGAGGCGGCGGTCCCATCCCCGATCTTGTTAACGATGACGGGATGATCCTCAGGATACGGCGGATAGAGTTGATCCACCTGCTCGGGCGTGAGCGTCTTGAGCAGCACGGCGCGCGTGATCTCCTCGTCCATGTTGCCGCGCAGGTCCCAGGCCATGGCCTTGCCCCAGGTCAGGCTGTTGACGGGCGTCCACGGCTCGATCTTGTAATCGGGGCTGAGCAAGCCGAGGATGGCGTACTCCAGGCTGAGGGCCGTGCCATTGTGATCCTTGAGATAGGCATTGACCCCGTCGGTGTAGGCTTGCAGAATGGCGCGCGAGTCGGGGCCGAGCGCCTTCCATTCGGCTTCGGCGGTCACGCGCCAGCCGAGCGTGCGCAGGAAGGTGTCGGTCTCGACCTGGGCCGAGCCGAACATCTCCGAGAGCGTGCCCGAGCCGATGTGACGCCAGGCGTCCATCTGCCAGAAGCGGTCCTGCGCGTGGATATAGCCCTGCGCGAAGAACAGGTCATGCGCGCTGGCGGCGTAGATGTGTGGGATGCCCATCGAGTCGCGGTAGACGTCCACGGGCCCCTCCAGCCCCGTGACCTGGATCTCACCGTCGATCTGTGGGAAGGATTGCTTGGCCACCGTGTTGGGCAGGTACGACTTGAAATAGAAAGCGCCCCCCGCGCCCAGCACGAGCGCGAGGATGACCACAGCGATCAATCCTCGCATCAAAAAACGAGCTATTTTTTTCATGAATCTCTCCTCCAATGGCGTTGGAATTGCGCGATTATAGTCTATAGATCAGATCTCGGAGGTCTGAGTTAT
>CAZGFR010000109.1:0-10910 GCA_964524485.1 uncultured Anaerolineaceae bacterium | reverse complement strand
TGGTCGCCGCGTTACCTGGCCTACCCGGGCATTCCCAGCCTGCCGCTGGTGATGCCCGCCGTGATCCGCGCCAACTCGGGCGGCGGATTGTTCTCCAGAACAATCATGTGGCCGAAGTGACCAGCGTCGCCCCGAGGTTGATGGTGCTCAGGCAGAAGGCGCGCGCCTCGATCCCATTCGACTCGAAGGCTGCCAGCACAGCCGATTCGGCCGCCGCTTCCTGACCCGTCTCCACGAAGCAGAGGATTGACGGTCCCGCCCCCGAGAGGGCTGTCGCGCCAAAGCGGCGGGCGGCCTCGAAGGCGGTCTTCCCGCCTGGGATGCGTTCCAGCCGATAGGGTTGGTGCAAGCGGTCGTCCATCGCTTTGCGGAGCAGGTCCAGGTCGCCGCTGCGCAGGGCGTCCACCACCAGCGCCGTCCGCCCGATGTTGAAGATGGCGTCCGCGCGCGAAACGGATTGAGGCAGCACCGCGCGCGCCACACGGGTAGGCCAATCCACATCGGGTTTGACGATGACCGCCGCCAGTGGCGGCACTTCATATCGGCGCGAGAGGATCTCCCCTCCGTCCATCACCGAGACGACCAGCCCGCCCAGCAGGGCGGGGGCCACGTTATCGGGGTGACCTTCCAACTCGGTCGCCAACTTGAGCATATCCGCCTGGATGAGCGGGCGACCAAGCAGCTCGTTCGCGCCGAAGATGCCCGCCACGAGCGCGGCCGCGCTGGAGCCCATTCCGCTGCTGGGGGGAATTTGGTTGTGGGATCGAATCGTCGCGCCCTTTGTATCCCGCCCGCACAGTTCGTGCACACGCAGGAACGCCTCGACCAGCAGATTGTTGGGCTGATTGTCAAGTTGATCCGCGCCCTCGCCTGTTACACGGAAGGTGATCTGGTCGTCGGCTTCGAACTGGACTTCATTCCACAAGTCGAGCGCCAGGCCGATACAATCGAAGCCTGGTCCGAGGTTGGCGGTGGTGGCGGGGACGCGGACTTTTACCATGGATGAAATTATAATCGGCCCATTCTGAACTTTGGAGTCGCCATGTCCTATCAAGGTGTTTTGCCCCGTTACGGGCATTTGCTCGACTTGCCTGTCCACACGAAGACCATTTCCCTGCTTGAAGGGAATACTCCGCTCATTCCCATGCCGCGCTTGGGACACGACCTGGGCTGCGAGTTGTTCGTCAAATTCGAGGGACTCAACCCGACGGGTTCCTTCAAGGATCGCGGCATGACGGCCGCCATCAGCGAAGCGGTCGGACGCGGCGCCCAAACCGTCATCTGCGCCTCGACGGGCAACACCGCCGCCTCGGCAGCCGCTTACGCCGCCCGTGCTGGACTCCGCGCCATTGTGCTGATCCCCGAGGGCAAGGTCGCCGCGGGAAAACTGGCGGGTGCCATCGCCTACGGCGCGGAAGTGATCCAGATTCAAGGTTCGTTTGACGACGCCCTCAGCCTGGTGGTCGAGATCACGCAAAAGACGCCCATCGCGCTGGTCAACTCGATCAACCCGTACCGCATCGAGGGACAGAAGACCGCCGCCTTTGAGATCGTGGATGTGCTGGACTCTGCTCCCGACTGGTTGTGCCTGCCCGTGGGCAATGCGGGCAACATCACCTCGTATTGGGCGGGCTTCAAGCAGTATCAAAAGGGATTGCCGCAGGTGTTGGGCGTACAGGCGGCGGGGTCCGCGCCGCTGGTGTTGGGACATCCCGTGGAGAACCCTGAGACCGTGGCCACTGCCATCCGCATTGGCAAGCCTGCGCGCGGAGAACAGGCGCTCGAAGCGGCGCACGAGTCGAACGGGAAGATCATCGCCGTGCCCGACTCCGAGATTTTGGCGGCGCAGAGAATCCTTGCCAGTGAAGGTGTGTGGGTGGAGCCCGCGTCGGCAGCGGGGCTGGCGGGCCTTTTGGCGGAAACAGGCCGAGGGTCCATGAATGTGAAGGGGAAGCGGTTGGTTGTGGTCTGCACGGGCCACGGGCTGAAGGATCCCACTATCGTGACCGAGTCCTTCCAGTCGCCGCAGGTAATCCCTGCCGAGTACTCCGCCCTGGTGGACGTGATTGGAGCGTAAATCAAAAGGCCGAGGTTTTGCCTCGGCCTTGTTGTTCGTTATCCAGCTTTTTGTGCGTCGTATTTCTTGACATCCTCGACGGCTTTCTTCACGTTGACGAAGGGCAGCAGGATCAGGCCCGCCACGAAGTAGAAGATCAACGCCAGGATGCCAAAGCGCAGACTGCCGAGCCATTGATTGACCAGGCCGAAGATCAGAGGACCTGTCCACGAGGTGCCGCGTTCGCTGACTTCGTAGAAGGAATAGAATTCGGCTTCCTTGCCCGTAGGGATCATCTGTGCGAACAGACTGCGGCTGATGGCCTGCGACCCGCCCATGACCAGGGCGATGAACGCGCCCAGGATGAAGAACTGCGGCACGCGGCTTTCTCCGTACAGCCCGACGTACGCGTAAATCACCACGGCTGCCCAGATGACCAGGCTGACGATGATGGACTGCTTTGCCCCGATCCAGCCTGCCAGCTTGCCCCACAACAGTGCTCCAAAGAAGGCCATGAACTGGATCATCAGGATGACGGCCGTCAGCGTTTGCGTGTCGAGCCCGATGCCGCCGCGCGCGATGGGCGCCGCCGCAAAGGTGGCGGAAACCGCGATGACGGTCTGGATGCCGTCGTTGTAAAGGAAATAGGCCAGAAGGTACTTCAGCGTCTCAGGGAAATGCTTGATCTCTTTAAACGTGTGTCCCAACTGTTTGAAGCCGATACTGACGTACGTCTCACCAGCAGGCAGGGCGCGGGCTGCGTGGCGTGGATGCAGTCGCTGCCAGGTGATGAAGGAGAACAACAACCACCACACGCCCGCCGAGGCCAGATTGATGCGCACCGCCAGTGTGGAGGGCACACCCAGCCTGTCGCTGAAGATGAAGAAGGCCAGATTCAACGCCAGCAGGATGCCGCCGCCCAGGTAGCCGAGCGCCCATCCATACGAGGAGACACTGTCGCGCTGGTCTTCGCTGGCGATGTCGGGCAGGTAGGAATTGTAGAAGACCATGGAGGCGCCAAAGGCCAGGTTGGCCACGATGTACAACACGCCGCCCAACCACCACAGGCTGCCCGTCACCAGGAAGAGCAGGATGGTGGCAATTGCTCCGATGGTGGCGAAGATCTGCATCATGCGCTTGCGCATGTGCGAGTAGTCCGCGATGGCGCCCAGGATGGGCAGGAACAGCACCTGCAGCCCGACCGAGAAGGAGATGCAGTAGGGGAGGAAGGAGTCTGGAGCGACAGGGATGCCGAAGAAACGGGCGTTCCCATCGGCGAAGGCCTTGGCAGCGTCGGCGGCGAGAGATGCGATGTATGGTCCCAGGAATACGGTCCCCACGGTGGTGCTGAAGGCCGAGTTGGCCCAGTCGTACATTCCCCAGCCGAAAATCTCTTTCTTGTCGTTAATCGGTGCTTGTGCGGTTGTCATGCGGCCTCCTGATGGGATGGGACAATTCTACATGAAAAACCCGTTTGCATGGGGACCGTTTCGAAGTTGTGTTATACTCCCGTCGCCAATATATGAAAGAGGCGGGAATTCATACTCAGAAAACCATAAAATTTCCTTGCAAACTAGACAACCTTCGTATATAATCAATTTTCGCTATCCCGCTTGCCCGCGGGATGGTTTCGTGTGCTTAAGCGGCGTCCCAAGAAGCTACAGGTCAGGAGCGAACGAATGGCATCTTTGCCCAAAAAGAATTACGCGCGTATCCCGTTTACGTTGGACCTCCCCGATTTGATCGAAGTACAACTGGATTCATTCGAGCGACTCAAGAAAGAAGGTCTCGGTGACCTCTTTCACGAGATTTCGCCGATCGAGTCGTACAACAAGGGGATGAAGTTGTATTTTCCCAGCCGCAGTCCCGAGTCACATCAATGGGGACTGAAATACTGGTTTGGGGATCCCAAGCACTCCATCGAAGACTGTGTCGAGCGCGACCTGACCTACGCCAGCCCGCTGTACGTGTCGGTGCTGCTGGCGGGTCCCGATGTGCCTGAGCCCATCAAGCAGGACATCTTCCTGGGTGACTTCCCCGAGATGACCGACAAGGGGACCTTCATCATCAACGGGACCGAGCGTGTGGTTGTTTCTCAGCTCATCCGCTCGCCTGGCGTGTACTTTGAGGCGCCCCTGGACCGCTCCACGGGCCGCCCGCTGGCCATGTCCAAGCTGATCCCCGACCGCGGCGCGTGGATGGAGTTCGAGACCCGCAAGTCCGATTACATCATCCTCAAGTTCAACCGCAAGCGCACCGTGCCAATCACGGTCTTCCTGCGCGCCCTGGCGGCCGTCGACGACGGCATCAAGGACTCGCCCATCAAGACCGGCAGCGACGAGGAGATCCTAGGCATCTTCCAGGACGTGGACAACAATCCCGACCGCCTCTTCATCCCCTCGACCCTCAAGCAGGAGCCCGAGTGGGACCTCTCTGGCGGCAAGACCATTGCCGAGGCTGCGCTAATCGAGTTCTTCAAGAAGATGCGCCCGGGTGACCCCGCCACGCTGGATAATGCTCGCCAGTTCCTCGAAGAGCAGCTCTTCGACCAGCGCCATTACGATCTGGAGCGTGTCGGCCGCTACAAACTGAACCAGAAGCTGGATCAGGAGATCCCGATCCCGCACCGAACCGTCTCCAAGTCCGATATCATCCGCCTGATCCGCCGCATGATCCAGATCAACAACGGCGTCGAGAAGCCCGATGACATCGACCACCTCGGCAACCGCCGCGTCAAGACTGTGGGGGAGTTGATCCAGAACAAACTGCGCATCGGCCTGCGCCGCATGGAGCGTGTCATCAAGGAGCGTATGTCCATCCGCGACCAGGAACAACTGTCGCCGGTGACGCTGGTCAACATCCGCCCGGTGGTGGCGGCGTTGCGTGAGTTCTTCGGCTCCTCGCAGCTTTCCCAGTTCATGGACCAGACCAACCCGCTGGCGGAGTTGCGCCATAAGCGCACACTCTCGGCCCTCGGACCTGGCGGCCTGCGCCGTGAGCGCGCGGGCTTCGATGTCCGCGATGTGCACCACTCGCACTATGGCCGCATCTGCCCGATCGAGACGCCTGAAGGCCCGAACATCGGTTTGATCGGCCGCCTGGGCTCTTTCGCCCGCGTGAACGAGTACGGCTTCATTGAAACTCCCTACCGCAAGGTGATCAAGTCCCTGCCCGCCGATGACGAACGCCTGGTGGGCCGGGCCGTGCGCGAGAACATCCTCGACCCCAAGAGCCAGGAAGTGGTGCTCAAGGCAGGCGAGCGCATCGATGCCAAGGTCGCCAGGAAGCTGGCGAAGTTTGGTGCGGATGTGCCCGTCACCCCCTTTGTGTCCGACCGCGTGGATTACCTTTCCGCCGATGCCGAGGATAAGTACGTCATCGCGCAGGCCAACGCACCATTGACCGAGAACAACGAGTTTGTGCGTGAACGCATTTCCTGCCGTTACCACTCGGGCTTTGTCTTTCAGAATCCCGAGACCGTGGACTACATGGACGTGGCTCCGCATCAGGTGGTGGGCATCAGCGCCGCGCTGATCCCCTTCCTCGAACATGACGACGCCAACCGCGCGCTGATGGGTTCGAACATGATGGCCCAGGCTGTGCCGTTGGTGCGTCCTGAGATCCCCCTGGTCTCCACGGGCATGGAACAACACGCCGCGCTGGATTCGGGTCAGGTCGTCGTTGCCGAAGCGGACGGCGAAGTCATCTCGGTGACGGGCAGCCAGATCGTCGTCAAGGAAAAGAAGAACGAACAGCGCACCTATCAGCTGCGCAAGTATCAGCGCTCGAACCAGTCGACCTGCATCGACCAGCGCCCCTCTGTGGTGAAGGGCCAGTTGATCAAGAAGGGCGATATCATCGCTGATTCGTCCTCGACCGACGGCGGGCACCTGGCCCTCGGCCAGAACCCCGTGGTGGCCTTCCTCTCCTGGGAGGGCGGCAACTTCGAAGACGCCATCCTGATCTCCGAGCGCCTCGTCCAGGATGACTACTTCACCTCCGTGCACATCGAAAAGTACGAGGTCGAAGCACGCGACACCAAACTCGGTCCCGAAGAGATCACCCGCGACATCCCGAACGTCGGCGAAGACGCCATCAAGGACCTCGACGAGAACGGCATCATCCGCATCGGCGCGGAGGTCGGCCCGAACGACATCCTGGTCGGCAAGATCACGCCCAAGGGCGAAAAAGAACTGACCCCTGAAGAGCGCCTGCTGCGCGCCATCTTCGGCGAGAAGTCCCGCGACGTGAAGGACACCTCGCTGCGCATGCCTCACGGCGAACGCGGCAAGGTCGTGGACGTGAAGGTCTTCACCCGTGAAGACAACTCCGACCTCTCGGCGGGCGTGGACATGATGGTGCGCGTCTCTGTGGCACAGCGCCGCAAGATCACCGCGGGCGACAAGATGGCGGGACGCCACGGAAACAAGGGCGTCGTCTCCAAGGTTGTCCCTGTGGAAGACATGCCCTTCCTCGAAGATGGCACGCCCGTTGACATCATCCTCAACCCGTTGGGCGTCCCTGGCCGTATGAACATCGGTCAGGTGCTCGAAGTGCATCTGGGTTGGGCTGCCAAACGCCTGGGCTTCCGTGCCCTGACGCCTGTGTTCGATGGCGCTTCCGAAGAGCAGATCGAAGCTGAACTCGCCCGCGCGTGGATCGTGGACCAGGCCTGGAAGCTGGCCGGTCAGTCTGCGTGGGAGTGGCTCAAGCAGGACGAGTACGACCCCAATTCCATCCAGGACGATGACGAGGTCCGCCGCCTGTACCTCGAGCAATACCTGGGCGACCGCGACTACGATGTCTATGGCTTGAACGATGTGGACTACGCTCGCTTCGCCACCGCGAAGGAATGGCTGCGTGACAACGGCTACGACCCCGAGGCGATCCTGGGCGATGAGCAGAGCGCCTCGTCCCACGACTCCGCCACCGACGAAATGACGATCCGCGCCTGCCTGCGCCTGTGGATGGAAAGCCTCGGCCGCACCAAGAAGGTCTCGGATGAAAAGGTCTTTGAAGTGGCCCAGGAGGCTGCGCGCGAGGAAGGCATTCCACTCCCAATCCTCGGCAAGCAGACCCTGCGCGACGGCAAGACCGGCCTGCCCTACGACCAACCTGTGACAGTCGGCGTGATGACCATCCTCAAGCTGCACCACCTGGTCGAGGACAAGGTTCACGCCCGCTCGACGGGTCCGTACAGCCTGGTGACCCAGCAGCCCCTCGGCGGCAAGGCCCAGTTCGGCGGTCAGCGCTTCGGCGAGATGGAAGTGTGGGCGCTCGAAGCCTATGGCGCAGCCTACACCCTGCAGGAAATGCTTACGGTCAAGTCGGATGATGTCCAGGGCCGCGTCAACACCTACGAAGCCATCGTCAAGGGCGAGCCGATCGAGGAACCGAGCATCCCAGCTTCTTTCCGTGTGCTGGTCAAGGAACTGCAAAGCCTTGGCCTGGCCGTGGAGGCCATCAACGAGACTGGTGACGTGGTCAAATTTGGCAAGGATGAAGAGAAGCAGCATCCGCCGAAGATGGGCACTGGCCTGATGGAACTCGGCGAAAATGTGATAGGCAAGAAGTAAATCTTGACGGTTGTGGGGCGGCGTGTTAGAATAATCCGCCGTTGCCCAACCGGGTGGCAGTCATCCCACCTATATATGGCAGCTGAAAATGAGGCCATCATTTTCGTTCTGATGGTCTCGTTTCTTGTAAAAAGTCTTTGTGAAAAAAAAGAATTTGTAATCGGAGGCTAAGGTGCCGACAATCAATCAAATGGTCCGCAAGGGCCGCAAGAACAAGAAAGCCAAAAGCAAGGCCCCGGCTCTGCAGTATACGTTGAACTCGTATAAGCAGCGCCGCGTCCGACAGGACAAGGGCGCCCCGCAGAAGCGCGGCGTGTGTACTGTCGTGCGTACTATGACCCCCAAGAAGCCGAATTCGGCGCTGCGCAAGATCGCCCGCGTACGCCTAACCAACGGCATCGAGGTCACGGCGTACATCCCCGGGGAAGGTCATCAGTTGCAGGAACACTCGGTTGTGCTCGTCCGCGGCGGCCGTGTGAAGGATCTGCCTGGTGTTCGTTATCACATCGTGCGTGGTTCGCTTGACACGACCGGCGTTGCCAATCGCAAGCAGGCCCGCTCCAAGTACGGCGCGAAGCGTCCGAAGTAATCCAAGGGAGTTGTAGTAATGCGCAGAGCAAAACCCGAAAAGCGGGAGATTCTCCCCGATATCCGTTACAACAGCCTCGCCATCCAGACGATGGTGCAGCATGTCCTCAAACGCGGCAAGAAGAGCACCGCGCTGGGTCTGGTTTATGGGGCTCTTGACATCGTCAAGGAACGCACCCAGAAGGACCCGAAGGAAGTCTTCGATACGGCCCTCAAGAACGTCGGCCCTTCGATGGAAGTGAAGCCCCGCCGCGTCGGTGGCGCCACCTATCAGGTCCCGATGGAAGTTTCCACGGATCGCCGCACGACCCTGGCCATCCGCTGGATCCTCTCGGCCGCGCGCGAGCGCTCCGGGCAGTCCTTCTCTGAGAAGTTGGCCGCCGAACTGATGGATGCCGCCAGCGAGACCGGCGCCGCGATCCGCAAGCGCGACGAGACCCACAAGATGGCTGAGGCCAACCGCGCCTTCTCCCATTACCGCATCTAACTTGGCACGCATTTCATTATTGACATAGGTAGTTGAAGAAAAATGGCACGCGAATTTCCGCTGGAAAAATACAGAAATATTGGGATCATCGCCCACATCGACGCCGGTAAAACCACCACGACCGAGCGTATCATGTTCTATACCGGCATGACGCATCGCATCGGTTCGGTGGATGACGGCACGACTGTGACCGACTGGATGGTACAGGAACGTGAACGTGGTATTACCATCGTTTCGGCCGCCGTTTCAGCGGAATGGAAGGGCTACCAGATCAACATCATCGACACGCCCGGACACATCGACTTCACTGCCGAAGTCCAGCGCTCTCTGCGCGTTCTGGACGGTGGGGTGGTGGCCTTCGATGCCGTCCAGGGTGTGGAACCGCAAAGCGAAACCGTCTGGCGTCAGGCGGATCGTTACGGTGTTCCGCGCATCTGTTTTGTCAATAAGATGGACCGTGTGGGCGCCTCCTATGAACGTACCATCGAGACCATCAAGGACCGCCTTGGGGCTAACCCGATCCCGATGCAGGTCCCGATCGGTTTCGAGGCCACCTTCCGTGGGGTGGTTGACCTTCTGACTATGAAGGCCATCATCTGGGAAGATGATCTGGGGAGAGAGCCGAAGATCGTCGAGATTCCTGAAGATTTAAAATCGCAGGCTGTGGAAGCTCATGCTCACATGGTTGAAAAGATCGCCGAACTCGATGATGAGTTGACGCTCAAGTACCTGGAGGCGCAAGAAATCACGGCTGACGAGTTGAAGGCCGCGCTTCGCAAGGGGACCATCGCCAACAAGGCCACGCCTGTCTTTTGTGGATCCTCGCTGAAGAACAAGGGCGTTCAGGTTCTGCTCAACGCCGTGGTAGATTACCTGCCCTCCCCGGCGGACATCCCCTCGATCAAGGCGTCTGAACCCGGCAACCCTGAGAACGTCTTCGAGCTTCCCGCCCAGGATGATGCTCCGTTGAGCGCCCTGGTCTTCAAGATCGTGACCGACCCGTATGTGGGCCGCCTGGCCTACGTGCGCATCTACTCGGGCGTGCTGACCCAGGGCCAGACGGTTCAGAACAGCACCAAGGGCCGCAAGGAACGCATCGGCCGCCTGATCCGCATGCACGCGGATCATCGCGAAGATGTGACCGAGGTCCGCGCGGGCGATATTGGCGCAGTGCTGGGTTTCAAGGAGAGTTTCACCGGCGACACCCTGTGTGACAACAAGGCGCTCGTCCTGGAGAGCATCTCCTTCCCTGAGCCCGTCATCTCGATCGCCATCGAGCCGAAGAGCACCTCCGACCAGGAGAAGATGGGCGAGGCCCTGCGCAAACTGGCGGAAGAAGATCCCACCTTCCGCGTCAACTCGGATGAAGCCACCGGCCAGACCGTGATCCGCGGTATGGGCGAGCTTCACCTCGATATCATCGTGGACCGCCTGCTGCGCGAGTTCAAGATCCAGGCGAACGTCGGCGCTCCGCGCGTGGCGTATCGCGAGTCAATCACCAAGCCCGTCAAGGAAGTCAATTACAAATACGCCAAGCAGTCGGGTGGTCGCGGCCAATACGGTCACGTGGTGTTCTCGATGGAACCCGGCGACCGTGGCAGCGGCATCGTCTTCGAAAACAAGATCGTCGGCGGATCCATTCCGAAGGAATATATTCCTGCCGTCGAAAAAGGCTTCAAGGAAGCATCGGAAACCGGTGTATTGGCTGGTTATCCTGTCGTGGATTTGAAGATCACCTTGTTCGATGGTTCCTTCCACGAGGTTGACTCGAATGAAATGGCCTTCAAGATGGCTGCTTCGATGGGCTTCAAGGAAGGCGTCCACAAGGGCAATCCAATCCTGCTCGAGCCGATGATGAAGGTCGAGGTCGTCGTCCCTGAGGAATATCTCGGCGACGTGATGGGCCAGATCAACAGCCGCCGCGGCCTAATCCAGGGCATGGAAGTCCGCCTTGGCAACGCTCAGGCTGTCCGTGCCATGGTTCCGCTGGCGGAAATGTTTGGGTACGCCACCCAGCTCCGCTCGGCCACGCAGGGACGCGGCGTATTCAGCATGGAATTTGACCACTATGCGCCTGTGTCGCAATCGGTGGCGGAAGACATTTTGAAAGCGTAACCCCTTTCTTTCATAATTCAAGGAGATTTCATAATGGCGAAGGCAAAATTTGATCGCAGCAAGCCGCATCTGAACGTGGGGACGATGG
>CAZGFR010000108.1:0-10960 GCA_964524485.1 uncultured Anaerolineaceae bacterium | reverse complement strand
ATGACTTAAATACGGAGGCCGCAAGTTCTATTTGCGGCCTCCTCTTTGTACTCCTGTTTACTCATCCCTCGCGATGGGACAGGTCATGCAGTGACCGCCGCCGCGTCCTTTGCCCAGTTCGAAGCCTGGGATGGCGATCACCTCCACGCCCACTGAGCGCATTTTGGCAATGGTGTGTGTGTTGCGCTCGTAGACGACCACCACGCCTGGCTCAAGCGCCACGGTGTTGTTGGCGTCGTCCCATTGCTCGCGCTCGCTCTGATACTGGTCGCCGCCCGTCTCGACCACCGTCAGCTTGACCTTGAGCGCGTCCTCCACCGCGGAGAGAATGCTCTTTTCGTGAGTCACGTGGAAGTCGCCGTGCTTTTTACCTGGGCGCAGGCTGATGGCCTGAATCTGGTCGACCACCTTCGGGAACAGGGTCAGCTTGTCGCGGTCGAGCATGGTGAAGACCGTGTCGAGATGCATGTGGGCGCGGTCCTTGGTCATCACACAGGCGATGACGCGTTCGGCGCTGCCGTGGCTGAAGAGCGCATCCGCCACCTGCTCGATCATGCTGCCCTGCGTGCGTTCAGACATGCCGATCAGCACGGTCTTGTCCCCGATGGGCAGCACGTCGCCGCCTTCGAGCGCCGAGCGGCTGAAATTCTGTATGTTGAACTCGCCGTCGGTCTGGTTCGGGTACCAGAACGGGAAGCCCGCGTCCTTGAACATGGGATGATATTTGTAAATGGCGTACATGTTGAGCGACTCGCGCCGCCGCGCGGGCCAGTACATCGGGTTGGCCGAGACGCCGTCGAAGATCCAGCACGAGGAGTCACGGGTGAAGAGGCTGTTAGGCAGGGGCGGCAGCAGGAAGGAGTTCATGTCGGTCAGGGCTGCGGCGTGCAGGGAGATGTGTTTGTAGGCTGCCCAGTCGATGCCCGACTCGCCCGCGGTCATGCCGCCGATCAAATGCTTCGCGAGGACCTCGGGCCTGAGTCCCATTAAATGGTGGCGGACCTCGTCTACCAGCGCCCAGCCGACGGTGTATTCCGTGGCGACCTGTTCGACGATCAGCTGCCGTGCCTCCTCGCTGGCTTGCAGGGTCTCGGTCAACAGGTCCAGCACGTAGTAGACTTCCACGCCGCGCTCGCGCATGACCTGCGTAAAGTGGTCGTGTTCCAGTTGCGCGCGTTCCACCCACAACACGTCATCGAATAAAAGCTCGTCGTGGTTGGACGGGGTCAATCGTTGCAGGCTCAACTCGGGACGATGCACGATGACCTTGCGCAGTTTGCCAACTTCTGAATGGACGCCAAAGGGTTGCATGTGTTTGTCTCCTGATAAATAAATGTTTGCTCTGTAACCGTTTTCAACACAAAGGACACCAAGGTCACCAAGGAAGAACTTTCACAAGTTTGCCGTCCTTTCCCCTTTGTACCCTTCGTGTTTAAGCTCTCTGCTTTTCAATATAGCATGCTCAACTTCTGTTGCGCACAGGTCATTTGTCCCAGCGGCGAAATGAATTCACGTTAAAATCGTCGCATGCCCAAACCGTATCAGATTCCCCTCCGCGAAATCCGCCGCGAGCATGTGGTGGTCAACTCGCGCTTCATTGCCACGCTGGCGCCCGCTCTCAACATCGACGAGGCGCGCGCCTTCATCGCCCGCATCAAAAAGGAATTCGCCGACGCTTCGCACAACGTGCCCGCCTACATCATCGGCGGCGGCAACACGGTGACCGAATACTTCTCCGACGACGGCGAGCCTGCAGGCACCTCGGGCCGACCTGCGCTGACGGTGCTGCGCGGCAGCGGTCTCGGTGACGTGGCTCTGGTGGTGACGCGCTACTTTGGCGGGACCCTGCTCGGGACGGGGGGATTGGTCAAGGCGTACACCGAGTCAGCGCAGATGGTAGTCAATGCGGTCGGTCGCGGACAGTTGGTCCTGACCCACATGGCGCTGCTGGCGATTCCCTACAATCTGCTGGAGCGCGTCCGCCTGCTGGTGACCCGTCAGCGCGGACAGGTCCTCAGCGAAGACTTCGCCGCCGACATCACCCTGACGTTGCAATTCCCCGTCGATTCGTTCGATGCCTTTCAAACCGACCTGCGTGAACTTTCCGCGGGCAAACTACAGGCCGAGGTCATCGAGACGAAAGAGATGATCGTGCCGATATAAAAATGAGGCGGACTTGAAAAGTCCGCCTCATTTGTTTAATGGATGGTTCTCTGCACCCAGATGCCGTTCCAGTTGTCCACGCCGCCGCAGGAGAGGGTGAACTCGTCGTAGGAATATTCCTCGCGGCGGTTGGGGAAGGGGTTGTACAACTCGACCCAGCCGCCGTTGCCGCCGTTCCTGCCGACAGGCGTGATCTTGTCGAGCACGACCCAATGGCCGACGCCCGCGCCGCGCAGCCGTCCCGTGCCGGCGTCGATGTTGACGCCCGCAATCAGGCGATGGGTCTGGAGCATCTTGTTGAAGCGACCGGGCGAGGGGCGGTAGCCGATGACCGGGTCGGTCAGGCCCACCTTGAAGTCGAGGATGTGGCCTTGTTGGCGGTTCAAGCCGTACAGGTTCAGGATTCCCTCCAGGGTGCCAATTCCGGTGGTGTTGTCCCGTTTCCCGCCGATGATCTTGTTGTAGGCCTCGGGCAGCTCCTGTTTCCACGTCTTCAGGACTTGGTCGATCTCCACGCTGACCAGGAAAGCCACGCACAGTTCACCGCACAGGTTGTGTTTGACGTCACCTTCGATGGTCATGTATTGGGCGGCGTCGTTCGGGTCGGGGGTGGGGTTGGCGATCAGTACCTCGTTGGGATATTTTTCGAGATAGTCTTCCAGGTAGGCATCGTTGATCCAGCCGAGCTGCCCCTTGGCGATGACCTCCGACCACACGACCTGATGGCCGAGCATGGTCAGGGTCTGCTGGTTGCCGGTGGGGGTGATGACGGTTCCGCTCGGGAGATCGATCAGGCTGGCGCCGTTGGGAGCCCGCCGAAGCGCGCCGCGGTCGATGATCCATTTTTGGTTCATGGTCATTCCATCCTTTCCTAGCCGCCGAGGTTCCGCTTGACCCACCAACCGGGCCAGGACGGGCTGTTGCAGGATTTGATGAACTCGTTGAACGAGTATTCCTGACGGCGGTTGTGATAGGGGTTGTAGAGTTCGACGCGGCCCGCATTCATGCCGTTGGGCATGACCTTGTCCACGACGACCCAATGCAGGATCCCCTTTTCGGCCACGGGCTTGTTCTTGCCTTTCTTGGTGGAGGTGTCGTCGTTCTTGTTGATCAGTTTCCCGCGGCCGTTGATGGTCACCATCGCGACGAGGAAATGCGTCTGGAGCATGGTTCCGATGCGCCCCTGCGAGGGCTGGAACCCGATCAGTGGGTCGGTCAGCCCGGCGCGGAAACTGACCAGGTTGCCGTTGTCGGTAGTGTAGCCGTAGGCGGTCAGGATGCTGCGCAGGTCTTCGGCGCCCGTCGGTTTGTCGCGGTCCCCGGCCAGGATGCTGTTGTAAAAGCTGGGGGCGGCGGTGCGCCATTTGGCGAGAACCGACTCGATATCCTCGCGGACGACAAAGGCGATGCACAACTCGCCGCACATGTTGAACTTGGTCTTTCCTTCGACGAGCATGTATTGGGGAGCGTCGGTCGGCTCAGGGGTGGGGTTGGGGATCTGCACCTCCGGGTCCGGGAATTGCTCGATGTACTCATCCAGCCAGGCGTCGTTGACCCAGCCGGTCTTGACAACGCCGTCCGACCCCGTGTATTGAACCTCCGTCCACAGGCTGTCCTTGGCGTTAACGGACAGGTGCTGCTGCTGGCCGGTCGGCTCAACAACAGCACCCTGGGGGAGGTCGAAGCGTTTGGCCCCGTTGGGGGTGGCGTTGAACGGGGTCAGGGAAGCGTAACACCATTTCTTCGCAACCATGGATTCTCCTTTCCGAATCTTCAGGCTCGCATGAAAAAACCATTAAGAGTATAGCACGCCTGTCAATGGGCGGAATCCACGAGCGCCCGCCGAAGGACGGGCACTTGTATTCTATGGAAACTTCAGCGGATGTACTTCGACAGCCAGGATTCGAGGGAGCCCAACGAAGGCGGTGCGCCGCCGTGCTCGTGGGTGAAGATCCCTCTGGTGAAAGTGTGGATGTAAGGACAACTTTCGGGCGAGCCGCCTGCTAGCGTGGTGCTGCGATATACGCTGCCCGTCAATAGATTCCGTACCTCGACCAGCCAATTGGTGGCGATGCGTTTGATATAGTATCCGCCGTTATACGGGCAGGTCTGGACCGTATTCTGCTGTGGGGTGATGCAGGCGACATAATACGAGGTGGCCGGGGTCCTGGCCCAGACCGAACTCGATGGCGATAGGCTGACCCCGTACAGGAGAACGCGTTTCGTCCCGGAGTCGAGTCCCAGGATGGGCACACTGGGCTTGGCGGCGGACCGGTTCTGGCAGACCGACCGAGCCGCAGAGTCCATCAGGTCCCTGGCCTGCGCGCCGCTGGATTTGGAATACAGGTTCAGGGTGCTGTCGTTGGCGGTCCTGATCTGGTCCCGTACGGCGTTGGTAGAGGCCGCCTTTGTAGCCAGAGCCAGTTTATCGAGGGCGCTTTCGAAGTTGCTGTCGCTGCTGAGGGAGGAGGCCCATTGGATGTAAGCCTGCGCGAGCTCGTTGGAAAACTTGGAGGCGTTGACCGGGCCGAGGAATTTGATGACCAGGTTAAAGTGATCGACAGCTTCTTCATATCTCTTCGCCGCCAGCAATTGTTTCGCCCAATTGAGGTGCAAGTCCACGTAGGCCTGCTTCGCCTGTTCCGTGGGGCTGCCCGCCGCGCTGGGATTCGGGTCCGTGCTGATTGCCAGGTTGTACTTGGCTTCTGCCATGGCGTAATTTTTGCTGGCTTCCAGGGATTTGGCCCAGGCGATGTACAACTCTGCCAAGGCCTGATTAACTTGTTTACCTACTGTCGTGCTGGCGTAGGAAGTCTTGATCTTCTGAAGGTTCTTCTCGGCCCCGGAGTAATCCTGTTTTGCCTGCTGCTCCTTGGCCCATTGCAGAAGTGAATCCGCCGCGCATTGCCTGGCTGCCTCTCGTTGGACGCCCTTCGGATAAGCCTTCAAATAGGCTTCGAAGTCCGCCACCGCCTGGGACCACTGTTTCTTCTTGTAACTATCGCTGGCCTGGATGTACAACCTGCACTCCTTTGCCTGGTCTGGAACATTCTCTGCAAAGGGAGCGATTTGCTGTGGGTAGAAGCGGGTGATCTGGTCAGCCAGGGGCAGCAGGGTGGTGCAATTCCCTTGCGCGTAGAGACTATCCACGCTGCGGGCCATCAGGTATCCGCCAACGAAATATGCGCCGACACACAAGAAAAGACAGGCGAAAATTGCCACGGGCGCCAGCACACACCCCAAAACCTTGTTGTTCTTCGGTTTCGTCGTTGTCATGTTATCCCTCCCGGGATTCTCAAAAAATGGAATGCCGTGATTATCGTAGCACGAAACAAAGCCCATGACCTTAGAAATCCACCCGTAAAAAACGGGACGGCGATGAGCCGTCCCGTCGATTTCAGTTTACTCGTACGCCAGGGTGTCGCGCACGGTCAGCCGCGAGGCCCTTCGGGCGGGCCAGGCGCTGGCAATGGCCGCCAGGGTCAGGGTGATGGCCAGCCAGACCAGGATCCCGCTCAGGCCGTAGACGGCCTGCATGGGCGACGTCAACAGGGCCATGCCCACGCCGTAGCACAGGATGTTCGTAATCGGCAGCGAGAGCACGATGCTGATGGCCCAACTGATCAAGCCGACCACCATACCTTCCACGATGACAATGCTTTGGATGTCACCGTTCGAGGCGCCGATGGCGCGCATCACGCCGATTTCGCGGGTGCGCTCGAGCACGTTGATGCTCATGGTGCCCATCAAGCCGAGTCCGCCCACGACGGCGATCATGGTGGCCATGGCCAGCATGAAATAGACCAGAATGTCGGTCTGCGCCTTCTGGTCACGGATAAAGTCCGCGCCGAGTTGGGCCGACCCAAACTGGATGCCGTTGGCTTTGTACAGCTTCTGGATCTGGTCTCGGACGTTCTTCTGCGTGATGGCGTCGTGGCTGGTGGTCAGCACCCGCAGCGAGTAGACCTGGCCCGGTCGGCCGACCAGCTTGCTCAGATACTCGTAGTTGACGTAGAGCAGCGGCGGGGAGACATTGCCCGTGATGGTATAGGTGCCCACGATCTGCCACTGGGTCTTCCTGCCGTCGATCTCGATGGTCAGCCAGTCGCCAACCTTCAGGTCGGGGAAGATGTTGAGCAGGTGGTTGCCGATAACGATGGCATTCTCGTCGCCTGTTTCCAGCCAGCGGCCCGAGGTGATGACGGGGTCGATCAAGGTCGAGGTCGAGGGCGGGGCCATGAACATGATCTGCGTGCCCGCCGTCTTGTCGTCGCGGATCAACGTGCCCGGGTACTCGGTCCAGCCTTCCACACTCTGGACCCCGGGGACTTTCTCCGCAATGGAGGCCACTTCCTCGTAACGGTAGTAGCGTCCAAACGAGATGTTGACGTCGGCCAGGAAGTACCCCTGGATGTCCTTGATGGTTTGGTCGAAGGAGGCCCACAGGTTGTACACGCCGATGAAGATTGCGCCCGCCAGCACCAGCGTGACGAGGGTCAGGCTGAGGCGCAGTTTGCGACGGAAGGCGTTTCGAAGCGAGAGGCGCATCGGGCGGGAGATCCACAAGGCGGCGCGGCTGACAGGCCTTTCCTTGCGTCGGGGTCCGCTGCCGATGCCGTAATCGCTGATGGCCTCGCGGACGGTGATGCGCACGCTGTTGTAGATCGGCCAGAGCGCCGCCAGCAGCGGTACCAGCATGGACACGATGGCCTGTTGGATGACGGCTTGTGGGTAACCCGGGTAGGGCATGGGCGCGAAGTTCAGGTAGGTGGCCATGCCGCCGCCGAAGGATTCCGCCGCCGAGTTGGCTAGCGGGATGGAGATCAGGAACGCCGCCAGGCCGAAGCCGAGGATCAGCACCGCATACATGCCGAAGATCTGCCCCGTCCCGCCGCCGACGGCTTTCATGATGCCGATCTGGCGGGTCTGTTGGGTCATCAGGGCGGTGACGGTGTTGATGATCAAGAAGCCGCTCAGGAAGACGATCATGTAGCCCAACACGTTGAGCACGAAGAAGATGCCTTGCGTGATGTTCCAGGCGAAGTGGTGACCCGGTTGATACACGGACACGTAATACACTTCTGCGCCCGCGCGCTTGAGCCGGTCGGCCACGGCCTGCGCCACCTCGGTGACGTGTTTGGCGTCGGTCTGATTTTTGGCCACGCTGACGGACAGTCCGCTGTAATCGGATGAGCCGCCCAGCCATTCCATGGTCTTGGGCGTGACGAAGGCGTACATGGTTTGCGTGAAGCTGAACGGGAAGCCCGTCACAGCATGCATGTAGCCCGCCAGCTTCAGCTGGCGCTGCTTCCCGTCGCTCAGTTCGACAGTGATGATGTCGCCGACTTTATAACCTGCGGGCATGGCCGAAGCGTCCACGAGGATCTCGCGCTCGCCCAATGGCGGCAGAGACGTCTCACCGCTGACAGGCTTGACGCGGTTCAACGTCAACTGACTGGGATCGTCCATGGCGATGAATTGGATCTGGATGGGCTTTTCGTCGCTACGCACCAGCTTGGCGCCGGTCATCGACAAGCCTTCCACGGCATCCACGCCTGGAACTTCGCGCGCCAGTTTGACCATGTCGTCGTTCAACGGATAGGCATAAACCTCCGCCTCCGACGGGCTGGCCGACTGATAATCGCTGTCCATGCTTTGGAGCATATAAGCGCCCAGGTTGTTGTTGAACCCGATCGCAAAAGTACCGACCATGATGGTCAGGACGGTGAGGAGGGTGCGCGACTTGTTGCCCCAGAAGTCAGCCCACACCTTCTTCCAGCGGCTGCTCATGACGCGCCTCGCTTCTGGAGGTTGGCGATCTCATTCCTGTCGGCCACCTGGTGGAGCGCGTCGCGTGTGACCTCGGACTGGTTCAGCAATTCTGTGAGCTGGTCATACCCGAGGGCCAATACCTCGACGGTGCTGTGCTCCGAGGCGCGGATCGAGGCCCGACGGCGGCGGTCATGGAAATAAGCCATCTCGCCGAAGAACTTGCCCGGGCCGAGTTGCAAGGCGATGACATCCGATTGGCCTGGGCGCGGCAGGACCACGTCCACGGTGCCCTTGGAGACAATGTAGAATGTGTCGGCGCTGGAGCCTTCAGTGAAGATCATGGTGCCCGCTTCGAAGGTCTGTTCCTTCGCATTGCGCGTGGCCCATAGCATCTGGTCCTGCGTGAGGGTGGGCATGGCCTTGGCCACATACTCGTTGACGATCTCGCCGTCGGCGATGAGCGCGGTGCGGTGGGTGCGCTTGGCCAGCGCGCTGTCGTGTGTGACGATGATGATGGTCTTGCCCTTGGCGACCAGGTCGTTGAACAGGGCAAAGACCGACTCGGCGGTCTTCGAGTCGAGATTGCCGGTCGGCTCGTCCGCGATGACCACGGGCGGATCGTTGGCCAGCGCGCGCGCGATGGCGATGCGCTGCTGCTGTCCGCCGGAGAGGGCGGTGGGCAGTTTGTAGGCGTGGTCAGCCAGTTCCACCATTTCGAGCAATTCCAGGGCGCGTTTCTCGCGCTGACGCATGGGATAAGTGCGGCAGAAGTCCATCGGCAGCATGATGTTCTCAATGACCGAAATGGTCGGCAGCAGTTGGAAGAACTGGAACACGATGCCCAGGTTCTTGCCGCGCCAGCGCGCCATTTTATTCTCGCCCATGGTGTGGACGCCCGTGCCGTTGACGAAGACCTCGCCCGAGGTCGGGCGGTCGATGCCCGTGATCATGTTGAGCAGGGTCGATTTGCCGCTGCCCGACTTGCCGATGATGCTGACGAACTCACCTGCCTCGATCTCCAGGTCGATGCTGTTCAGGGCATGGTAATCGCCGATGGCGGTCTTGTAATATTTGTGGACGTCGCGCAGGTGGATCATGGCATGCTCGCCGTTGTCGTTCTTGGGTTTGCTAAAAAGAGACATAAGGACCTCACATTTTGCGCTGAGCGTAGTCGAAGCGCGGCTGACAATGCGCCTCGACTACGGCCTCATTTCAACAGGCATCCGCTTGGCGCGGATGATTACTTCTCGAACTTGACAGCGGCGGTCATGCCCCAGCGCATGGCGGGATTCTTTTCCGTCAACAGCACAGTGACTTCGTACACCACATCGCCCTGGTTTTGGCCGTAGCTCTGGCTGATGGACAGGATGTTGCCCTTCAGCGCCTGCCCGGGCAGTGCGTCCAGTGTGATGGTCACGGGCTGGCCTTCCTTGAGCGAGACCACGTCGATCTCGGTCAGGTCGGTGGTCTTGACCACCCAACCCGTCAGGTCGGCGATGGTGACCACAGGTTGTCCCGCCGAGGCGAACTCACCCACCTTCAACTTGAGGCTGGTGATCACGCCCGGGAACGGGGCGCGGACCTCGGCGTTGGCCAGGGCGGCGCGCACGCCAGCGGTGTCTTCGCTGAAGGTCGGGTTGTTGAGGATGTCGTAATCCTTCTGGGCCTGGGTGAGCTGCGACTGGGCGTTGTCCACAGAAGTCTGGAGCTCCATCCACTGGATGGCCTTGCGATACTTCGACCAGGCGTCATCGAGTTTGCGGCGCTGTTCGCGGCCGTTGTTGGGAGCCAGGTACTTGTACGGCTCGTAGGCGGCGCGGGCCTCGTTGAGTTTCTTCAGCGTGGATTCCACCGCCTGCGACGGGGTCATGCCCTTGAAGTCGTTCGGAACGTCAAAGTTGTCCAGCTTGTACTGCGCATCGCGAACGGCCTGGTAGGCGGCCGTTAAATGGGTGGAGGCATCCGCCTTGGCCGATTCGAGGGTCTTGGCCTCGGGGCTTTCCAGCCGCGCGATGACCTGTCCCGCCTCGACCGTCTCGCCCTCGGCGACCAGCACTTCGCTGACCAGGCCGCTGGCGTTCAGCGCCAGTTCGGTGTAGCGGATGGGTTCCAGCCGCCCCTCGCTGATGATGGTCGGGTCGGCCAGCACGGTGGGGATGGGTGTCTCGGTGGGGGCAGCAGTGGGAGCCAGCTGGCCGCAGGCGGTCAGCGCGACGCTCAAGATGACAAATGCGATCAGGAACTTGGTGGTTTTCATGGGAAAGGCTTCCTTTTTTGATTTCATAATAATGATAGGCCAAATGACGATGAAAGCAAATACCCGTCGGACGGGTTTCGTCCTGGCCGAGTGGACAGGGGAACACACCATGAAAACTTACGTTTTTGTTGGGATTTGGTTGCAGGAAATCAAAAGCCGACCTGCAAAGGTCGGCTTGGCGGTGTGATGAACAAGCTAGTGCCCGTCGCGATTTCCGAAAGACCAGCTCAGGTCGGTATACATCGTCTCGCTGGCATAGGCGCGATCGGTGACGGGGCTGAGGCGCGCTGCCATCTGCGGGGTAATCAGCGGAATCGGCTTCCAACTGTAAAACTTCTTGTACAACTTCACGCTGCTTTCCTCATTCCAGGCCCAGTCGGCGGGCTGGAATTTCGACACGTCGAACGGACGGGTGTATCCGCGCAGGGTCTTGGTCTGGTGGATGGAGCAATAGTGCTCGAAGTAGGTCATCACCAGTTCGCGGAAATTTTTGTGGACCGCCTCACGGAAGCCGAGGTTGACGTAGTTCGACTTGGCGATGGCGCCCCAGCGACCGTCGAGTTGGTACAGCGCGAGGACGTGGTCGTCGTCCTCGCCGGGATCAGCCCGAATGTCGAGGATCAGCGGACGGAAGCCGATCCGCCACAAGGCTAACGCGGCAAATAGTCCGCCATCCAGGCAGTGACTCTGGAAATCGCGCATCACGTTGAGCGGAGAGCGGTCCCGCTCCTCGGCGCGATAGGGCATCGAGTCGAGATATTGCTGGAT
>CAZGFR010000107.1:8984-10992 GCA_964524485.1 uncultured Anaerolineaceae bacterium | reverse complement strand
TTAATTTACTCTATTTTACTGCTTCTTGCAATGTAAACCCGCCGGCAAAAGAAAGGAGCAGGCGGTGCGCCTGCTCCTTTGCTCGTCAGTCGTTGTTGTTGCTATTGTTATTGTTATTCTCATTGCCGTTTCCCCCGCCGCCCGAATGATTGTCATTGCTGTTGCCATTATCGTTTTTGTTCTCGTTTTTACTTCCACTGTCATCGGACGAATTATTGTTGCCGCCGTTGTCGTCGTTCGAGTTTTCATTCCCGTTGACGTTCGTCCCGTCGTCGGAGGAACCCGAATTACTGGTGGGATTCGTCCCCGTGCGATCACGACCCGAGTTCTTGATCTCGACCTGGGTGACGATGAAACGTCCGTCTGCGGTGAAGTATCCCCTGACCTCCACCTGCATGCCCGTCTTCACGAGCATCAGCAGAGCGGGATCGTTCACATACACGGTCTGTCCGTCGATCACCCAGACGTTGCCATCGATGGATTGCACCGTACCTTCGATGTGGAAGGTGTTCTTTGGGACATCCGACCCGTTCTCCTCCTGGGGGTCGCTCCCGTTGTTCGAAGGAGCGCTTCCGCCGTCATTGCCGTTGACGTTGGACGGCTTCTCGGATTCGTCATTCTCGCCCGTCGGGACGACGCTCCCGGGCGGGAGCACCTGCACCGCCATGGCCGAGACGTGCCCCGCCGAGTCAGTCTGGCCGGTGACGATGACAGCTGAGCCCACCGTCAGCGGGTCACCTGAGAAGGTGGTGGAGTTCGTGATCGCGACCGGTACGGTCGAGACGACGATGCGCGAAGCGCTGCTCTCGGTCACCACGCCGCTGAAGGTGATAGAGACCACCCGTCCCTCGCGCAGCAGTTCGGAGACCTCGTCCAACCGTTCCTGCTCGTACTCGCCCGCCAGCGCCTCCCGCGCTGTGGGTGAAAAGACAAACAGCAGGCGCATATCCTCCCAGGTGCGTTTGACGGGATACAGGTTCTCGCCCGGCAGGGCCGTGGACGAGGCCTGGACCAGTCCCGTACCACCCATCAAGGCGGCCACGGTCAGGCTAAGGGAGATGGCCAAGCGCTGGAACCATGGGATGACGCGCTGCCGCCTCGGGGCAGGCCGTTTCGCCTCGCGCATCTCGGCGGCCTGCTGGAGCAGGCGGGCCTTTCCGCGGCGCATCGCGTCGGCGGAGGGCAGCGGGGCGGGCAGGGCGCGCGCCTGCTGCGCGGCTTCGAGGATGGGGCGGAGTTCGGACTCCAGACCAGGGTAACGCGCCAGGATGGCGTCGAGGCTGTCGCCGTTCTCCAGAGCCTGGAGGCAGATTTCGAGGATGTCGTACAGATTGTTATTCATGGGGCACTTCACCGATCTGGCGCTGGAGCGCAGCCAGCGCGCGGAACTGGAGGGCCTTGACGGCATTTACATTCTTCTTCATGTGGGCGGCGGTCTCTTCGAGGGAATATCCCTCGCCGAACCGCAAGGCCAGCACATGCTGCTGTTCGGGGGTCAACTGCGCGTATGCCTGCTGCACGGAGCGGTTCTGTTCGCGCAGGTCAAATTCAATGGGCGGACCCGGCTGATGGTCCATGTGCGTCTCGGAGATCGCCTCCACCGGTCGGCGATAGCGTTTGCGCAGGTGGTCGGTCACGGCGTGCGAGGCGGTGGAGATCAGCCAGCCTTTGATGTTCGACTGCGGCCCACGGCGATTCTGGACCGCCTCCAACAGGCGGACGAAAACATCGCTGGCGAGGTCTTCCGCCAGGGCCTGGTCGCCGAGGCGGTAGTACACGTAGCGAAACACTTCGGGGTAGAACTGGTCGTAGACGACGCTGATGGCCTGCGAATCCAATTTCTGCAGGCCTTCGAGCGCGCGCCGTTCATCGTAATTTGACATGGACAAAGGGGCCACCCGGCGGGTTATGGATAGGGTTCCTTGTGCGTTCATGCAAAGTATATCATCCCCGGCGGCCAGGGTATTTTGGCCGCCGGGGGCTCGAATTACCTAGTCATCACCGTTGC
>CAZGFR010000107.1:1681-8884 GCA_964524485.1 uncultured Anaerolineaceae bacterium | reverse complement strand
TTTCCATTGCCACCGCCGCTGTCATCGCTGCCGTTGTCGTTGCCATTGGAATTGCCGCTGTTGTCGTTGTTGTCATTGCCGTTGTTGTTGACGTTGGTATTGTCGTCGCTGCCGTTGCCGTTTCCGTTGTCATTGACATTGGTGTTGTCGTTAGAATTGCCATTGGAGTTGGCATTGGTATTACCGTTGGCATTGTCATCGCCGCCGCCCGAGGGGCGCAGTTCGATCTCGCGGATGGCCAGCGTGCCGTCGGGATTGGTGACGTAATGGATCTTGACCTCGACGCCGACTGCCAGCAGGCCCTTGACCTCGCTGAAGTTGGTCAGCTGGTAAACCACACCGCCGATAGTGACGGTGGAGTCGGTCATGGCTTCGATCACACCGAAGATCTCACCCTCGCCGCTCGTGGACGGAGGCGGGGTCTGGGTCGGGTCGGGATAGCTGCCAGGGTTGGACCCAGCCGCCGCGGGCGCACCCGCGCTAAGGGCCAGGGCATTCTGCACGCGCGTGGACGCGATCGTGCCATCCTGGTTGACCTTGCCATGAACCTTGACCAGGTCGCCCACCTGGACGGCGTCGGCCACGGTCTGCGGGTCCACGGTGACGGTCTTGCCGTCGACCACCCACTGGTTCCCGTTCATCGACTCGACTGTGCCGCTGAATGCAACTTCCACGGCCAGCACCTGGGGCGCGTCCGCAGCGGACGGATTGAAGGAAGACGATTGCGGGGCGGCTGGGGCCGTCCCAGCGCAGGCGCTCAGGAGATAAGACGCCAGGATGGTGACGGTCAACAGGGTAAAACGCATGGATTTCTTCATCATTCACCTCATAAAATATTTCGGAGTGGTTACATCTGATTAGTCGCCCATTTCCTCGAAAAGTTACGGGATAAAAAAACAGCGCGAGATTCGCATCTCGCGCTGCAAGGTTGGGCCGTGGGAGGTTATTTCGTCGCCAGGGCAAACACCCGTTGGAACTCGGCCAGGAATTGCGAGGCAATGAACGGATCGTAGATCACGAGCAGGTTCTCGTCGTTACGGGTCTCGGCGCTGTTGGTAAAGTTATACGAACCCGTGATGACGATCTGCTCGTCGATGATGATGACCTTGTGGTGCATGAGCCCGGGGATGCCGTCGCGGCGCACGTCCAGGCCTGCCTGGCGGAAGGGATCGAACTCGGTGCCGATGTTCGAGGTGATCTGTTCCGAGTCCATCACACCCTCGACGGTCACGCCGTCTTCAGCCCGCGCGCGGATGGCCTCCGCCAGCGGGTCGGAGGTGAACGAGTAAGCCATGAAGTAGATGCTCTCGCTGGCGTTGTGGATCAGGTCGAGCAGGTTGGCGGCGACGTTGTCGTCGGGCGAGAAATACACGTCGATGGGCGTGCCGTCCAGGGTCACGCGCGGGTTGGGGGTGGCGGCCACGGTATCGGTGCCAAACTTGTCGTCCACGAACATTTCGTTGAACTCGGTGGTGTAATCCTCGGCCATCTTCACCGAGTGGATGCGGATCAGGTTGTTGTCGTCCTCGTAGGTGCCCGAGTCGGTGAAGTTCATCGAGCCCGTCCAGACCTCGGCGTTGTCGATGACGATGAACTTGTTGTGCATCAGTCCCTCGCGGCGGTCGCCCAGTACGGGGATGCCCGCGTCCACCAGTTTCTGCGGATCGGAGCGGTCGCGGTTGTCGCTCTCCATCACCACGCGCACCAGCACGCCGCGATCCCGCGCGCGGATCAGGGCATTCGTCACGCTGTCGAGGCTCAGGCTGTAGATGGCGGCATCCACACTCAGGCGGGCCGCGTCGATGGCCGCCACCAACGGACCATCCGCGCCGCCCGTGTGCTGCGAGGCCAGCGGACTGGACGGATTGGTGAAATACAACTCATACCACGGGCCGCGCACGCCATACGCGGCAGGCAGGGAGATATCGGTGGTGGACTGGTCAGGCGTGGACGTGACATCGGACGGGAGCGCCGTCTCGGTGGCAGGGTATACGACCACGGGTGTGGGGGCGCAGGCGGTCAATAAGATCAGGCAGGCAACGAGTCCCAGGATTTTTTTCATGTCGGCTCCAGGTCAGGGGTGGCGAAATTATAGCACAACTGTTCGATATGATTGGCTGTATAATCCCCGCTCGTGACCGAGAACTCTTCCAACCGTCAGATCGCGCGCGCCGCGGGTACGATCATGTTCGCTTTCGTTTTGAGCAACCTGGTCGGACTGGTGCGGCAGATTCTTATCTCCAACGCCTTCGGCACCGACCAGGCCATCGACGCCTTCTACGCCGCCTCGACCTACCCCGACCTGATCTTCAGCCTGGTGGCGGGCGGCGCGCTCTCGTCGGCTTTCATCCCGACCTTCACGGGATTCCTCGCCAAGGACGACCGCGCCTCGGCCTGGAAGCTGGCTTCGTCCATCGTCAACATCGTGCTGGCGACCCTGAGCCTGCTCAGCGTTCTCTCGGCCATCCTCGCCCCGCAGATCATCCGCTATATCCTCGCGCCCGATTTCGTCGCCGAGCAGCAGGCGCTGGCGGCTTCGTTACTGCGCATCCTGTTGATCGCGCCCGCCATCTTCGGCGTGAGCGGACTGCTGATGGGCATCCTCAACTCGCATCAAAAATTCCTGCTGCCCGCGCTGGCGCCCAGCATGTACTGGCTGGGGATGATCTTCGGGCTGCTCTTCCTCGTACCCTCAATGGGAATCTTCGGCCTGGCCTGGGGAGCCGTGCTCGGCGCGGCGCTGCATCTGCTGGTCCAACTCCCCGACCTGTTCCGCCTCCCCGCGCGGACCTACCTGCCCACCTTCGGCCTCGACAATGCCGCCGTGCGCGAAGTCGGGCGGCTGATGGGACCGCGACTGCTGGGCGTGGCCGTGGTGCAGCTCAACTTCGTGGTCAACACGGTCATCGCCAGCGGATTAAGCGAAGGCTCGCTCTCGGCCATCAAGTACGCCTTCCAGATCATGACCATGCCGCAGGTGGCCATCGCGCAGGCGATTGCCATCGCCGCCCTGCCGACCTTTTCCGCGCAGGCCGCGCGCGGCGAACACGGCGAGATGCGCGCCTCCCTAGCCGCCACCCTGCGCGGTGTGGTGCTGCTCTCCCTGCCCGCCACCCTCGGCTTGATCCTGCTGCGCGACTCGGTCATCGCGGCCCTCTTCCAGCGCGGCGAGTTCGACGTCCGCTCGACCGAGATGGTGGCCTGGGCCTTGCTGTGGTACACGGCAGGCCTCGTGGGCCATTCCATCGTCGAGATCCTCTCGCGCGCCTTCTACGCCTTGCACGATACGAAGACGCCCGTGCTGGTCGGCGCCGTGGCGATGGGCCTGAACGTGATCTTCAGTTTTCTGTTCGCGTGGATCTTCGAGAAGGTCGGCTGGATGCCGCACGGCGGGTTGGCACTGGCCAATTCCTTTGCCACCGCCCTCGAAGGCGCTGTTCTCTTCCTCTTCATGCGCAAACGGCTGGACGGGCTGGAGGGTCCGCACCTGCTGCGCGGATTCGGCGCCGCGGCCCTGTCCACGCTGGGGATGTCGCTCGGGTTGTGGGGCTGGCTCAAGTGGACGGAGGGTCAGAGCATCTGGCTGATCGCAGCGGGCGGAGTTATCCTCGGCGGATTGATCTACGGCCTGGGGATGCTGATCCTGCGCGTCCCCGAAGCGACCGCGCTGCGGAGCTGGGTCAGCTCGAAATTATCACGGATTCGTTGATTGACTTCGTTATTTATGCTATAGTATTACCAATTGTGTACCCCGCAATGACACCCAACGACCCAGCCAGTCAAAACGTGGGAGCTAAGATGCTCCCGTATGACAACATCGAGGCCGCATTGAAGCACGGCTGGCCATGACTGGAGGAGACATGAACGAGCGGATTCTCATCATCGATGACGACCCCGACGTTCGCAGTTTGGTCGAAATGATCTTCAAACCCCAGGGTATGATCACCCATGGGGCCTGTACTGGTGCAGAGGGTTTGAAGAAGGCCTACGATCTCCACCCTGACCTGATCATTTTGGATTTAATGATGCCCGTGATGGATGGTTTCGAAGTTTGCAGCCGCCTGCGCGAGTTGAGCAATGTACCTATCCTGATGCTGACAGCGCGCGTCCACGACTCGGACATCCTGCGCGGGTTCAACGTGGGCGCCGATGATTACGTCAAGAAGCCCTTCAGCCGTCCCGAACTGGAGGCGCGGGTCCGCGCTCTGCTGCGGCGCAACCAGAACCACGCGTCCGAATCCTCCGCTCCGATCCACCAATATGAGGACGACATCCTGCGCATCGGGCTGGAGGACAAGTCTGTCGTCCTCAACGGGAAAAACATCACCCTGTCGCCAATCGAGTTCTCCCTGCTCTCCTGCCTGGTGCGCCACAAAGGACAGGTGGTGTCGCACCGCGAGTTGATGCGCGAAGCCTGGGGCGAATCGTACAGTTGCTCCAACTCGACCGTTTCGTTGTATGTATATTACCTGCGCAAAAAATTGGAGGACGGACAGAAGGGCGGACATCAATACATCCACACACAGTGGGGACGCGGCTACTGGTTCGCGCCCAAACGCGAAGCTTGACCCGAAAAAAATCCCAACCGCAAGGTTGGGATCTTTCTATAAGGCATACATCCACAAGAGGATGGCCACCAGGATACCCAGCAGCACACCGCCCGTCACCTCCAGGGGCGTGTGGCCGAGCACCTCGCGCAATTCCTCCTCGCTCCAGATGTGACCGCGCAGCAGTTCCTCGAACAGCACGTTGATGCGCTCCGCGTGCATGCCCGCCTGCCGCCGTACACCTGCCGCATCGTAGAGGACAATCATCGTGATGGCCACACCCAGCGCGAACATGGAACTGTCGAAGCCTTCGTGCAGGCCGATGGCCATCGTCGCGCCCACCATCAGGGCTGAGTGCGAGCTGGGCATACCGCCCGCCGCCAACAGCATGGCCCAATTCCACTTTCGCGAACGCAGGTACTCGAAGGGCACCTTGAGGATCTGGGCCAGCAGCCAGGCCGTCAGCCCGCTGAGGAGGGCTTCGTTCTTGAAAATATCCATGAGATTCATGCGGACTCATCCTCGAACGGAATCACCTCGCCGCCCGACATCTGCTTCACTTTGAGTTCAGCCGCCTCCAGCATCTCCCCGCAGCGCTGGACGAGGGCCTGGCCCCGTTCGAACAGCTTGATCGACTCTTCAAGCGGATTCTGCGAAGCGTCCCCCTCCAAGGCGGTGACAATGGATTCCAATTCGGCGAGGGCTTCCTCGTAGGTCAGTTCTTCCACGGGTTTGGGGGTGGGTTTGGACTTGGCCATGTTGCTCCAGAAAAATTATGATTGCAGATCGACACGTGCTGCGAACTCGCCATCGCTGACGCGCACCTTGAGCGCGCCCTGCGCGTCGGCCACACGACCCACGACGCGGCCGTCCGCCTGGCGGGTGACGATGGCGTATCCGCGCGAGAGGATGCTGGCGGGATTCAGGGCCTGCAAACGGCTCGACATCCCTTCAACACGCGAGGCCTGCAATTGGATACGGTGCGTCAGCGCGGAAAGCGCGCGGCGCGAGAGATCGTCCACGCGCTGGGCGGCGGATTGGATCTGCCGCTCGGGCGAGACGTAGCGCAGGCGCGCTGCCAGGGACGAGATCCACGCCTGTTGATCGGCCAGCAGGCCCAGGGTCAGGGACGCGAGATGGGCTTCCTGCGCGGAGAGGTCGTCGCGCAGGTCGTCGAGGGTCGTCTGCGTGGCCAGTTCCGCCGCGGCGGTGGGGGTCGGCGCGCGCAGATCGGCAGCAAAGTCGCACAGGGTGAAATCGGTCTCGTGGCCCACGCCGCAGATGACGGGCGCCTGCGAGGCGGCCACCGCGCGCACCACGCGCTCGTCGTTGAAGGCCCACAGGTCTTCGATGGAACCGCCGCCGCGCGCGATCAGGATCACGTCGGGATTCAGGCGATTCAGCGATTCAAGCGAATTCACCAAAGCGGACGGAGCCTCGCTCCCCTGCACAGGCGAGGGCGCGAGGATGACCTCGGCCAGCGGCAGCCGTCGGCGCAGGGTGTTGAGCATGTCGCGCAGGGCCGCCCCTGTGGCCGAGGTGACGATGCCGATGCATTTGGGCAAACTGGGGATGGGACGCTTGCGCGCGGGGTCGAACAGGCCCTCGGCTTCGAGCATAGCCTTCAGGCGGATGAATTCCTGGTAGAGCGCGCCTTCACCGACAGGCTTGATCTGGTCGACGTAGAGCTGATACTGCCCGCTGACCTCGTAGATGCCCAGCCTGCCGTGGACTTCAACCGCCATGCCATCCTGCAAAACCATGCGCAGGCGCGCGGCGCCCGTCTTCCACATCACGCATTTCAACGAGGAGTTGGCATCCTTGAGCGTGAAATACACGTGCCCCGAGGCGGGCCGCGACAGGTTGGAGATCTCGCCCGTGACGGTCACATCCTGGAGCACGGCATCGGTCTCGATCAGGTTGCGGATGTAGGCCGTCAGCCGCGAGACGGTCCATTGCTGGGCGGAAAAGAGCGAAGGCTGCATCCAAGCGAGGATACTCGAAGATGGGCAGGTTTACAAGTAGGAATCGATTTCAGGGCCCGTTCATACCCCGTCGGCTCGGCAGGGCGCAGACGGTTTATCGTATTACGGCGCAGGATTTGCGCTACTTGCGCAAATCACGAGCAATCTTTGGTTGCGGCCGCGAAGCGGTTACGCTGTGCTACAATTCCAGACATCCTATGAATCACCTCTGGTCCCCCTGGCGAATGAAATACATCGATAATCACGATAAGGAAGAAGGCTGCGTGTTCTGCAATGCGCAAGCCAAAGCCGACAGCGCCGAGAACCTGATCGCGTTCCGCGGCGAACGGGCCTACGTCATCCTCAACCGCTTCCCCTACACGAGCGGACACCTGATGGTGATCCCCTTCGTGCATGCTCCCAACCTCGAAGAACTCGACTCCGCCACCCGCGCCGAAATGATGGAACTGACTGCGCGCTGCACCACGGTCCTGCGCGGGGTGTACAAGCCGCAGGGATTCAACATAGGCGTCAACATCGGCGAGGCGGCGGGCGCGGGCGTGCTGGGACACGTCCATATCCACATCGTGCCGCGTTGGACGGGCGATACCAATTTCATGTCGGCGCTGGGCGAGACGCGCGTGCTGCCCGAGTCGCTCGAAGATACCTATCGCCGCGTGCGCGAAGCGTTT
>CAZGFR010000107.1:0-1581 GCA_964524485.1 uncultured Anaerolineaceae bacterium | reverse complement strand
TGGAGGTCCCATGTCTCGATATAAAAATTCACTGGCGGCGCTGCTGATTCTCTCCTTTATCGCCACGGCCTGCGCCGCCGCATCCACCAGCGCTCCCGCCCCAACCGTAAATGAAACGCAACCGCCCGCATCCACCCCGACCGAGCTTCCCACCGCGACTGCATCTCTCCCACCCACGCCGCAGCCCTTCGCCACGCCGCTTCGCCTCGGGCCCGATGACTTCCCTGCGAACTACAATCCGCTCACGGGCCAGCCCGTGCTCGACGCTGCCACGCTCGGCCTACCTGCCCTGCTGGTCTCGGTCTCGAACTTTCCCGTCAGCGCGCGGCCGCAGTCAGGATTGTCCTTTGCCAATTACGTCTTCGAGATCTACATCACCGAGGGCGCCACGCGTTTCCTGAGCGTCTTCTACGGCGACTTCCCGCAGCCCGAAGTTCCCTTCACAGGCGGGTGCGAGGTCCGCATGGAACCTTTCCGCGCGGACGAGACCTACTTCGGCAACCGCGTCTGGCTGGACGCGAACCAGAACGGCGTGCAGGACTACGGCGAACCCGGCGTCGGTGGCGTGTGTGTGGACCTGTACGATGCCAGCGGGCAGCCAGTCGGCTCGACCACCACCGACAGCAACGGCTATTATGGCTTCAACGTCGCGCCAGGCACGTATACGCTCGAAGTTCAACTTTCAAACGGGATGCAGTTCACGCAATCCAACGTCGGGGACGAGGACCACGACAGTGACGTGGATCCAGCCTCGGGGCGGACTCCCGTCGAGGTGGCCGCCTCCACCCTGTCCGTGGACATCGGGCTGGTCCCGCCTGTGGGTGTCACCCCCACCCCGAATCCCACTGCCAAAGGCATCGACCCTGAGATCGGTCCTGTGCGCTCGGGGCGGCTGGTCTACGCTGACTTCGCCGCCATGTTCCAGGACTCGTGCCTGATCTATGCCTTCGCCTCGGAGGAAGTGCTCGACAAGATTCCGCAATGCGCGATGGTCACGCACCAGGTCACGGAAGGCGGCGCCATGCTCGACATCACGCGCATGCGCGCCATCGCCGAGGAAAACGAAAAAGCCGACACAACCTTCGATTACGCCAGCAATCAATACACCGACCTGCCGCCCGAAGGCGGCTCGGCCGCGACCCAGCTCAACGTGTTCATCGCCAACCTCAACCAGTCGGGCTGGACCTACGACCCGCTGATGCAGTCCTACCTGCGCTACACCGACAGCGTCGATAAGGCCACCGCGGGTCAGCTCCATCCCGACACCGACCGCCTGATCGGGCGGCAGCTGCACTTCGAGAACGTCATCGTGCTGTTCGCCGAGCATCAGGTCATCGCGCCCACCATCCTCGACATGGACCTGAGCCAGGGCAGCGAAGGCCCCGCCATGCTCTTCCGCGATGGCCGCGTGTACGACATCCGTTGGAGCACGCGCTCGGGCGCGTACGAAAAGCGCACGGGCCTGCGCCGCCCCATCCAATGGGTGGATCGCGACGGGAATCCCGTGCCGCTCAAGCCGGGCCACACCTGGGTGGTGGTGGTCACGCCCTACTCCAGCGTCACCAGCCTGGGCGGCGGCGC